>CANQLO010000007.1 GCA_947624715.1 uncultured Clostridia bacterium
TTCCTATATTCCAATATAAGTTAAGCATTTCTGTATTTACTACACTATATACTCTATTCCTACTATTATTTATTAAATCTCTAATTTCTTCAAAAATAGGATTTATATTCTTATCAATCAAAGATAAATCATTTGACATTTAATTTTTCCTCTCTTATTTTATATTTACACGAATTTTACTCGAATTGGGTCTTGTTTATTTAGTTTTAATTAGTGTTATTTGGTCATTTTTTGCTAAACTAAATAAAACTAAAAGGTATAAAAACTGTGTTTTTTCTAGTTGCTATAATATGAAACAAGGTATTACTAATTTAAATACTCAGGATTATTTAAATACCACTTAATAGTATATACAATTCCATCTTCAAATTTTGTTTTTAGTTCCCATCCTAATTCAGTTTTTATTTTAGTTGGGTCTATTGCATATCTATAATCATGTCCTTTTCTGTCTGTAACAAAAGAAATTAGATTTTCTGATTTTCCAAGTTCTTTTAATATTAGTTTTACTATATCAATATTTCTTTTTTCGTTATGTCCTCCGATATTATATCTTTCTCCTGATTTGCCATTTTGATATACTAAATCTATTGCTTCACAATGGTCTTCTACAAATAACCAATCTCTTATATTTCTTCCATTTCCGTATACAGGTAATTTTTCATTATTCATTGCAAGCTTTATCATATGTGGAATTAATTTCTCATTGTGTTGATATGGTCCATAGTTGTTTGAACAATTTGTTACATTTACATTCATTTTGTAAGTTTCTCCGTAAGCAAATACAATTAAGTCTGAACTTGCTTTTGATGATGAATAAGGACTGTTAGGTTTTATTTGAGATTTTTCTGTGAAATATCCTTCTTCTCCTAGTGTTCCAAATACTTCATCTGTTGATATATGTAAAAACTTATTTTTACTTCCTTCTCCCCATTTCTTCCTTGCAGTTTCAATTAAAGTATATGTTCCGATTATATTTGTTTGCATAAATACTTGTGATGCGTTTATGCTATTATCTACATGAGATTCTGCTGCAAAATGTATAACACCATTTATGTTATATTTATCAAATATTTCTTCAACTAAACTAGCATCACATATATCTCCTTTAATAAAAGTTATTTTATCTTTTACATTATTTAGGTTTGCAAGATTTCCTGCATATGTAAGTTTATCTAAAACTATAATATTATAGTCATTATGCTTTTTTAATGCATACTCCACAAAGTTACTTCCTATAAATCCTGCTGCTCCTGTTACTAATATATTTTCCATTTTTATTTTCTCCCTTTCAATAAATTTAATAAATATTGTCCATATTGGACTTTATGTAATTCATTTCCTAATGCTTCTAATTGCTTATCAGATATGAACCCCTGTCTCCATGCTATTTCTTCTATACATGAAATATAAAATCCCTGTCTTTCTTGTACTGTTGATACAAAATTACTAGCTTTAAGCATTCCAGATGGAGTTCCTGTATCAAGCCATGCAAAGCCTCTTCCAAGAGGAATTGCTTTTAGTTTCTTTCTTCTTAGATATTCATTATTAATATCTGTAATTTCTAATTCTCCTCTTGCAGACGGTTTAAGATGTTCTGCTATTTCTATAACATTATTATCATAAAAATATAATCCCGGAATTGCATAATTGGATTTAGGTTTTGTTGGTTTTTCTTCTAATGAAATTACATTATATTCTTCATCAAATTCAACAACTCCAAACTCTACTGGATTGTCAATCGGATATGCAAATATATATCCTCCTTCTTTTATACTTGCTGCTCTATGTAAAATGTCTTTGAAGGCTTGTCCAAAAAATACATTATCTCCTAAAACTAAACACACATTATCATTTCCTATAAATTCTTTTCCTAATATAAATGCTTCTCCAATTCCAGATGCTTTTTCTTGGACTTTATATTCAATCTTAACTCCTATTTTAGAGCCGTCTCCTAATAGATCTTCATATAATTTAATATCTCTTGGCGTTGATATTATTAGTATATCTCTTATTCCACTCATAAGTAATACTGATAATGGATAATATATCATTGGTTTATCATAAATTGGTAAAATTTGTTTTGAAACACTTATTGTCATTGGATATAATCTTGTTCCTTTTCCTCCCGCTAATATTATTCCTTTCATTACTTCTCTCCTTTTATGATTTATTCTTCATATTTTAATACAACATTTTCATCTAATTCAAAGTATCTCTTTAAGTCATTTTCAATCCAATCTGTTCCTACTAGCAGTCCAAATCCATATTTAGGTTCATCTGGTTTTACTAATTCTAACACATTGTCTTCTGTCTTATTTTCTTTGAAATACATTATCCTATTAATATTTTCGAAATAGATTTTAGAATTTATCATATATCCTCTTAAAGTTATCAAATATGAACAACCTGAAATTATTATAAATATTATAGCAATTATGAAAAACTCTACTTTGTATTTTTTATCTTTTATATCAAAACAACTTTTTATTATAAAATACGTAACTGCATTTATTAATAAAATATTTATATTAAATGTAATTGCTAATACAAGTGTAGAAATCCAGAAAATATTTACTTTATCTTTTAATATAATGCTTATCAAACATCCAATGCAAAGCCATAGTAAAAATATTGTTATAAAAGTAGTTCTTAATGGACTATATGGTGATAATAGCATCATCATTTGTCCTAAAATAGCACATACATATGAGATTACTACTAGAGGATTCTTTTCTTTATAGCTTACATAAAATGCTAATATTACGCTTATTACAAGTATTATACTAGTTATTGCGTATGGTATAAATTGTAAAATTGAAAATGTTCCACTATTAATTGCTTCATATATATTGTTAAAATTTAATATGTTGTTTCCTAAATTAGAAAACAAATCTATATTCATATTTAAGCCTAATTTAATGCATAAAAAACTAATTAGAATTATTGATAGAGTATTTATTGTTATATATAACTTTTTATTTTTTTCCTCTTTATTTTTATTTATAGCTATTATACTCATAAATCCAATTGATAGTAATAAATAAAATGGAATACTTGCAAATCCGTATGTTTTTTCATTAAACATTAAATTATATATTGATTCAACTCTATATTTTATTCTTTGAATAAGGTTAAGTTTTGCAATTGTAGGAAACGAAACTTCTAATCTTGCATTGTTTCCTGGAGCTAGATAGTATACCAAGAATCCTATTAGTGCAAATATCCATGCTACAATATAAGTCGGTTTTATCTTTTCTTTTTTTATAAATTTTACCCAAGCAAAAAGTAATAAAGGTATTAATACAGCAAGTACACCAGCTTGTGGTCCTGACCATCCTGCAAAGAATGCAAACAATATTAATACAAAAATATCATATTTTTTTGTAGGTGTTTTCATTATCATTCTTGAATACAAATAATAGAAAAATATAAATACTTGAAATGTTGTTAACACATATGCTAAATTTCCATCAACCCAATAAAGTGTTTCTGATGATATATATATGTTTAAAATATATATTAAAATCCATATACATGTTGCAATTATTCCTTTATTGATATTTCTTTTATATGTTATCATTCGTACAAGCAATACAACTGATGTTATTATCATTGCACAATTAAATATCTTCCATACTCCAATTCTAAACATAAGAAATACTATTGCAATTAGTGGTGTAGGGCCTCCTCCCCAACCTATATAATTTTGTTTAAAATATTTAATTGCTGCTCCTATGCCTTCTTTAGAAGTAATTCCAAGTGAAAAATCATCTCCATATAATACAACAAATTTCATCTGAAGTATAAAACATAAAGATCCTATGAGCATTGACAAAACATAAAATTTATTATTTTTTATGTAATTAACTATTTTTTTCATTTTACATCCCCTTATTCATATTATTTTAACTAAATATTCCAAATATAGTAACCCCTAAAATTATCAAAAATATTCCTATTACTTTATTTTTAGTTATCTTTTCTTTTAAAATAAAATAACTTAATACTGTTACTATAATATATCCTAAAGATTCTATCATTACACCGACAGAAAGATTTATTCCTTTGTATGCATACATTGTAAATAATGTAGATATAACTAACAGTGTATATGCTGAAATTACATATATATTTAAATATTCTTTTATTTTATTTTTTCTTTCTATATTAGCACTTTTTTTTAGTAATATTTGACTAATAGAGGAAACGCATACTGATAAGATAAATATTATTACATACTTAATCAACTTTCTCTTCCTCCTTATTGCCCCACATCATAACTATAATTCCTATTATAACAATTATTGCGCCTATAATCATTCCTAAAGTAATTTTTTCTTTAAATATAATTGCACCCCATATCATTCCCCATATAATTGTTATGCCTTTATTTGCAAATGCTACAGAAAGATCTATCCTTTTTAATACTTGTTGCCATACAATAGCGTATATTCCAAGCATAAAAACGCTTAATAAATAAAATATTATAATATGTATAAATTGTTCATTATTATATGTTGCATTTTTAGAAAACATTGAACTTAAAGAATAAATGAAAAAAGCTATTTCTAACATTATTAGACCTTTAATATCAATCTTCTTTTTCATTTTTTACTACCTTTCTTATTACATATTGAGGATTATTATTTATTGATATATATATTCTTCCAACATACTCTCCTATTAAACCTAGAATAAATGTAATAACTGAACCAATTATCAATAACAGAATAATCATTGATGTCCAGCCTATTGGAACTAATGGATTTATTAGTTTATTTATTATTAATGCAACTGAGAGTATTGCTGCTACTATCATAAATATAGATGAAAATAATATTGCTATTCTAAGCGGTTTTACAGAAAAATTAGTAAAGCCATTTATCCATAGTCTTAATAATTTTTTAAAATTATACTGTGATTTACCAACTTTCCTTTCTTTATGATTTACATCAACATTTTTTATTTTATTTGTTGCACGCAAAACTAACCCTTCCATATATGGATATGGGTTTGTATAACAGATTATTTCATCTTTAACATATTTCCTCATAGCAAAAAAGCTAGAAATGTATAAGTCCTTAGGTTTATCCAATAATACTTTTGCCATAATGCTATTTACATAGCTTCCAAAATTTCTAAATGCACTATGCTTTTTTTCATTGTATCTTGCATAAACAACATCAGTGTCTTCATCTAAGTTATCTATTAACTTTGTTATTTCATTTGGAGGAGTTTGTCCATCATCATCTAAACATACAATAATATCTCCAGTACAATTATTTAACCCTGCCATAATTGCATTATGTTGTCCAAAATTTCTTGTAAAATCTATTGCAACTACATTACCTGATTTTTGTGCTATGCTACTTATTTCTTTAAATGTACCGTCTTTTGAGCCATCATTAACTAAAATTATTTCTGTTTTATAAGCCTGTAATTTATTTTTTATTACATCTTGTAATTCACTAACTGTATTTTTTACATACTTCTCAGAATTATAGCATGGTATGACAAAAGATATTTTTTCCATTTTTAATCACATCCCTTTCTAAGCCTTAAGTCTTGTTTGAATTTTCTAAATTAAAAGTTCTTTTTGAAAATTATAACTTCTTCAAATTTTCTTCTAATCTTTTTCTAATTCTTTTCGAAATCGGATTTTAATTCTGCCATAAATATGATATCCTGATATTCTCCATTAGGTAGCATTACATCTTGCTTTGCAGTTCCTTCATATTTAAAACCAGCTTTTTCATATGCTTTTATTCCAGCTAGATTATTTGAAAATACTCTCAAGAATATTTTATTTAACTTTAGTTCTTCAAAACCATATTTAAGAATAAGTTTAGCTGAATCTGTTCCTATGCCTTTATTTCTTGCACTGTTTTCTCCAATAAATATTCCAAACTCAGCTTTTTTATTTTTCATATCTATATCTCTCAAATATGTTGAACCTACATCTTTATTTGTTGTTCTATCAATTATTATAAACTGAACAACTTCTCCTGTTTCTATTTTGTTTTTGTACCAATTAAGATGTATCTCTCTAGTAAAATCATATTGTATGCAAAAATTTTTCTTTACCTCAGGATTATTTCTCCATTTAATAATATTATCTGTATCATCTATTGTTATTTTTCTAAGTTCTACATTATTTTTAATCATATATATTTCAAACCTTTCTTATCCTAATATATATTTCACACACTAAGGAAATCCTTGTTGACATTTTGAATTTTTCTCCTACAATGTATCTTTAATTAACTTGATAATATAATCATTTTCTTGTTCTGTCATATCTGGGAATAATGGAAGTCTTAATAGTCTTGCCGCATATTCTTCTGTAACAGGTAAGTCTCCTTTCTTATATCCTAACCTAATTCCCATTGGAGAAGTGTGTAATGGAATATAGTGAAATACTGCTAATACCCCATTTTCTTTTAGCTTGTCCATTAATTTATTTCTTATATCTTCTGTTGGTAAAACTATATAATACATATGAGAATTATGTTTTGCATAACTTGGTATATATGGTCTTATAAGTTTTCCTTCTTTTTCTAAAGGTTCTAATTCAGTATTATATTTGTTCCATATTCTAGTTCTTTTTTCCATTATTTCATCTGCTCTTTGTAGTTGTCCATAAAGAAGTGCTGCTAAAATATCAGATGGTAAATATGATGAACCAACTTCATGCCAAGTATATTTATCTACTTGTCCTCTTATAAATTGAGATCTATTTGTTCCCTTTTCTCTAATTATTTCAGCTTCTTGGAATTTTTTATCATCTTTTACTATTATTGCTCCGCCTTCACCCATAACATAGTTCTTAGTTTCATGAAAGCTGTAGCAACCATAATCACCTATTGTTCCTAAAGGTTTATCTTTATAATATGCTAGCACTCCTTGTGCGGCATCTTCAACTACTATTAAATTATGCTTTTTGGCTATATCCATAATTTTGTCCATATCACATGCAACACCTGCATAATGAACTGTAAATATAGCTTTTGTTTTTGGTGTAATTTTCTCTTCTATTAAATTTGCATCCATATTAAATGTTCTTTTATCAATATCAACAAAAACTGGTTTTGCTCCTCTTAATAAAATTGCATCTGCTGTAGATACAAAAGTATAAGATGGTACTAAAACTTCATCTCCTTCTTTTAATTCAGAAAGTAATGCAGCAAGTTCAAGAGAATGTGTACCAGAAGTTGTTAGTAAAAAATTATTTATATTACAATTATCTTTAAACCATTCATTGCACTTTTTAGTAAATTTACCATCTCCACATATTTTATTATCATTTAATGATTCTTCTATATATTTTCTTTCTATGTCAGTTATAGATATTTTTGAAAAAGGTATCATTTTTATTCCTCCTAAATTTTTTCTCATTATATCATTAAGAAATAGCTTTTACAAGATTTTATATCACTTTTACTACTATTTTTCTAATAGAATTGCATTTACTTTTTCACTTGACCCTATTTTTCTAATTTTTATTTATATATTATTTTTTTCTTTCTTGCATTATATATATAAATTTTGCAATTAAATTATATTGAATATAGCCCTTAATTGTTTATGAAAACTCTTGGAACTCTACAAGAAATTGTACTCATTATTTCATAATTTATTGTATTACATTTATCCGCAACTTCATCTAAGGTTATATTTTCATTATCCCAAATGTAAACATCATCTCCAACTTCTACATTTGATAAATCTGTTACATCAGCTAAGAATCCATCCATACAAACATTTCCTATGATTGGTACTCTTTCACCATTTATTAAGACTTCTCCATTGTTAGATAGACATCTTCTCAAGCCATCTGCATATCCTATTGGTATAGTTGCAACTTTAGTCTTTCTTTTTGTTATAAATGTTCTTGAATAACTTATTGAAGTATTTTCAGGGACTTCTTTTAGAAATGTTATTTTTGATTTTAACTTACAAACTGGCTTTAATTCTATTTTCTCCATAGTTTTATCAAAAGAATTATATCCATATAAAATAATTCCTGGTCTTACTAAATTAAAGCATTTACTTGGATAATTTAATATTCCATTTGATGCTGAGCAATGAATATATTTAATACTTCCAAGTTCTTCTTGAATTTCCTGTACTGCTTTTTCAAATATTTGTATTTGATTTTTTGTATATTCATCATCATAATCTGCTGATGAAAAATGTGTATATACTCCTTCAACTTCAATGTTTTTATACTGTTTTATTTTATTTATATATTCTTTTAAACTACTTAAACTTACTCCTGTCCTTCCCATTCCTGTTTCTATTTCAATATGTATTTTTACTTTTTCTTTTAGTTTTCCTAATTCATCTAAAAAAATATCAGAGCATATTCCTACTGTAATGTTATTTTCTATAATCTTTTGTATTTCATCTTCATATGGTTGATTTAATACAAATATTTCTTTTAAATATCCATTATCTCTTAGTTCCACCGCTTCATCCACATTTGCAACTGCCACTATGTCAAAATCACTTATTACCTCATTTAATTTATTTATATATGTTCCATATCCATTTGCCTTTATTACAGGCATTATTTTTACGCTATCTCCTATATATTCTTGTATCTTCCTTACATTATATTTAAAGGCATTTACATCCACTTCTAAAACTGTTGGTCTAGTAATATTCATCTATATCCCCTCCTTGATAATGTATAATTATTTATTCATTAATATTTTATTCATCTCTTCTTGTCTTTTTACCTTTTTGGTTGTTGTTTTTATTAATTCTTCATCTGACAAGATTAACTTTTGAATATGTTTATATCTTGGGAATGTTTTATTTAATTCTTTAATATCCTTCCAGATTACTTGATATAACTCGTCTTTAGACATTCCATCATATTTTTCTTTTGCAACTTCCTTATCATAAAATACTTTAACTGAAAGCATAACATCATTTTTATCATTCTCATCAGGCATGCCAAATACCATACACTCTTCAACCAATTCTATTCTGTTAACTAAAGTTTCTATTTCTTCTGGAAATATCTTTTTACCGTTTTTTAATACAATTAAATTTTTATTTCTTCCTGTTATAAATAACACACCTTTTTTATTTATATAACCTAAATCTCCTGTATAGAACCAGCCATCTTTTATGGTTTCTTCGGTCAATTCTGGCATTTCATAATATCCAAGCATAACATTTGGACCTTTAACTGTTATCTCGCCTATTCCACTTTCATCTTGATTAACGATTTTAACTTCATTGTTAATCATTGGTACGCCAACAGAGCCCGGAACCATTATCTTGTCATTTTCCCCTGCAATTACTGGAGAAGTTTCACTTAATCCATATCCCTGTACGGTTTTTATTCCTAAGCTATTAAATCCTTTTGCTATCTTAGAATCAGCTGGTGCTCCTCCAGACACAACAAATCTAAGCTCACCACCAAGTGCATCTATAACTTGTTTAAATAATGTTCTTCTAATATCAATATGTAACTTTAATAATATATTGCTAATCAGTGTTGCTATTTTTATAAGTTTTGTTTTTCCTTGTTTATCTATTTCTTTCATAATAGTTTTGTAAATTGCTTCTATTAAAACAGGAACTCCAACAAATACTGTGACTTTATATTCATTTAAATTTTGCTTAATATATCTTAATCCATCAGGGAACGTCGTTTTAGTTCCATTTGCAAGCATAAGCACCATACAAGTCGAACCAAATATATGGTGGAATGGTAAAAATGCAATATTAGTATCTGTTGGTCTAATATCTTCTGCAACCTGTAGTGCATAGATGTTTGATGCAATATTTCTTTGTGAAAGCATAACTGCTTTTGATTTAGATGTTGTTCCAGATGTAAATAATAATATGCTCATTGCATTTTCATCTATTTCGCAGTCAATATAATCTTTTTCTCCAGCTTCTATAAGTTTTTGTCCTCTTTCCATTAACTCTCCAACAGAACTATATCCTTCTATACTGCTCATACAAACAAATTCTGATAAATTTGTTTTTCCATTTTCTTTTATTTTTGTAACTTCGTCAGCAAGTTTTTCATCAAAAACTATTGCATCTGCTTTGCTTCTAATTAGCGAACCTTCTAATTCTTCATACTGCAAGTCTTTGTCCAGTGGAACTGATACTATACCACCTAAAAGATTTGCCAAATGAGCTAAAGCCCATTCATACCTGTTTTTGCCTATTACAGCAATTCTTTTTCCAATAAGTTTCATTGAATAAAAAGCTGTTCCCAACTTATTAATATCCTCTAAAAGTCTCTTATATGTAATGTTTTCATACTCGATTTCATTTTTATTTTTGTGTTTTATAACAAATGCGATTCTTTCTTTAAATATTTTTGCAGAATTATATATTATTTCTTTTACATTCTTAAATTCTTCTGCTTCAAATACTCTTCTTATATCTTTATCTTTTATTCTTTTCAAAAATATAAAAGAGTCATCATCTTTTTTATTCATAATAAATTTGTTCCTTTCTTGCTTAACAAAAAGAATATATTAAATACTCCTTATTACATTTTATATTCTATCATAAGATAAAATATTTTTCCATAAGGAGTATATCATAAATTTATTTTTTTTGCTTAGACTGATAAGTCAGTATAAGAAAACATAAATATAGTTATTTTTGAGAAAGCCTTGGCCGCTATCAAGCGCAGCGCGAATGGAGCAGCAACCTTTAGGTTGCGTCGCGCGGGCATCGCTCGAGAAAATAACTATATTTATGTGATATCATAGTCTTTATTAAAAGCCTTTGCTATAATAAAGAGTTTATTGCCTTTTTTATATTTTCTTTCATGATATTGCAACTTTTATCAAATTTTTCTTGGTCTTTTTTATTAAGTTTTAATTTCAATATATCTTTTACCCCATCTCTACCTATAATTGCTGGAACTCCAATATATACTCCTTCATTACCATATTCACCATTTTGATATGTTGATACTGTTAAAATTGCTTTTTCATCATTCAAAATTGCTTTTATCAGTCTATTTAAAGCCATACCTATTCCGTAATATGTTGCATTCTTTTTTTCTATAATTTCATATGCTGCATTCCATACTTTATCATGTATCATCTCTAGGTCATCCATTGGATAATTATTGTCTTCCATTATCTCAATCATTCTTTTACATCCAACATAACAATGTTCCCATGGTACTAAAGAAGAATCTCCATGTTCTCCTAAAATATATGCATGAACATTTTTGCTTGAAACATCCAAATATTCAGCAATCAAATATCTTAATCTTGCAGTATCTAAAACTGTTCCTGAACCAATTACTTTAGAAGTTGGCATTCCTGATACTTTTGCAACAACATAAGACATTAAATCAACTGGATTAGTTGCTATTATAAATATTCCTTTAAATCCACTCTTCATAACTTTTTCTGTTATATCTTTCATTATTTTAGTATTATCAACAGCTAACTCTAACCTTGATTGACCTTTCTTTTGAGGCAATCCTGCAGTTATAACAACAATACTTGCATCCCTACAATCCTCATAATCTCCTGCCTTGATATCCATTTTATGTGGAGAATATGGAAGTCCATCAGATAAATCCATTTCCTCTCCAATAGTCTTATCTTTATTTATATCGACTAAAACAAGTTCTTCAACTGTTCCTTGATTAAGTAATGAATATGCTAAACTTGTTCCTACAAATCCAGCTCCTATAATAACAATTTTTCTTTTCATATTTTAATTTATGTTAATTTTCTAAACTAACATTTCCTCCCTTCCTTTTTTATAGTATACCACTTTTTATAAAATTTTAGACTATTGTTTTGCAAAATAGTATCAATCATTTTAGACTATTATTTTGCAAAATAGTTGATTTTTTGCCTATATTATTATATAATCGCAATATAACTATTTATGGAGGTTATTATGTTATTAGCTCTAGCAGGAGTAACAGGTGTCGGAAAATCCTTTTTTAAAGATAAAATTGTAGAAAGACTCGGTTTTGAAAAAATTAAAATATTAACAACCAGACAAATTAGAAATGGTGAAAAAAATAATGTAGATAAAAACTTCGTAACATATGAAGAACTGCAAGAATTAAAGAAAAAAGGGCTAATTGCTTATGATTTTGATATGCTTGGAAATACTTATGCATATACAAAAGATGAAGTTTTTTCTAATAAAAATACTGTTTTTGAATTACATTATAATACAATCTATGATTTTAAAAAGATTTGTCCTAATCTATGTGCAATATATATAATGCCTAAAAATCTTGAAGATGCAAAAAACAACACTCGAAAAAGAGCTTTATCTCCTGAAGTTGAGAGAAATAGAATTCTAGAGATTGATGAACATTATAACAAAATATGTAATGATAGTAATCTAAGAAATATGTTTGATTATATTGTATATAACAACTTTGATAAAGAATCAGAAGATAATATAATAAATTTAGTAAAAGAGATAATGATAAACAAGCAATAATATTCATTTTATCAATAATAAATAAAAAAATAACGCGTTTAATTTATATTTAATGAAAGTAATAATGGAAGGAAAAAAAATTATATTATGAAAACTTACTTTACACTAGATGAGGATTTTGAAAAGATTATAAAAAAATATTTTACTGATAAAAAAGTGTTAAACATTCACCCTATTTCTACTGGCTGGACAAATATAGTTTTTGAAGTAACAACTAATAATGGAAATTATTTTTTTAGATTTCCTAGAGATGACTTCTGGTCTAGAACCATAGTTAAAGATTACGAATTTTCTAAATTTATTGATGGTAAGACTGATTTTAATACAGTAAAGCTTAACCTCGGTCATGATAATTCAAGGCCTTTTAGTATTCATAAAAAAATCGAAGGAACAGTTCTTGCTGATAAAATGGATTCTTTAAGCCAAGAAGAAATAAAAAATGTTTCAAATGATATTGCTAAATTTATGTATGAACTACATAATGTAAAATTTGAAAAAGATAAAATTTTTAAAACAGAAAATATTGGTTTAAATCTAGTTGATTTCTTAGATGAACTTTTAAATGTTCATGTTGACAGTAAAGATAAAGTATTTTGGAAATATACAGACTTTTCTAAAAAGGAAAATAATTGCTTAGTGCATGGCGACTTAAATTCTAGCAATGTTATATTAGATGACAATAATAGAGTCGCTGCAATTATTGATTTAGGTTTTGCTGGTTTTGGTAATAAATACTATGATATATCTCGTATTATTGGAAGGTGTCCTGATAGTTTTAAACAGGAAATTATTAAAAGTTATGAGGCATTATCAAAGAGTAACCTCGATTATAACCAGTTAGATGAAGAAATTGATGTATGGAAAAATATTGATAATTCTTACATAAATTACATGAAAAAAATTGGAATTTACGAGTAATTATAAAAAATGAAATCTATAAAAAACATAAATACAGTTATTTTTGAAAATGCCGCGTAGCTGAAGCGACAACCGTCAGGTTGCTCGCGCGGGCATCGCTTGAAAAAATAACTATATTTATATTATTAACTTTTATTATTTTGAAATTATAATTCTCTGTCCTACAAAAATTAAATTTGGATTTTGTATATTATTTAAATTTACTAGATTTTGGACTGTTGTTCCAAATCTTAGAGCAATTCCTGATAATGTATCTCCTCTTTGTACTATATAAACTTTTTGTGTTGTTGGCTTATTCAGGACTTGATTTTGACTTGAATTTGTCATTGATATAGATGTAATTCTTAATTTCTCACCTGGAAATATTAGATTTGGATTTTTAATATTATTTAAAGAAACTATTTGATTAACAGTGACTCCATATCTTAAAGCAATTTCTGATAGTGTGTCTCCTGGCTTTACTGTATATATAATTTTCCCAGTGGCTCTTGTTTCATTTCCTTGTACTGTTGAATTAGTTGGAATTTTAAGAATCTGCCCCGGAAATATTAAATTAACATTTCTTATATTATTTATACTTGCAATTTCACTCACTGTGGTTCCATATCTTTCAGCAATACCTGAAAGTGTATTTCCTCTTTGCACAGTATATTGTATTGTTTCTGAAGAATCTTCATTATCATCTGGTCTTTCAATCTCTGGCAAAATCTGAGTATCATCCAAAAATATCTCTTCTGTAAATAAATCACTATCAACAAAGCCCATTATTCCGTATAACCATTCCCATATCATTATACTGAAGTCCAATATAATTATTCCAGTTAGTAGTTATATTATCTAAAAAGTTTCTGTCTCCATAATATGCAAGCCATAACGGATATCTACTTGATAAATCTTCTCCAAAGACGTTGCTTGCATTATAGAGGTCACTATATATCATCATTTGTTTTCCTGTAAGACTTTCTACTGTTTCTAAAAATACGCTAGATATTTGGTTTATTGTATCTATATCAGCTCCTTGAAATGTCTCATAATCCATAACTAATCTACAGTCTACTTGTTTTCCAGATATTACTGATGAAAAAAATTGAGCTTCCTGCCTTGCTTCTTCAACATTCGTAGCTGTTAAAAAATGATAAAATCCAACTTTTAATCCATTTGCTTTTGCATTTTCATAATTAATTTCAAAATATGGATCCTTCCAATCACTTCCTTGGCTTGCTTTAATAAATACAACATCTATTCCAAAATCTCTTACCATGCTGTAATCAATATAACCCTGCCAGTCGCTTACATCTATTCCAGAATAAGCTAAATCTAATTCTGGTGTAACAGCAATGCATTTGCTTGCAAGAGTTGTACAAAAACAAAGTATTGTTACAAATACAAGTGTTAATGTGATTATTTTATGTATAAATTTGCACATAATAAAAAACTCCTTTCATTATACATTATATGGAGTTTTTTATTATTTTGTTATTGATTTATTTTACTTTTTGCTAAACTTTTTTATATTATCAAATTTTTATTTTTTAATATATTCGCTAATTGCTTTATTCTATTTTAATTTAGCTTACTCAGTTCTCAAGCTCTTAACTGGGTCTTGTTTACTTGCCATTTTTGCTGGAATTAATCCTGCAATTGTTGTTAATATTACACTTATAGCAACTAAAACTATTCCACCAACTAAAGGCAAATGACTTAAATTGCTTACATTCGCAACCTTAGATATGATTAAGTTTATTGGTATATTTAAAAGTATTGTTACACCAATTCCAAGTATTCCTGCAAACAAACCTACTATTAAAGTTTCTGCATTAAATACTCTTGAAACATCTTTCTTTGATGCTCCAATTGACCTTAATATTCCAATTTCTTTTGTTCTTTCTAGAACAGATATATATGTTATGATTCCTATCATGATGCTTGATACTACTAAAGAAATTGAAACAAATCCAATTAATACATAACTAATCATATCTATTATATCAGTAACACTACTCATTAACATTCCTACTAAGTCATTGTAATTAATTACATTTCCTTCATTGCCCTCAGATTTTTGCTTTTCGTTGTAATTACTTATTATATTTTTTATATTTTCTTTTGATTCAAAATCTTTTGCATATAAATATATTGTAGATGGTTCCTCTAAATTGACTGAACCCAACTCTTCTAAAACCGTATCATATGTTGCTTCTGCTTGTTCTTTATATTGTGCTATTAAATCTGATAATTGTTCTGCTGGTAATGATCCAAGATACATTTTTTGTTCTTCACTTAAATTTTGTATATTAAATTCTTCATCACTAAATTCTAAACCTGTTATAACATTTACACTAGGATTATCTTTTTGCTGTTTTACAATTTCAGAATCGTTTATTTTGTTAATTACATATTCTTCAAGTTCTTTTGTATAAAGAATTCCTCCCATACTGCTTCCTGATACTGTTGCATCCTTATTAGGCTTAATTATTCCTACTACTTTTATTTCTTCAGCATTTTCAAGTTTTTGTTTTAAATATTCCTCATCTTCACTTTTATCTACCCAAATATTATTGTTTTTTTCATAATAATCTGTATTTAATAAGAATTTAAAAGATAAATTCATAATATCATCATAACTATAACTTGTTTCCTCAGAATCTACTTTTTCTCCATTTTTTATTCTTTCATACATATCTTCTAATTCTTTTTGATCTCTTATTCCTAATGCATATAAAACAAAGTCACTTATTTGATTGTCTTCATCAACTAATACGACTACTTCATTATATTTTTCTGGAAGTCTACCACTTACAACTTCATACATTTGATTATTTAAATCATTATTTTCAAACATTTTATTCCAAACATCACTTACTACAAACATAGATTGCATCTCATTTAAAGACATACCCATACTTTCTAGTACAGTATTTGGATTAACTTGAACTACACCATTAGATACATCACTTTTAAATAATTGTAAATGTAAATTATATGCATAACTTATAGCCGTTGTATAATCTTGTATTCCATTTGACTCATCTTCAATATACTCTTTAAATAATTTTAAATTATTTGTTTGAACCCTACTACTCATAATTGACATAGTATCGCCTATTGTGTTATTAGAATATATTCTATCAGGATCTCTGCCTTCTTTATTAACTTTTTTTAGTTCTGTTTCTGTCATTGCAGAACCTAGATCGATAGAAGCAGTTTCAATAGTTAATGGATATGATGTAAGAGTTTCTTCTTGGACTCTATTTATATATTCTTGAACACCACTTGATAAAGATAATATAAGTGCTATTCCAATTATTCCAATAGAACCCGCAAAGGCTGTAAGAATTGTTCTTCCCTTTTTAGTCATTAAATTGTTTAAGCTAAGTGATAATGCTGTTAAAAATGACATATTTGTTTTTAATTTCTTTTTACTTTTATTATCTTGTTCATTTTTTTCTTCTTCATTAAATGGATTGTTATCACCTTGTATCTTACCATCTCTAAGCTCTACTATTCTTGTTGAATACTCATTAGCAAGTTCACTATTATGTGTTACCATTATAACAAGTCTATCATGTGCAACCTCTTTTAATAAATTCATTATTTGTTTACTTGTTTTTGAATCCAAAGCTCCTGTTGGCTCATCTGCTAGCAATATGTCTGGATTGTTAACTAATGCTCTTGCAATAGCTACTCTTTGCATTTGTCCACCTGATAATTGATTAGGCTTTTTATTTATATGTTCTTCAAGTCCAACTTTTTTTAATGCTTCTTTTGCTCTTTTTACTCTCTCTTTTTTAGATACTCCTGAAAGTGTTAAGGCTAACTCTACATTTGATAAAATCGTTTGGTGTGGTATTAAATTATAGTTTTGAAATACAAAACCTATTCTATGATTTCTATATGTGTCCCAATCTTTATCTCTATACTTTTTAGTACTTATTCCATTTATTATTAAATCACCTGATGTATAATTATCTAGACCTCCTATTATGTTTAATAATGTTGTTTTACCACTTCCAGATGGTCCTAAAATTGAAACAAATTCATTTTTTCTAAAACTTATACTCACATCTTTTAATGCATTTTGTTTAAAATTATGAGTTTCATAAACTTTGCTAATATTTTTTAATTCTAGCATATTTCCTCCTTTATAGTATCCCCTTTTCTTTTTGTTACTCTTTATGGTTAATCTACTAGCTATTTAATTATATTTACTCATTTACAACTATATACAATGCAGACCTTGTTCCATAATCTGCGTTTTCTAATATAGTTTCAGATGTTCCACGAGCACTTATTGGAAAATATAATGCATTATTTGAATGACTACCTCCTCTGTTTACTCTACTATTATATCCCAAACATTCCATAGTTCTATCATATACATTTCCAGCCATATCATATATATTGTTTATTTTATATTCTTCTTTAGAGCCTGTTGGATTTACATAATAAGACTCATAATTTCCTCTATTTTCTGAGTGAATTGTAATTTTAGCAATATTTTCATCACTACTTGTTGTCATCCATCTTAACACACTATCCCATTCACAGCCCCATATCATATGGCTTACAACACTTTCTGTATCTGTGATTGTTTTACTTAACTTATACATTATATACCAGTCTTGATTTGCTATATCACTATTATTTTTTCTAACTACTGCTTTTTCTTTACTCAAATCTCCTGTTTCATACCTACCAATATAAAAACCTTTATATTTTTCTACACTTTTAACCATTTCGTTAAATTCATTTTGAAGTTGCATCTGGAAATCATAAGCATTTACAATACCATCTCTATTTAAATCTTCATTAAATCCTGCTTTATTTAAATTTTCTATATTTCCATCATACATTGTTCCACTTGCAACATCTGAATTACTATTATTTGTAACAACTCCTGGCTCTCTATAACTTGTTGTACCAATGCCATATCCACCAGATGGCTCTTCTAATATTCCTTGATCATTTGGAAAAATATATAATCTTCCTTCATAATTATCCTGACTTCCATTTTGTAATTTTACCATTTCATTTATATTAGATACTGGTACCCATACAAATTCATTTTCTTTCTCATCTTGCACTACTATACCCTTACTTACAGTATTTGCTGAATCTTCTGCTATCTTAAATCCTTCTGGAATTACTACACTTTGATTATCCTTATCTGTTAATATGCTCGTTGTTTCAAATATAGTTCCAGCCTTTTTTGCTTCTGTTATCTGTGATGAAATATTTTCTTCAGGTATAATACTATAATTTCCAGTAATTTCATTTTCATTATTATTTTCTATAATATTACTTTCTTGCATATTATTTTCTTTTGCTATTTTTTTATCTTTTATTATAGAATCAATCATAAAAATATTTATTATTGTTGTAATTATAATTGCTACAATAAGAATGACAACTACTAGTGAAATTCCTTTTACATTTTTTTTCATATGTATTAGCTTATGCTAATTTAAACTAGCATATTCTCCTTTCATATAATATAACAGTTAAATTATATATTATTGGTAATATCAAGTCAAGAAAAATTAAAGATTTTAAATATTAAAAGAATAATTTAAAATTTAGACAAATATAGAATAATGGACGAACTCTAATAATAAATTAAAATTAACGAAAGTGAGGAATTTATGTTTGTATGTAATTTTAAGTTAAATCACAAGAAAATAGCTAAATTAATTTTGTTGATAGTTGCAGTTATAATTGTTGCTATAATTGCATTTTCTGTATATTCAATATTTAAGGCAGGAGTAAGTTCCAATGAAAATACAATTGAAAATAATACATTAGATATAACAACTAAAGATTATACTTTATTCTTGAAATTTGCTCATGAAAATATAGATGAATATGTAAATAAAACTGTAAATATAACTGGATATGTTTATAGAATGCCTGATTTTAATGATAACCAATTTGTTTTATCAAGAACTATGATTTTAAATTCAAGCAATAGTGCTGTAGTTGTGGGAATTCTATCAGAATGTGATAATGCTTCAAATTATAAAGATGGCGATTGGGTAAAAGTTACTGGAACTATTATAAAAGGAAATTATAAAGGTGAAATGCCTGTTCTTAAAATAACTGCAATAGAAAAATGTGATACTCCAGAAGATGAATTTGTTTATCCTCCTCTTGATGATAAAACTATATAGAAAATTTATTTACCCCTCTTGACTATAAAACTATATAACCATTCTTTACGATAAAACTATATAGAAAACTTATTTACCCCTCTCTATCAAATATACTTCTTAATACTCCTTTATCTATTAAAGGAGTATATATTTCTTTTAAAACAATTAAAAGAATTGGTCCTAAAATCATACCAAAAAATCCTATTAACTTATATCCTGTATACATTGCAACTAAAGTAAACACAGGATGTATTCCAATATGTTTACTTACTAATTTAGGTTCTAGTATATTTCTTACAATTCCCATAATAGCCCATAAAATTATTACTGCAATTCCAAGTCTGATGTTACCATTTATAACTTCAATAATTGCCCAAGGTGCCATCACTGCACCAGAGCCTAATATTGGAAGAGCATCTACAAAAGCAATTCCTAAACTAATCAAAAGAGGAAAGCCAACATTTAAGCCTATAATATTATATATAGTAAAACCAATTAATGAGATTAAAAAAGAAACAAAAATAAGAGTTGCTTCTGCTTTTAAATATTTTCCTAATTTTTGAGTAATTGAATGTAAATGTTTTGATATTTTTTTAGTCCATATATCTGGAATATGATGTTCCATTTGGTCAATCATATATATTTTATCTGTACACATAAAGTATAATGATATGAGTACAAAAAATATTGACATTACTAAATTTGGTATCTTTGTTATCCAATTTCTTATTCCAATTAATAAATTTGTAATCCAAGTTGTAATTGATGATATAAGCTCAGTTTGTGCATTTTCAATACTTTTAGATAAATCTATTGGTAATTTGTCAATTAAAGTATTTTTACTTGTTATGTTATTTATTAAACTTTGTATTCTGCCAAAATATTCTCCTGAATTTGAAAGTAAATTTGTTGCTTCATTAAATAAAGTAACTATTCCCCAACCAATGATTCCAACTAAAATAGCAATAGACACAAAAATCACTAATATTGAACTTACACGTCTTGTCCATTTAAATTTTTTCATAAAAAATTTTATAATAGGTTCAAAAAAAAGAGCTAACACAAAGGCTATTAAGAATGGTATATAAAATACAGATAATTTAAAAATTACAAATAAGAGTAGTATTGTTAGCGCAAGACTGAATATACGCTTTATAACTTTACTCCAATAATTTATATCTGTAACCATCATATTCTCCTTTTATGTTAGCTACTTATATTATATGCTTATTAAAGTTTTTTATGCTATTATTTTTTAGATTTATACTTATTTACTTTTGCTTTTAAGACCTTCATATTAAGGTTCATGCTTATTTACTTTCAACTTCTAAGTCTTTCATATTAAGGTTAATACTTATTTACTTTCAACTTCTAAGTCTTTCATATTAAGATTTATTCTTCCTTGATTATCTATTTCATTTACTTTAACAGTAACTTCATCTCCAATTGCTAGGACATCTTCAACTTTTTCCACTCTTTTGCTAGATATCTTAGAGATGTGTAATAATCCTTCTTTTCCTCCTCCTAAATCTACAAATGCTCCAAATGGAACAATTTTTGAAACTACTCCATTATATATTTTTCCAGCTTCAATATCTCTTGTTAAATCTTCAATAATTTTTAGAGCTTTTTCAGCATTATTTATATCTTCTGCATATATAAATACATGTCCATCATCTTCAATATCAATCTTAACATTTGTTTCTTCTATTATTTTATTTATTGTCTTTCCACCTGAACCAATTACATCTTTAATCTTATCAACTGGTACTAAAGTTTGAATGATTTTTGGAGCATATTTAGAAACGTCTTTTCTTACTTCTGGTATTGCTTTTAGAATAACTTCATCTATGATATAACTTCTTGCTTTTTGTGTTCTTTCAAATGCTTTTTCAATAATATCATAAGTTAATCCGTCTATTTTAATATCTACTTGAATTGCTGTAATTCCGTCTTTAGTTCCTCCAACTTTGAAATCCATATCTCCAAAGAAATCTTCAATATCTTGTATATCAGTCAATACTATATAATTTTCTGGATCATCTGGATTAGTAATAAGTCCTGTTGAAATTCCAGCTACTGGTTTCTTAATTGGAACACCTGCATCCATTAATGCTAATGTGCTTCCACAAATACTTGCTTGTGATGTTGATCCATTAGATTCTAGTACTTCTGAAACAACTCTAATAGTATAAGGGAACTCGTCTTCTGATGGTATTACTGGAGCTAATGCTCTTTCTGCTAAGGCACCATGTCCTATTTCCCTTCTTCCAGGTCCTTTTGATGGTTTAGCTTCTCCAACACTATATGATGGGAAATTATATTGATGAATATATCTTTTTGAAGTTTCACTATCTAATCCATCAAGTTCTTGCTCATCTTTTTTAGTTCCAAGTGTTACGATAGAAAGTACTTGAGTTTGTCCTCTTGAGAAAAGTCCACTACCATGTACTCTTGGAAGTAGAGCTACTTCTGCACTTAATGGTCTTATTTGATCAATAGCTCTTCCGTCTGGTCTTTTATTCTCTGTTAAAATCATTTTTCTAACACATGCTTTTTCTAAGTCATGAACAGATGTTGCTATGTCAAATGCATGCTCTTCTTCAGCATTTTCACCATACATTTCTATTGCTAGATTTTTAATTTCTTCTGCTACCTTATCAACATTATCATTTCTGACTTCTTTATCTGTATTTTGTACTGCTTCATACATTTCATTTTCAAACTTTTCAGTAACTGCTTGGTAAAATTCTGGAGTTACAGAAAAAGATTGATATTCAAATTTTGGTTTTCCAATTTCAGCTTTTATTGAAGAAATAAATTTGCATACATTTATTATTTCTTTATGAGCTTCTTTAATTGCTTGAAGCATTGTTTCATTAGGTATTTCATCTGCACCTGCTTCAATCATTGTTATTTTTGTTTCTGTTCCTGCAACAGTTAAATGTAATCTACTTCTTTTGTTTTCTTTCTCTGTTGGATTAATTATTATTTTATCATCTACATAACCAACTTGAACTGCAGCTGTTGGTCCAGCCCATGGAATATCTGATATAGAAAGTGCTGCTGATGTACCAATATTGGCACATACTTCTGGGCTAAAGTCTTGGTGGGCTGATAATACTGTGTTTACTATACAAACATCATTTCTAAAATCATGTGGAAATAGTGGTCTTATTGGTCTATCAATAGCTCTTGAAATTAAGATTGCTTTATCTGCTGGTTTACCTTCTCTTCTATTAAAGCTTCCAGGTATTCTTCCAACTGCATATAATTTTTCTTCATAGTCTACTGATAATGGAAAGAAATCAACTCCTTCCTTTGGTTCTTTTGATGCTGTTACATTTGTCATGACAACTGTTTCACCATATCTTACTGTAACACTTCCATTTGCTTGATTAGCAAATTTTCCTGTTTCGATTGTTAATTTTCTTCCTGCTAATTCTGTTTCATAAATTTTAAACATTTTTACCTCCTCTTGTAATCAGTTAGACTGTAACCTCTATGATGTAAATTATATAATTTATATCATACAAGCTACTGGTCTTACTAATTACATAAAAAATTTTATTAAAATAAATGTTACCTAAATCATAATTTTTATTTTAAATATTTGAAAATCAAAGAGTTTAAAAGCGAGCATATTAGTAATTATCTAATACGTTCGCTTTTTATATACTATTTTCTTAATCCTAATTTTGCAACTATGTCTCTGTATCTTTGAATATCTTTCTTAGATAAGTAGTTTAATAGATTTTTTCTATTTCCAACCATTTTATATAATCCTCTTCTTGAATGATTATCATTTGGGTTGTCTTTTAAATGTTCTGTTAATTCTGTAATTCTTTCTGTTAGAAGAGCTATTTGAACTTCTGGAGAACCAGTATCTTTGTCATCTCTTCTGTAAGTTTTGATAATTTCTTCTTTTCTTTCCTTTGTCATCATAGTTATACACCTCCTTATATAAATTTAATCATAAAAATTATGACTTATCCTTTAGCTGAGCCTTAGTGGTGTAATTATCCTAAGACTAAGTAAAAGGTTTAACATTTAATATATTATCATAAATTTTATAAAAAATCAATACTATTTTGACAATTATATGAAATAATAACAAAATTTGTCATTAAAGAATTAATTTACTATTATGCATTTTTATTACATCTTGAATTTATGTCAAAAACCTCCGTCCCTACTGACATGTCAAAAAACTCCGTCCCAATTGACATGTCAAGAATCTCCGTCCCTACTGACATCAAGAATCTCCGTCCTCAATGACATTGACATTTTCGTTTCCTGCAATTTCTTCAAATTCACCTATAATTTCATCTGTTGCATATATTGCTCCTGATGATTTTTGCTCATCACCTTGAATAACTACTATTGCTAAATTATTTTTGTCACCTGTAAAAAATTTGATAGCTCCTCTTAACTTTTCCTTTTGTTCTTCATTCAAGTTAGTTATATTTATTTCTAGATGCTTTCTTCCATTTTCTTTTAGTTCTGTTATTGTGTTTGCAATTATGCTTATATCTGTTTCATCCTTTATGCTTATTCTTCCATTAATCATAATAAGATTTTCTTCCATAAGTAATCTATTACAGTTATTGTAGCAACTTTCAAAAACAATAATTTCACAACTTCCATATAAATCTTCTACTGTAACAAATGCCATAACCTTATTATTTTTAGTAAATTTCTTTTTTACACTGCTAATAACTCCTGCAAAAGTTACCTGCTTTCCATCTTCTAAATCACATCTTCCTTCTGTTTCAAGTTGTTCTAAAGCTTGTTCAATTTGCATTGTATTAAGATTTGTTGTTTCTTCTATTTGTTTTCTATATTTTTCAAGAGGATGACCTGAAATATAGATTCCAAGCATTTCTTTCTCCATTGATAAAAGTTCTTTTTCAGTATATTCTTTTACTTCATTAAAGTTATATTTCATTTTTTGTATATCTTCTTCTGTATTTGATATATCAAACATTGTTATCTGGTTAGAATAATCTTTTCTATTTGAATCTGCAATAGTGTCAATAATTTGCTCATATGATGCAATTAGAGTACTTCTTGTTTTGCCCAAATTGTCAAATGCTCCTGATTTTATTAAACTTTCTATACATTTTTTATTTACAGATTCTCCATAAATTCTTTCTGCAAAGTCTGTAAAGTCTTTATATTCTCCATTTTCTTCTCTTTCTTTTACTATTGCATCTACAGCTGCTATTCCAACATTTTTAATACTTCCTAGTCCAAATCTTATGCTATCACCTTTTGCTGTAAATTTTGTAAAACTTTTATTTATATCTGGTTTAAGTATTTTTAAATTTAATCTTTTACATTCATTTATGTATATTGGAACTTTTCCTAAATTGCCTAAAAAGCTGTTAAGCATTGCTGCCATAAATTCTGCTGGATAGTATGCTTTTAGATATGCTGTTTGATAAGCAACAACTGCATAACATGCTGCATGGGATTTATTAAATGCATATTTCGCAAATTCTGCCATTTCATCAAATATTTTATTAGCTGATGCTTCATCTATTCCATTTCTAATACAGCCTGGTATCTCAACATTTCCATTTTCGTCAAGTTTTCCATGTACAAAGTTTTCTCTTTCTTTTGCCATTACATCTAGCTTTTTCTTTCCCATTGCACGTCTAACTAAATCAGCTCTTCCTAAAGAATATCCTGCTAAGTCTCTTACTATTTGCATAACTTGCTCTTGATACACCATACATCCATAGGTAACCTCTAATATTGGCTTTAAAGATGGATGTGTGTATACTGCATTAGCAGGGTCCTTTTTATTTGCAATATATCTTGGTATTTGGTCCATTGGTCCGAGGTCTATATAGTGAAACTCCTGCTATAATGTCTTCTAGACAATCTGGTTTTAGCTCCTTCATAAAGTTTGTCATCCCTTGACTTTCAAATTGGAATATTCCAATAGAATCTCCGTCTTGCCATAGTTTATATACTTTAGGATCATTCATCTCTTTGTCAAATTCTACATCAACACCTTGGTTTTCTTTTATTAAATCTTTTGCATCTCTTATAACTGTTAATGTTCTAAGTCCTAAAAAGTCCATTTTTAGAAGTCCAAGTTCTTCTAGTGTTGTCATTATATATTGTGTAGAAATTATCCCATCTCTTGCATATAATGGAACATAATTAACAACAGGTTCCCTTGCTATAATAATTCCGCAAGCATGAGTTGAAGCCTGTCTTGGCATACCTTCTAATGCCATTGCAATATCTAATATTTTCTTTATTTCTGGATTTGTATCATATAATTCTTTAAACTCTCTATTTATCTCCAATGCTTTTGCTATCGTTATATGAACTTCATTAGGAATCATTTTTGTTAGACTGTTTGCTTCTGAGAATGGAAAATCTAACACTCTTGCAACATCTCTAATTACCATTTTAGCAGCCATGGTACCAAATGTAATAATCTGTGATACATGGTCTGCACCATATTTATTAGATACATAATCAATTACTTGTTCTCTTTTTTCAAAATCAAAGTCTATATCAAAATCTGGCATACTTATTCTTTCTGGATTTAAGAATCTTTCAAAAATAAGTCCATATTTAATCGGATCAATGTCTGTTATTCCCATAGCATAAGCAACTATTGATCCAGCTCCTGAACCTCTACCTGGTCCTACTGGAATGTCATGTGTTTTTGCAAAATTTACATAGTCCCAAACTATCAAGAAATAATCAACATATCCCATCTTATTTATTACATCTAATTCATAACTTTCTCTATCGAGAATTTCTTGTGATACATTTTTACCATATCTCTTTTTTATTCCATCGTCTGTTAGCTTTTTAATATAATCAAAGTGAGTTGCATATTCTTCTGGGACATCATACTTTGGTAATATAGTGTGTCCAAATTCAAACTCTACATTGCATTTTTCTGCTACTTTAACAGTATTTTCAATAGCCTCTGGAACTGCTTTAAAATAATCAATCATTTCTTCTGGAGACTTAATATAAAGTTCATCTGTATCAAATCTCATTCTATCTTCATCAGACATTCTTTTTCCTGTTTGAATACATAAAAGAACCTCATGATTATAAGCATCTTCCTTTTTTAGATAATGTGAATCATTTGTTGCTAATAATGGTATATCTAACTCTCTAGACATTTGTATTAGTTTTTGATTTACTAATGCCTGTTCTTTTATTCCATTATTTTGTATTTCAAGATAATAATCTTCTCCAAAAAGATTTTTATACCAAAGAGCTGCTTTTTTTGCCCCTTCCATATCACCTTTGTTTATATACATTGGAATTTCTCCTGCTAAACAAGCAGATGAACATATAAGTCCTTCGTGGTATTTTTCTAAAACTTCTTTATCTATTCTAGGCTTGTAATAAAATCCATCTGTAAATCCTAAAGATACAAGTCTAGTCAAATTTTTATATCCTTCATTATCCTTTGCAAGTAATATTAAATGATTATACTTACCATCAATCATTGGGTCTTTATCTGTTAACTTTCTTGGTGCTACATATACTTCACATCCTATTATTGGCTTTACTCCATTTTCTTTACATGCTTTGTAAAAATCAATTACACCAAACATAACACCATGGTCAGTTATTGCCATAGCATCCATTCCAAGTTCTTTTGCTCTTACAGGTAGATCTTTGATTCGATTTGCTCCATCTAATAAACTAAATTCACTGTGAACATGTAGGTGTACAAACTTTCCATTTAACATTATTTCTTGCTCCTTGTTTTTTCTTGCATTATACCACCTAAAATTTTATTTTTCAACTGTTAATGTCAATGGGTGTCAATGGGGACGGAGGTTTTTGACATAAGCATTGTCAAAAACCTCCGTCCCCATTGACACTCATTGACAACTATTGACATTTTGGCATTTTCAGCTATAATATATATATTATGATTGAGAAATATTTAAACAAATTGGAATTTTATCAAATATGCAATAAGTTATCAGAATATTGTCAGACTTCTTTAGGAAAGGCTTTTTCTGTTAATTTAAGACCATATACTGATTATGAAAAAGTTAATAAATATTTAAATGAAACCAATGAAGCTGCTAACTTGGTGTCTTCAAATGGTTCTTTTCCTATTGAAGAAATTTTAGATTTAAGTGTTCACTTTAAGAAATTGCAAAGTGGTATGGCTTTAAGCTCTAAAGCTTTATTGGAAATAGCTACTTTACTCAAAGTAGCTAGAAATCTTATTGATTATAAAAAGAATTCCAGTATAGAAGTAATTTATCTAAAAGATTATTTTGAAAATTTGTATTCAAATATTGATATTGAAAATAAAATTTTTAAATGTATTATTTCTGAAACTGAGATTTCTGATGATGCTTCTAACACTTTACTTTCGATTAGAAGAAACAAAAAAATCTTAGAAACAGGAATCAAGGAAAAATTAAATCATATTCTACATTCTAGTGAATACTCAAAATATATGATGGATCAAGTTATAACTATTCGAAATAATAGATACGTTATTCCTATAAAAGAAGAATATAAATCTAAAGTTAAAGGCTTTATTCATGATACATCAGCTAGTGGCTCTACTGTGTATATTGAGCCTATGGCTATATTTGATATGAATAATAAGATAAATAGTTTAATTATTGATGAAAATAAAGAAATTGAAAGAATCTTAGAAGAACTTTCAGCCTTACTATTTCCTATTATTGATAATTTAATATATTCTTATAATTTAATTGGAACTTTAGATTTTATATTAGCAAAATCAAAGTTTATGATTGATTACAATTGTACTAAGCCTGAAATAGAAAGTTATATTGATTTAAAACAAGCTAGACACCCTCTTATTAATCAAGACAAGGTTGTTCCAATTGATGTTATTCTTGGAAAAGATTTTAATACCTTGGTTATTACTGGTCCTAATACTGGTGGAAAAACTGTTACATTAAAAACTGTTGGACTTTTATGTGCAATGGCTCAATCTGGAATTTGTATTCCTGTAAGTGGAGGTAGTAAAATAAAAATCTTTGATAATATTTTTGCAGATATTGGTGATGAGCAAAGTATTGAACAATCTTTAAGTACTTTTTCTTCTCATATTACTAATATTGTGCACATTATAAATAAATTTACAGAGAATAGTTTAATTTTGGTTGATGAGCTTGGCTCTGGAACTGACCCTTTAGAGGGAGCTAATCTAGCAATAAGCCTTCTTGAATATTTTAATAATAAAAAAGCTTTTACTATTGCTACTACACATTATCACGAAATAAAAAATTATTGTATAACTCATAATGGTTTTGAAAATGCTAGCTGTGAGTTTGATTTAGCTACTTTAAAGCCAACATATCATCTTTTATTAGGAATTCCAGGAAAAAGTAATGCTTTTGAGATTAGCAAAAAATTAGGTATTTCTGATGAAATTATAAATAGAGCATCTATGCTTATTTCAAAGCCTGATACTGATATTGAAACTTTGATGAAAGATATATATGATGATAAAGCTGAAATTGAAAAAGAAAAGAAAGAGATAGAAAAAAACTTGTCTCAAATAGAAGTTTTGAGAAAAAATCTAGAAAATCAAAATAATGAAAAATTAGCTAAAGAGCAGGAAAAAATAGACAAAGCTAAAAGAGAAGCTAAAGATATACTAATTTCTGCTAGAGACAAAACAAGCAAAGTTATTAAAGAATTAAATAATTTAAATGATGTAAAAAAAGCAAATTCTATAAGAAATGAATTAAATGAATCTATAAATAAAATTGGTGGAGATGGATTAGATTTAAGTGTATTATTAGAATTAAATAATCAATATGATAATTCTAAAAAAGTTGATAATAAAAACTCTGGAAAAGTTCATGTTTCTAATAACAAATCACAAAATATTTCAACTGAAATCAATTTAATTGGTGAAAATGTTGCATCTGCCGTTGAGATACTTGATAAATATTTGGATAATTGTAAAATGGCTCATCTTCATCAGATAAGAGTAGTTCACGGTAAAGGAACTGGAAAATTACGTGAAGGCATACATTCATATTTAAAGAAATCTAAATATGTAGATTCATTTAATATTGCTGGATATGGCGAAGGTGATTATGGAGTGACAATTGTTAATTTAAAATAAATTTTTTTAACAGCTTGTTCTTGCTTTTCATTAATAATATTCACTTTGAATTTATATGTAAAAGAGAAAGTCTTATGTGAAGTGAAAATTTCTAGGTTCACTCCAATGTAAACTTTCTCTTTTTATTAACTTTTATTCAAAAACGTTAATAACTAAATTTTATTATCTTCCTCGCAAGCATCTTAAAAATTGTCTTTGACAGCAACATACTCTACAGGCATTTGTATTTGGGCAATTATTATTGCAGCAATTATTATTGCCTCCATTATTATTTCCACCGTTGTTATTGCCACCGTTATTATTTCCACTGTTATTGTTACCACTATTGTTGTTGCCACTGTTATTATTTCCACTGTTATTGTTACCACTATTGTTGTTGCCACTATTATTATTACCACTGTTGTTATTTCCACTGTTGTTATTTCCACTGTTGTTGTTTCCTCCGTTGTTGTTTCCTCCGTTATTATTGCCTCCGTTGTTATTATCTAAGTCATCTAATCTATCAAGTATGTTTCTAATTGTCCTATATATCAAAGCAGTAATAAGTGCTAAAATGCCATATGCTATTGCATATATTAAGAAATCTATTGTAAATGCAGTAAATGTTACTATCAAAAATATTGCAAATATTATTGCAGCTACTAAAAAAGGATTATTAAAAATGTTTTCTAAAGCTATTGCAAATATTATTGTTACAAGTGGAAATACAAAAAATAGTAAGATTGGATCTATCATATATTTTCCTCCTGCTATATTATATTATCCACCTTACTATTTTGTTAACTTTATTCGTAAACTACATTTACTAAACATAATCCTGTTGCTGGTAATGTTTTTCCTGCCTTTAATCTATCTTTAGCTTCTAATATCTCCTTTACTTTTTCTGGATTTACTTTTCCTTCTCCAACTTCTAATAATGTTCCTGCAATAATTCTTACCATATTGTATAAAAAACCATTTCCAGTTAGGGTTATTTTTATTATATCTCCATCCCTTTCTACATTTGCATTGTATATTGTTCTTATACTACTTTTACTACTTGTGCCGACTCGCCTTAAATGATTTAAAATCATGTTCTCCAATTAAATACTTTATCCCTTTATCCATCTTTTCTTCATTTAATTTAATTGGATAATGATATTGCATATTTCTATATATTGCAGTTCCTTGTTCAGAATTATTGATTGTATATTCATATGTTTTCTTTTTACAATTATATCTGCTATGGAACTTTTCATCTACTTCCTCTGCATGTTTTATCCTGATTGATTTTTTTAATTGAGAATTTAATGCAACTGGAATCTTTTCCACAGGAAAATCTTTTTCAATTTTAAAATTTGCAACTTGATTTAAAGCATTTACTCCTGCATCAGTTCTCCCAGAACCGATTAATTCCACTTTTTCGCCAATTACATTTTCTATTGCTTTCTCTATTTCACCTTGAATATTTAATTGATTTTGTTGTTTTTGCCAACCGTTTAAAATCTTTTCCGTCATATTCAATTGTTAGTCTAATATTCTTCATTATTTTTTATTTACTTTCTTCCCTTTTATTATTTGTAGTCTTTTCCTTCTTTTTATCTTGTGCTAATTTTCTATATTCTATGATCTTATCTTTTTTCTTTTTCATTTTACCTTTTATTTCAGATATTTTGTCTTTCTTTACTTCTGGACCAAACCTTGCAGTAACAAGATTTTTTATTAATATTCTCTTTAAAGCTTCTTCTTCTACATCAACAATTAATGTACCATCTTTAGCTATTGAAACTTTTCCTGTCTCTTCTGAAACAACAACTGCTATTGCATCAGATTCCTTTGATATTCCAATTGCAGCTCTATGTCTTGTACCAAGTCCCCTTACAACGTCTTTGTCATCTGTTAAAGGTAATATACAAGCAGCAGATGTTATTTTATTGTTTGCAATTATTACAGCTCCATCATGTAAAGGTGTTTTAGGAACAAATATATTTACTAACAATTGAGGGCTAATCTCAGAATCAAGTACAACTCCTGTTTCAACTATATCTTGAAGTCCAATATCTCTCTCAAAAACAATTAATGCTCCTGTCTTTGTTTTAGCTAGTTCTTGGACTGCTATTACTACTTTGTAAATATCTTCTTTTGTTTTATCTCTTAGACTTTTATCAATTCCAAACATTTTAGTAAATGTACTAGAACCAAGTTGCTCTAAAGCTCTTCTCAATTCTGGTTGGAATATTAGTAATAATGCAATAACTCCATATGTCATAAAAGATGTTAAAATAAAGTTTAGTATCCTAAGTTTAAATATATTACTTAATACAGTTACTATTACTAAAAATATTATACCTTTCATTAACTGTATTGCTCTAGATTTTTTAGCTATTTTAATAAATCCATATATTAAAAATCCTACTAATACTATATCTATTATTAGAGTTATGATTTGCCATGGATAAGTTCTAAGTTCATTTATGTATGATGGAAAATCTATTTTCATTTGTTCATTTACTGTTTCAAACATATAATTTTACCTTCTTTAAAATATTTTTAAACATTTAATACATAATATATAAAAGTTGCACTAGCTGCTACAACCATCATTAATGCTAATAACAAAGCTATTATTCTTGCTGCACCCCTTGCTGGATCAAAATGCTTTTTAGGTTTTGTAACTTTTTCTTCTTCATTATTTTTTTCTTCTTTTTTTCTCATTTTTATTCTCTCTTTCTGTAATTTTATGTATACAATAAATATTTTAGCATTTGCATAATTTAAAGTCAATAATTTTCTTTTACTTTTACAAAATAGATTTTGTATTTTTATTTAAATTTTTACACAAATTCTTCCCAGACAATATTTGCTAAATCTAAGCCTTTATTTGTTAGTCTAATGTTATCACTATTTACCTGAACTAAGTTTTCTTCAAGTAATTTAGTTATTTTTTTATTAAATACTTTAAGCGCATTTTCTCCAAATTTTATTTGAAATGCATTTAAATTTACACCATTTATTTTTCTTAATCCAAGCATCATATACTCATTCATCATCATTTTCTTAGTTTGCTTTTCTTCAATTCTTACATTTTTAAAACTTTGCTTATTTTTGATATTATTTATATAGTCTTCTATAGATGATGTGTTTACATATCTCACTTTATTTTCGTAAGATGCACTATCCACTCCAAATCCTAAATATTCATTTTGATTCCAACAGTCTATGTTGTGCTTACATCTTCTATCAACTTTAGCAAAATTGGATATTTCATAATGCAAATATCCATTTTCTTCAAGCTTTCTTTTAGCATACCAGTACATATATCTTTCCATCTCTTCATCTGGAAGTTCTACTTCTTTTTTATCAACCATTTTCTCTAGTTTTGTATCTGGTTCAATTATTAAAGAATATACTGATATATGAGGAATCTCCATATTTATCAAGTTAACTAAAGTTTTTTCTACATCATAAATATTTTGACTTGGAAGTCCTATCATGGTATCCACATTTATGTTTCTGAATCCTGCTTCTCTGGCATATTTTATTGTTTTTTCAAATTCATTATAATTATGTATTCTTCCAATTATTTTTAATATATCATCATTAGCAGATTGAAGTCCAATGCTTAGTCTATTTATTCCCATTTGAAAATAATCATCTAAATTCTTTTTAGTAGCTGTTCCTGGATTAAGTTCCATTGAAATCTCTGCATTAATATCAAAATCAAAATTATGTTCAATTTCTAATAAAATTTCTTCAATATATTTAGGTTTAATATAAGATGGAGTGCCTCCACCTATATAAATTGTATCTATGTGATAGTCTAAATTACTTCTAGAAATAATTTCTTCTTTTAAGCAATCAATATAATCTTTTATTAAATTATCTTTATTACAAAAAGAAGTAAAATCACAATAATTACATTTTTGTTTGCAAAATGGTATGTGTACATATATTCCTATATTTTTCATTTATTTCTCCAATTAAAATTGATTTTTTGCTTCTATTATAAGCTATAGTTTTAATCATTTCTCAGCTCATCAGCTAACTTTTTTATTTCTTCTAATCTATGATTAACACCAGACTTACTGATTGGATTTTTCAAAAGATTTCCTAACTCAGACAAGCTTGCATCAGGATTTTCTAGTCGTAAATTAGCTAATTCTTTTTCCTTATCAGTAAGTTTATCAAATTTCTTTTTTGCTTTTATTAATTTTATATCTTCAATTTGTCTTACTGAAGTTGAAATTGTTTTATTTAGATTTGCAGTTTCACAATTAACAAGTCTATTTACACTATTTCTCATATCTTTTAAAACTCTCTCATCTTCAAAATCAAGCACTGACTTATTAGCACCAATGAAAGCTAAAAACTCAGATATTTTTTCACCATCTTTTATATACAGTATGTAATTTTTATTTCTTTTTAAAATCTTAGATTCTATATTGCTTTTTTCTAAAATATCCTTAATTAATTTTGCATTTTTTTCTTCTTGAAAAACAATTTCTAAATGATATACATTTTTTGGATTTGTTACAGATCCAGAACTCATAAAAGTTCCTCTTACTAGTGACTTATTTTCTTCTTCTGACATTTCCTCATTTAGATTTAATAATTCATTTGAATTTTCTTTTAATCCAATACTTATTTTTCTTTTAGTCGTAATACAGAAATTTTTACCTTGCATTTCAATTTTATAATCATTTTCTCCCAGATTTTCTAACAGCTTACTAAACCTATTGATATTATATTGATTCTCTGTAATAAATTTATTTGATGAAATAGTAAGTAAATAACCATCAAGTTCAGCTTTTACTAATTTTTTATTATTTAAATTATTTATTTGACTTAATTCTTTTTTTATTTTTGCTGAAAATGAATCCATTTATATCAAGTATCCTTTCTCAAAAATTTTATAATTGGTTTGCATTAATTAACATTTACTGCTGTGAATAGTAACTATTTTTTCCAAATAATAACTCTATCATTATTTGCTAGATCTTTTATACATTGTGAATTTTCAAATATTTCTTGTACTTGCTTTTTTTGGTCATACCCGATTTCCATAAGTAATATACCATCTTTATTTAAATATTTATCTACATTATTTCTAATTATTTCATAAAATTTAAGTCCGTTTTCACCACCATCAAGAGCAATTATTGGTTCATTTTGTACTTGTATATCTAATTCTTTTATATCACTACTTCTGATATATGGAGGATTAGATACTATAATATCAAATTTGCCTATAATATTTTCAAACATATCTGATTCAATAAAGTTTACCTTACCATTAACTAATTTTTCATTATTTTTTTTAGCTATATCTAAGGCTTTTTTACTAATATCTGATGCATAAATATCTACATTTTTTGTATATTTTGCAATTGATATAGCAATACTTCCGCTTCCAGTACACAAATCTAAAACTTTTATAGATTTTCCATTAAAGCTGTTTATTATTTTTAAAGTTTCATCAACCAAAATTTCTGTATCAGGCTGTGGAATCAAAACGTTTTTGTCTACATAAAATTCCATATTCATAAAATTTGCCTTAGATACCACATATTGTATAGGTTCACCATTTTTTAATCTTTCTAAACACTTTTCAAAATTTTCTTGATTAATTTTACTTATTTCTGTGTCCAAATTTATAACTAAATATTGTTTATCAACTTTCAAAATATATTCTAAAAGAATATCTGTTTCAATATGTCCTATTACTTTATTTGCAATATTTCTAGCCTCTTTTATTGTCATATATAATAATTCCTTTCTATGTTACAAGAGTCAACCCTTACTCCATTCTAAAGAATCTAATTAAATTAGTATTTTCCAATTTTTTTACCATTTTTCCATTGTAAATTGTAGCTCCAGTTTCTGTATCATATAAAGGAATATCTAGATATACATTTGCAATAAATCTTTGATTATAGTTATTTATTATTATTATGTCGAAAGCAACATTACATTGTATTGTACTTAATAGTACCCCTGTTTTTCTTAATAACTCACCATCAAATCTTAAATCTGAACTTATATCTGATATAATTTCATTTTCTTTAATATCTCTATTTACATATTCTAGAACTATTGGGTTTGAACAGTCTGCATACATTTGTGGCTTAGAGTAATCAACATCTCCATCATTTAATATATCAAATTTTAGTTTATCTGTAATTTTATTATCCTCATTACTAGACATCTTTCCAAACTCTTCAACATTTTTAAAATATAAACTTGGATTTCCAGATTCCAATCCAGAAAATCTTACATTTTCAATATATATATCTTTAATTGAATTCTCATAATTAAGTTCCTGCTCCGATCTATTGTTTATGTAAATAGCCATGTCTGTAAATTGGTGTACATTTAAGTTCCATATTGCTCTATCTTCTTCATTGCTATCTGCATATGCACTACTGTACAGATAAATTTTATCTATGCTAAATACTGTTTTTGAATTTAATTTTGCAAAACTATTTACTTCTTCTGCAAACTTTTCATTAGTGACAATTGACAGTATTGTATACACTAGCATTACTATTAGTATCAACAATAAAAATACTATTGCTATTAACTTTTCTTTAAAATAACTTTGCTTTTTCCCTTTAAATACAACAGTAGTTTTCTTTTTCATAAGTTAATCTCCTTTAATATTTATGTTTTTATAATAACTGTGAATAATAATAATTTATCTTCCATTAAATTCTATCACATTATGTTTAATATGTGTTGATTTTTTAAAAAATTTATGATAATATTTATTTAGTCATAAATTTAATATTTATATATATCCCTGCGTAGTGCGTGTAGATTAGAATTTTAGAACCAACAAATAGATTAAAGGGAGTCTGCCTTTGGATGTGGCGTGTATGCTTAAAGCAATTTGCTAGTTAAGAAACCCAGTAACATTCAACAAGACACCCACCTGTGAAAACAGGCTCTTAAAATCTTTAATCTTACGGCTAATGTGGGGCTTTTTTATGTCTCTAAAACTTTACTTTAGCATTCTTATATACTTTTTTCTATAGTATTATCTTTCTTCTAAGCAATCCTTTTTCCACTTGTCCTATTCCTATAAATTGTTTATTGTTATATAAATTTATTAATCCATCTTCTTTGTCTACTTTAATCTTTACTCCATTAAGTAACTTTTTTATGTCTTTGTCTTCTATTTCAGTGCAATTATTAATTATATCTTTTATATCTACAAATTTGCCTGCATCTTCTATTTTGAAATTTCCTATTCTTGTTCTTCTTAGTTCTTTCATATATCCACAAGTTTCTAATTTTTCTGCTATATCCTCACATAGTACTCTAATATATGTACCTTTTGAACATACTACTCTATAAGTTATCTCATTGTTTTCATAATCTAAAAGCTCAATATCTGTTATCTCTATTTTTCTAGGTTTTCTTTCTATATTAATTCCTTGTCTTGCTAGATTATATAATTTTTCTCCATTTACTTTAACTGCTGAATACATTGGTGGAACTTGGTTAGATTGTCCTAAAAAGCTAAATAAAACTTTTTCTATTTTTTCTTTATTTAGATTTGGTACTTCTTTATTATCTATTACTTTTCCTTCGCTATCTCCTGTGTCTGTTTTTTTACCTAAATAAATTTTTGCCATATACTCTTTATCATGTTCCATTAAATAATCAGATAATTTTGTAGCTTCTCCTACCAATATTACAAGCACTCCTGTTGCCATTGGATCTAATGTACCAATATGCCCAACTTGCTTTATATTATATTTTTTTCTTATTTCTCTTACAATATCAAAAGATGTTTTTTTCAATGGTTTGTCCACAATTTCTAGTCCGTGCATTACATTCTCCTTAAATCAAATTAAGTTTACTATTCAAAATTAACAATAAGAAACATAAATATAATTATTTTTGAAAAAGCCGCGTAGTTGGAGCGGCAACCATTTGGTTGCCCAGCGACAACAAGGCATTGAAAAAATAATTATATTTATGATATTAGTTATAATTGAATAGTAAACTCATTTTAATTGTCTTTTTATTTCTTTTACTAATTTATCTTTTATTTGTTTAGGAGTTCCCTGCATTGTCACACCTGCTGCTCTTACATGGCCTCCTCCTCCAAACATTAGACATACATCTGAAACGTTAACATATTCGTTTGCTCTTAATGATACTCTGTATCCATTATCTATTTCATGTAAGAATATAGAAACTTCTACACCTTCAATGTTTCTTCCTTCATTTACTAAGCCTTCATAGTCACCTGTTTCAGCTTTTACTTTTTTCTCATCTTTTTTAGTTATATATGTATAAGCAATTTTGCCATCTTCTAGAAATTCTAATCTATTTAGGGCAATTTTTCTTAATTCAAAACTTGTTTTTGTGTTTGTTGATAATAGTTGCTTATATAATTTAGAGACATTTACTCCTTGAGATATAAGACTTGATGCAATTTCAAAAGTTTCCTTTGACACACCTGAATATTGAAATCCTCCTGTGTCTGTAATAATACCTCCCATTAAACATGTTCCTACTTCTTGAGTAATTTCCCAATTATAATATCTAAATAAAACATACATAACTTGTGCACATGCAGGAGATGATAAATCTACATAATTTAAATCTCCATACATTGAGTTACTACTATGATGGTCTATTACTATTCTATATTTTGCATCTTCGAAATAGTTTGCCCATCCATTTAGCTGTTTTATAGATGCTGTATCCACAGCAATGGCTAAATCGTAATCCTTTTTTGTACCTTCTGCTTTAACTTTTTCAATTTCTGGAAGACAAGTAAATAATCTTGAATATTTTGGTATAATTAACTCTACATCTTTATCCATTTTCTTTAATGCTTGATATAATGCTAGACTTGACCCAATTGCATCTCCGTCTGGATTTTCATGAGTTAATATTACTATATCCTTAGCTTCTTTAATTTCTTTTAAAATCTCATCTAAACTTGTCATATTTTCTCCCCTTATTTTTGTTTTTCTTCTTTCAAAGTTTTTAGAATATTATCTATCTTTTCTCCATAAACAATAGATTGATCATATTCAAATACAAGCTCTGGTGTTATCCTTAGATTTACAGTTTTTGCGACTCTGCTTCTTATAAAACCAGCAGAGTCTTTTAGTCCTTGAATTGTTTTGCCTAAATTTTTTGAATTTAATACACTTATATAAACTTTAGCATATCTTAAATCAGGTGTTACATTTACTTTTGTTACACTTACCATTCCAGTAACATCCGGATTTTTTAGTTCATAGTTTATAACTTGGCTTATTTCTTTTTTCAATTCTTCATTAACTCTACCAAGTCTATTTGTATTTTTGCTCATAGTTTATATCCTTTCTATTATCTTTTTACTTCTTCTTGAATATATGCTTCTATTATGTCTCCTTCTTTTACATCATTGTAATCTTCTATTTGAAGACCACATTCAAAACCTTTAGATACTTCTTTTGCATCATCTTTAAATCTCTTTAGAGATATAAGTTTTCCTTCATGAATTACTATTCCTTCACGAATAACTCTTACACCTGCATTTCTTTCTAGTTTTCCATCAGTAACATAGCATCCTGCAACAGTACCAACATTTGTAATCTTAAATGTTTGTCTTACTTCTGCATTTCCTATATTTACTTCTTTATATACTGGTGCAAGCATTCCTTTCATAGCATCTTCTACATCTTCTAAGGCTTGATAAATTACTGAATATTGTTTTATTTCAACATTTTCTTTTTCTGCTAAACTTTTAGCAGCACCAACTGTTCTTACGTTAAATGCAATTATTATTGCATTTGCTGCTTTTGCAAGTTGTACATCTGATTCAGTAACTCCTCCTGCACTAGAGTGTATAACTTTGACTTTAACTTCTTCATTTGATAATTTTTCTAGTGAGTTCTTTATTGCTTCTGCTGTTCCTTGAACATCAGTTTTAACAATTATACTTAATTGTTTTAAGTCTTCACTTTCCATTTTATCAAATAAGTTATCTAGTGTTACTGCATTATCATTAGCAATTGCTTTTTCACGGCTTTCTAATTTTCTTTGCTCTATTAAATGTTTAGCAACTTTTTCATTTTTAACTTCATAGAATACATCTCCAGCTTCTGGAACTTCATGGAATCCTGTTATTTCAACTGGTGTAGAAGGGCCTGCTAATTTAACATTCTTTCCTTTATCATTTTTCATTGTTCTTATTTTTCCAATTGCTGTTCCTAAAATGATTGTATCTCCAACATTTAATGTTCCTCTTTGTACTAAAACTGTTGCGATAGCACCTTGTGATTTGTCAAGTCTTGCTTCAATAACTGTTCCTTTTGATTGTCTATTTGGATTTGCTCTTAAATTTTGCATATCAGCAACTAATAATACCATTTCTAATAAATTATCAATATTTATATTATTTTTTGCTGAGATAGGTACATATACTGTATCTCCTCCCCATTCTTCTGGTACTAATTCATATTTCATTAATTCTTGTTTGACTCTCTCAACATTTGCATTTGGTAAGTCAATTTTATTTACAGCTACTATAATAGGAATATTTGCTGCTTTTGCATGATTTATTGCTTCTATTGTTTGTGGCATAACTCCATCATCTGCTGCTACTACTAATATAGCAACATCTGTTATTTGTGCTCCTCTTGCACGCATACTTGTGAATGCTTCATGTCCTGGTGTATCTAAGAATGTTATTTCTCTGTTATTAACATTTACTTTATAAGCTCCAATATGTTGTGTAATTCCGCCTGCTTCTCCTTCAATAACATTTGTTTTTCTAATTGCGTCTAAAAGTGATGTTTTACCGTGGTCAACGTGTCCCATAACTACAACTACAGGTGGACGAGTTTGTAAATCTTCTTCCTTATCTTCTGAATCATCAAATAATATGTCTTCATCTTTGACTTCTTCTTTTTGCTTTGCAGTTACTCCAAATGCATCTGCTACTAAGTAAGCTGTATCAAAATCCAAGTCTTGATTTATATTAGCCATTATTCCTAAATCAAACAACTTTTTAATTACTTCTGCTGATGTTTTCTTTAAATCTGTTGCTAAATCTTTTACAGAAACGCTTGATGGAATAGTAATCTCTTTTAATTCAAATATTTTTTGCTTTCTTTCTTCGTCTTTTCTGCCTTTCTTCTTGTTTTTCTTACCTCTTGCAGTTGTTAAATCATAATAATCTAACATACCTCCTTCTTGGTCTTCAAACATATTAGAAAGTCTATTTACTTGTTTTAAATCTCTTAATTTATCACCATCAAAAGATTCTTCCATTCCTTTTCTTGATCTAGTTTTTTTCTTTTCATCTAAGTTACGATTTGCTTTTTGTTTATCAATTGCTCTTGCTTGGTAATCTCTTTGATTATTTTTTTCTAACATATCTAATGACATCATATCATCAAAGTTTCTGTCATTTGAACGGCTATCAATTGATTTTTTAAAATCTTTTTTGAAGCCTCCTTGTGCATTTCCATTTTGATTATTTCTGTTAAATCCTGTATGATTTCCAAAGCCTCTATGTTCACCATTTTGTGAGAAGCCTTCTTTATTTATTCTGTTATTGCGGAAGTTTCCGTCACGATTTCTAGAATTCTCATTATTGTTTCTGAAATTATTATTTCTTGATTTGTTAAATCCACCTTCATTATTTCTACTAAATCCATTTTCGTTGTTTCTGTTAAATCCACTTTCATTATTTCTGCCAAATCCGCTTTCGTTGTTTCTGTTAAATCCTCCTTCATTATTTCTGCTAAATCTATCTTGAGTATTATAAGATTTACCAGAAGTTGCTTCTACATTGTGTGTTTTTTTAGCATTTTCATTTTTAGATATAACATTTTCTTCTTTTTTTTCTGTCTCAATTACTTCTTCATTTTTTTTGCTTTCTTGAATATTAGTAGATTTTTCTTCTTTAACTACTTTTTGTTCTTCCTTCTTTACTTCTTTTTCTATTTTAGGTTTTAAGCCAAAAAGTTCATTAACAGTCATTGGTTTAGATGGTTTTTCTCTATATACTATATTAAAATCCTTATTTCTTCTTTGTGTATTAAAACCAATTCCACTTTTTTGTTCTTCTTTACTTTGAACTTGTTTCTTTTCTTCTTCAACTATGACTTCTCTTCTAATTATAACTTGACCTGTTGTTTTAATTTCTTCTTTTTCTTTTTTATTTTCTTTCTTGTTATTAGCCTTATTTTTAAGGCTATCTTTTAACTTTTTAGCATCGGCTTCTTCTATTGAGCTTAGATGACTTTTTGCTTCTATTCCAAGTTTTTTTGCTTCTTCAACTAATTCTTTGCTATCCATATTTAAATCTTTTGCTACTTCATATATTTTTACTTTACTCAATCGAATCACCTCCTAAAATATTTTTATTAGATATATATACTTTAAAAATAAACTTTTTCAATATTACACCCCTATTTGTCTTATTTATATTTTATATATTTTTAATAAGGTTTATTCCTTATTTAGACTATTTTTCCTTCTTTTACCTATTATTTAGATTTTTTAGTTTTTTCTTTCTTTTCTGTAGTCTTCTTAGTTTTTTCTTTGTCGTCTTCATTATCAGCTTTCTTTGTAGACTTCTTTTTAGTAGCTGTTTCTTTTTCTTCTATAACTTCTTCTATTTTTTCTGATTCATCTTTTTCTGTATTATTATCTTCTTCTGCATTTTCATTTTCTTGCATTTCTTCTAACATTTTTCTAAATTGAGATTCACTCTTTATGTCTATTTTCCAATTTGTAAGTCTTGCTGCTAGTTTTGCATTTTGTCCAGCTTTTCCTATTGCTAATGATAATTGGTCATCTGGAACAATTACTTGAGCAAATCTTTCATCTTCTCTTACATCAACAGCTAATACTTTTGCTGGTAGAAGTGAAGTTGATATAAATATTGATGGATCTTCATTCCATTCAATAACATCAATTTTTTCTCCATTAAGTTCATTTATGATATTTTGAATACGTATTCCCTTTTGTCCAACACATGATCCAACTGGGTCTATATTAGGGTTTGGAGAATATACTGCTATTTTACTTCTTGAACCTGCTTCTCTTGAAATGCTTTTTATTTCTATTAAACCTTCATAAATTTCTGGTATCTCTATTTCAAATAATTTTCTTACAAACTCTGTACTTGCTCTTGAAAGTATTATTTGTGCAGAACCTTTAACACCTTTTTCAACACTGATAATGCATGTTTTTACTTTATCATTTACATGATAAGTTTCAGTTGGTATTTGTTCTTTTTTAGGCATTATTCCTTCAATTCTACCTAAGTCTAAAATAACTGCTCCACCATCTGCCTTTTGAACTAATCCTGTTATAATTTCACCTTTTTTATCTGCAAATTCTGTAAATATAACATCTCTTGAAGCTTCTCTAATTTTTTGTGTTATTACTTGTTTTGCAGTTTGAGCTGCTATTCTTCCAAATTCTTTAGGCATTAATTCAATCTGAACTACATCTCCAATTTTGAAATCTTTATTTATCTTTTCAGCATCTTCTAATGATATCTCTGTTTTTTCGTTTTCTACATTTTCTACAACATTTCTCTCTTGATAAACATGCATTTTTCCATCAACTTTATCTAATACTACTTTTACATTTTCATCTGAACATTCAAAGTTTCTTTTATAAGCTACCACTAATGCAGATTCAATTGATTCCATTAAGAAATCTTTCTTTATCCCATTTGTTTTTTCTAGTTCAGTCATTGCAAGTAATAATTCAGTTGTGTCAATTCCTTTATTTACTGGTTTAATACTTTTTCTTTTCATTTTATTCTTCCTCCCAATTATAAACATTTTTCATTTTGGCAATGTTATTTTTATCAATACTAATTTCTTTTTCCTCTGTTTCTATATATATACTATTTTTATCAAAATCTTTAAGAATTCCAGATATTATTTTTTCCTTTTCAATTGCTTTATATAAATGTAATTCTATTTTAGAATTTTTAAACATCTGTAAATGTTCTTCACTTCTTATTCTTCTTTCTAATCCTGGAGATGATACTTCTAAAAAGTATTGTGATTTTATATAGTCTTTTTCATCTAATATATCGTTTATGGCACTATTTACTTTTTCACAATCTTTTATATTTATCTGTTTATCATTGTCTATAAATATTCTTAAATAATTGTCTTTTCCTTCTTTTTCATATATTACGTCATAAACTTGATAGCCTAAATTATTTATTATTGGTTCAACTAATTCTCTAATATTACTTTCTAACTGAGTCATTACATTACCTCCGATTATTAGTGTTCTCATTAATGAAAGAGTGGAATTTGTTTCCACTCTTTGCTATCTCTTTATGTTATGTAATTATTATACTATCAAAACTTGCTAAAGTCAATAGTTTTTGCAAATTTCATCAACATAATTTGCAGATTTCATTGACATATAGTTTTGTTGAGCATCATGTCGTCCAAATTAACAGTGTCAAAAACCTCCGTCCCCATTGACATTGACATTATTTTTGGACTGTTATGTGTATGTCTTCAATTTCACTTTTTAATTCTCTTGATACAATATTAGTAATTTGTGCTACTTGTTCTTGACTTAAATTATTATCCTGTTTTACAACAACATTTATGTTATTATCATTTATTAAAATTATAACATCTTCAAATCCTTTTGTTTTAATTAGATTTTCTATTATTGCAATTGCATTTATTCTGTCATTTATATTTTTTATTTCATTAGCTGCTATTGATTTTTGATCAGCAGGAATTTTTTCATTTTCTAATATCTTTTGATATGCTTCAAGCATTTGTGAATACATAGTTTGTCTTTCTAAACGAGTTTGTGTGTAATAATCTTGATTACCACTACTTGCTTTATCTGTAACTTGATTTATGTTGCTAATTGTTTCACTTGTTGCTTCATTTTTACCTGCATTGCTTGTTGTTACTTCTTCGCTTGTTGAGTTTGTTACTGTATTATCACTCGCATTACTACTTACTTCATTTTCTACTACATTACTGCTTACTTCATGTTCTGTTTTAATTTCATTTTCAGTTTTAACAGCATTTTCATTTGTTGTTGTATTTTCATCTACTGCATTGGTGCTGACTAATTGTGCATCTCCGACATCTGCTAATGATATATTTAGTTCATTATTACTATTGGTATAATTCATATATCCTGCTGTGACTAACATCAATGCTAGTGTTAGTAAAACTACTTGATTTTTTCTAAAAACAGTTTTAAATATTTCTCCTTTATTTACATCTGTTTTTCTTTTTTCTTCACTTTGGAAAACTTCATTTTTTTCTTTATTTTGTGTAATTTTATTATTCGATTTATTTTGAACAACATTATTAGTTCTATTTTTAATTATATTTATTTTCTCATTCAAAATTTTTGTTTTTTTATTATCTTTTACTTTTTCCTCTTTAGGCTTTACTCTTTTTCCAGTTTTAATAAAAGTTACTTTCAATTTAATTCCTCCTCCATTTTAAAAACTTGTATCTTATGTGTAGCTAATCCTGTTGCCGCTTCTATTGCTTGAACTATATTAGTTTTTACACTTGCATCTTCTGCTCCTTCTGCAACAACAACTGCACCTTCTATTGTAGGACTACTTACACTTTGTGTTATAGGCTCTTTGCTTCCGTCTGTATTTTCCTTATATACAACTTCCTTTTGTGTACCAGTTTCTGATACAGTCCTTGTTCCTCCAGAACTATCTGTTTCATTAGTGTTACTTACGCTTGTATCTTCATTATATATCGGCTTTAATGTACTACTTTCTGAGTAAGTAATCATTACTTTTACTTTTCCAACACCTGAAATCTTACTAAGTATTGATTCTAACTTTAATTCAAATTCATCTTCGGTTGTATTACTTGAAACTTGAATTACATCTGTATCTTTTTTTGAAGCATTATTTAAAGTAGTATCTGTACTTTTTTTATCACTATTCCATATATAGTTTATTGCAACAACAGTTACTATTAAAATTATTATTAGAGTAACTAAATTTTCAGTTTTTTTCTTTCCTTTAAACATATTCTTTAGTTTTTCTTTATTAAACATAATCTTACCCTTTCTATTATTCAATTATTATGTTCTTTTTATCTAATTGATAGTTTTCACTTAAATAATCTATTAAACTGTTCTTATCACTTATAGCCATTCCGTTTTGCTCTTCTTTCTCTAATATCTATATCAACAGAATTTATATTTGTTTCAACTTTGTTTATTACGATTTGGCTATCCTCACCTTTTTCATCTTCCTTTTTATTTTCATATATATCTGATATACTTATTTTTAAAATATTGCATTCATCATCTATTTCAATATTAATGTTATTTGCTATATAACCTCTCGATTTAAGCTGTGCTTCAATATTATATGTTACTTTATTTTTAAATGTCTTTTTTATATTTTCATCATACTCATTACTTACATCTTCTATATCTCTTGTTTCTACTGTTAAATAATTGTCAAAATCATAATCAGCTAAATTTAAATTTTTTCCAACAACAGGACTTAGTATTGAAAATAATATATACACTCCTATTACTACTTTAATGTACTTTTTATTTTTATTTTCTGGTAAAAGCATTTGAATTATTGAACCTACTATTACTGCAATAATTATTCCCTGAGCCCATGAACTAATATTTGATACCATTTCTACTCCTTTCCTATTCCGCTTTTTTTAGTCAAATAACTTTTTTTCTATTGATACATAAGTCCACTATTGGATATCCTCATTACTATTGCTATACCTACTATAAGCATTGCTGTAATAGTAAACATTATTGCTAAGAACACTTTAAATGTTCCTCCCATTTGTTCAATTAAACTCACTATTTTCTTATCTGCAATTGGCTGACACAGTGCTGCTCCTAAATAATATGTAATCGTAAGTGCAGTTAAGTTTAATATTGGCTTTATGCAAATACATACTATGACAAATATACCAACAACACCAACTGCATTTTTTATTATATTGCTATAACCTAAGACTGTATCTATTGCGTCTCCTAATATTCCTCCTACTACTGGAATTGCATTTGATACTACTGATTTTCCTGCTTTTAGAGTTATTCCATCTAGTCCACTTGTTATTCCTCCTTCTAATGTTGCTAGACTAAAAAATAGAGTTAGTATTGTTGTTAAAACCCATACTGTTCCTTTTTTTAGAAATTTTGATAGTTTATCGACTTGCACTTGTTCAGATACTTTAGAAATTATTCCTAATGCTGTTGATACTAATATAATTGGAATTAAAACATTTGTTATAAAATTTCCTATAAAAGTTATAACCAGTAGCAAAATTGGCTCTATCATATGTGATGTTACAACATTTCCAGTAGCTATCATCAGAGTTGTTAGCAATGGTATTAAAGTATTTGAAAAGGCAGTTAAATCAGATATTGAATCTCTTACATCTGATATAATGCTGGAAAAATTGGACATTATCAAAGTTACTATTAAAACATATTGTATATAATATGCAATTTTTGCAACTGATTCATTTCCTAAGTTTTCACTTATTGTTTTTAAAATACTATGTATAATAACTACTATAATTACACCTGAAATAGTAGCAAGTGCCTGTTGTAAGTTACTTCCTAATAATTTTATTATATATTTTAATATCTTAGTATTATCCAAATTACCTGAAATACTTGAATTATATATTTCTGAAATATCAATATCTTCTGTGTATTTTTCTGCATCTTTTAAAAATGTTCCTATTCCATAAGATTTTTCACTATTATTCAATTCTTCACTGGCATTATTATTGTTTACAGCCAATGATGATTTAGGCAGTACGTAAAACATAAGTATTACTAAAATTATAAAAATTTTATTTTTCATATTAAATTACTCCAAATTTTATGGTAATATTTTTAATACTGTTTCAAGCAATGCTCTTATTATTGGAATTGACATTGAAATAATTATTACTTTTCCTCCTATATCTACTTTACTTGCTACTGCTGATTCTCCAGCATCTTTGCATATACTTACAGCAAATTCTGTAAGTATTGCTATTCCTGTAATTTTAATAAGTATCTTTAAAAATTCACTATTTATGTTTGTCCTGCTTGCAATATCCTGCATTATAGTTATTATTCCAGAAATTGAATCTGTAATCATCATAATAATCATTACACCAGCTATTATTGATGCATAGATTGCAAATTCTGGTCTATATTGTTTTAAAATTACAATTATTATTACTGCAATAAAGCCTACTCCTATTATTTTAATAATATCCATTTATTGCTCCTTCTTATAAGTTAAACATTGTTCTTACAGAATTAAATAATCCACTCACTTCTTTTATTACTAATGAAAGTACAATAATAAGTCCTGCTAAAGTTGTCATCATTGCTTGATCTTCTCTACCTGCTCTTACTAAAACTTGATATAACACTGCAACTAAAATTCCTATTGCAGCTATTTTAAATAATAAATCAATTTCCATCTCATTCTCCTTAAACTAAAATTATTACAATAGCTAGTCCTACAGTTGCACCCAATGTTTTAAACATCTTTTCATTTTTATTTTTCTCAAGTTCTGCATCTTGAAGTTTTGTATCCAAAAATTTTAATGTAAGTCTTATTTCATTAACTTGTCCATCTAAGTCTGTTTTTCCTAACATTTTTGCTAATCCTTTTATTGTATCTTTATCCTCATTTGTAAGCTTTGTATTAGATTCATCAATGGCTTTTTCCCAAGCTTCACCTGCAGACATTATTTTCATATTTTCAGCTGATTTTTCAAAAATCTCACCTACACTACCTTTTATACTTTGTGATATATCATTAAATACATCTGGTATAGGTTCATATGTAAACTTTATTTTCTCTTCAAATATATTTAATGCACTTTGAAACTGTTTTAATTCATGCACTCTAGTAGAGTATTTTTTTGATATAACTATTCCTAAAAAAGTTGATACTATAAAAATAGCAATTAAAAATATAAATTTAATAAATATCATTTTCTTGTCCTCTTCTTTTGAATATTACTACAATAAATATATTCGTATAAAATTAATTTATGCTAAGTTTTCATCGTCACAAATATACATATTTTTATCTAATGTATAAACATTTTTTATAATTCCTTTTTTTTCTAAAAAAATAATTTTATTAAAAATTTTTTCTTCATATAATTCATTTAAACTCTTATTTAATTTTAATTCTTCTATATTACCTCCATGTGCTGTAAAAATTCCTTTTACTCCTGAACATATCCCGTAATTTATTGCTTCAACATCTTCCTTAATACCAATTTCATCAGTTGCTATTATTTGTGGTGCCATTGTTCTTACTGCAATTTTCATTCCTAAACTTTTATTAACATTATCAAGTACGTCAGTTCTTAATCCAACATCATTTTGTGGTACTCCTTTATACATTGCTGCGATTTCTCCTCTTTCATCTATTAATGAAATTGTATATCCTATATTACTTATACATCTTATTAAATCTCTTAAAATTGTTGTCTTGCCGCAACCCGGTGGTGACACAATAAGTGTATTATTTATATTGCCATTTTCTATTACATGTGAAAAAACTTTTTCACTTGCTCCAATTATTTCTTTTGCAATTCTTATATTAAGTGATGATACATAATTTATATTGCTGATTTGACCATCTTTCATAGCAATATTTCCTGTAAGTCCTACCCTATGTCCACCCATTAGTGTTATGAATCCATTACAAATTTGACTTTGATATGAATATATTGAGTTATCACAGAATACTTGCAGACATGATAATATTTCTTTCTGTGATGGTATGTATTCTAATACTTCTTCTTTGTCTATGTATTTTAGAATTATATTTCTATTTGCTCTTATTCTTATTTCTTCTAATCTATCTGCATTTATATTATTAGAAACTTCTCTTGGTAATACCCTTAAAATAACTTGTAAATTTTTAACCATTTTTTATTTCCTTTACTTTTATTTTTGCACAACAAAAAAGCAGTCATATATTAAATATATGCTGCTCTTTTTATTATATTCTTATTATTTTAATATTATTGTTTTATTTTCTTTATTTTGATTTTTTATTCCCAATTATGATATATATTCATTACATCATCTAAATCTTCTAGACTGTCAATTAATCTTTGTACCTTTTCTTCACCATCACTATCTAATGCAACTGTTGTAGTTGGTACCATTTGAATTTCTGCTTCTTCAAATTCTAATCCTTGATTTTCTAATGCTTCTCTTACTACTGAAAAATCAGCTGGATCTGTTGTAATTTCATAGCATTCATCATCACTTTGTACGTCTTCTGCTCCATTATCTAAAGCTATCATCATTATATCGTCTTCTGTTAAATTGGTTTTTGTTTTATCTATAACAATTATTCCTTTTTTATTGAACATATATGATACACAACCTGATGTTCCTAAATTTCCACCAGCTTTATCAAATAAATGTCTTACATCTGCTGCTGTTCTATTTTTATTATCTGTACTAGCTTCTACGATAAAAGCTACACCCATTGGTCCATATCCTTCATATGTAATTTCTTCATAAGTCTTATTACTTCCTTCTCCTGATGCTTTCTTTATTGCATTTTGAATTGTATCATTAGGCATATTATTTGCTTTACATTTTGCTATAACATCTTTTAATTTAGAATTACCTGCAGGATCTGGTCCACCTTGTTTTACTGCTAATAATATTTCTCTTCCTAATTTTGTAAATACTTTTCCTCTTGCTGCATCTGCTTTTCCTTTTTTGGCTTGTATGTTATGCCATTTTGAATGACCTGACATGTTTAATTCCTCCTTTTAAATTTCACGTTATAAATTATACCATACTTTTCTTATTTTGTGTAGTACTTTTATAAATTTTACTTTTTATTGTTGACCGATAAGTAAAAAGTAAATGTAATAATAAGTAACATCTAATTTGATTATGTAAATTCTAATTTTCTTTTTTTCAAAATAATTAAGGAGAGTTTATATAAAGTTAATTTAAACTTACATATATCCTCTCCTTCTAACTCAGTCACGAAGATCTCGAATAACAATTCTGAGCGTATTGTCATAGTAACCCTTTTCAGGATCAGCCCATGCTCTAAATGAAGCTGGATATTTATCACCAGTATTAAAGTACGAGCCATGACCACCCCTAATAATTCTATGGTGGTCATATAATTCTGACCGTTCTGTTGTCCATATTGAACAATTACCAAAGAAGTTATTCAAACGATTAATCATCCATAAAGGATTTGAACCTGTCTTTGCTAATACAAAAGGTTCAGAATAATTTCCTTTACCATTTCCAGTTACATAAACATCTTCAAAAGTTGCTGCTTTTGTTTGTACTAACCACATACATATGCGATTATACTCTTCCTTTCCAGGAATATACCCATTTGCTACCTTATTTGCGAGTTCCTCTGATTCGTAAAAATTAATATTAGTAATTGGATATCTGTCAGCAATAGACAATGGTTTGCCATCATTGCCTAATGAAATTTCATATCTTGAAAGCCAAAAACCTCTAACATATAAACCATCAGAAGTATAACCTGCTGGAATTCTTAAATATTGACTTCCATCATCGCTTTCAATGATAAGTCCATTATCCACCTCTCCTTCTTTAAAAGAGAAGCCATTAGGAATGTCTACCTCAATCCGATAACCATCACAATACTCTAAAAATGTCTTCTCCATGATTTGACCTCCTTTAAAGACTTTGTTAATATGCTATAAATTAGCTTATGCTAACTGTTTATATTATATATCATATCGGTATTTTTGTCAACATAAAGTACTATTTCTTAAATATTCGGCTTGCCTTTACTTGATTGTATAAAGACTTTTCTTTACCATAATAGAAAGCCCACTCTTTATCTCCATATGAAAAATGCCACCATTCACCATCGTATGGTGCAAATCCTTCACTCATCATCATATTTCTCAATAGTTTTCTATTTTTTTTTGCTTCTTCTGATATATTGTCTGTTTCATAATAACACATTGTTGTACTATAATCTAAAATTTCTGAACCAAAATCAAGCATTTTATTTTGTTTTGTATCAAATATAGCTGCATCAACCGCTCCTCCTGTTGGGTGACCTGAAACAATTGGCACCGCAATTTTTTCGTGTATATATTCATACATTTCAATTTTATCTGTAAATTTACCTTTAACTTCTTCAAGTATTTCATTAAAATATTTTTCTTGTTTTTTCATATCTCTGAAACCATAAACCACAATTATTTTATAATTTTTATTTATTTTTTTCAAATCCTTTGATACTCTAATTAATTTTTCATATACAGATTTTCTAACTGCTATTTGATGACCATATTCAAGCATATTTCTTCTTTCTTGATACTTTCCAATCACAAATTCATTTTCAAGTGGTAATAAGATAAATTCTTCTTTATCAGTTTCTACATCATATTCTTTTATTGTTAATAAATCTACATATTTCACAAAATGATTATTTGCCATTCGTTTGCTACGTTCCTTTCATATTAATTAGTCTTCTTTTATTATTTTAATTGCATCTTCAAATGTTAGCGTCTTTTGTTCTCCTGTAAACATATTTTTTAATGTAATAACATTATTTTTTATTTCATCTTCTCCTATTATTATTACATATTTTACATTTAAATTATCAGCATATTTAAATTTTTTTCCCAATTTTTGTTCTTCTATATTAATTTGTACATTTAAATTATTATCTCTTAATTTTCTTGCAATTTCAGCACACACTTCATAATTATCTGTCATTGATACAATTAATGCATTTGATATAGATTGATTTTCAGCAGATATTATTTTATTATCTATTAATTGAAAAAATAATCTTGATAAACCTATTGAAATTCCAACTCCAGGCATTTTTTTATCTGTATAATATTCTGCCAAATTATCATATCTTCCTCCAGAACATACACTTCCTAAATTTCTATATTTATCTAAAAATGTTTCATATACTGTTCCTGTATAATAATCTAATCCTCTTGCTATTGTTAAATCAATTTTAAAATTATTTTCAGGAACACCAAATATTTTGATAAATTTTATAAGTTGTTTTAATTCTTCTAATCCTTCTTGAAAAACTTTATTATTAATATTTAATTCCTCTAAAGATTTTATTTTATTATTATTATTTCCATCAATTGCAATAAATTTCATAATTGTTTCTACTTTTTTTATTTCTATATTTTTTATCAATTCATTTTTTACTTCTTCAGCACCAATTTTGTCTATTTTATCAATTACTCTTAAAATTTCTGCTGATTCATTTTCTAATTTTAAACTTAAAAATAATCCATTTAGTATTTTTCTATTATTTATACATATTGTAAATTCATCAAATCCTAAATTTTTAAATGTGTTATATATTATAGATGGAATTTCTGCATCATTGATGATTGATAATTTTTCATCTCCAATTATGTCAACATCGCATTGATAAAATTCTCTATATCTTCCTCTTTGTGGTTTTTCTCCTCTATATACTTTTCCTATTTGATATCTTTTAAATGGAAAACTTAATTTGTCATAATATTCTGTTACATATTTTGCAAGTGGTACTGTTAAATCAAATCTAAGTGCTAAATCATTTTCTCCTTTTTCAAAACGATATATTTGTTTTTCTGTTTCTCCTCCTGCTTTTGCAAGCAATACATTAGCATCTTCAATGATAGGAGTATCTAATGGTAAAAATCCATATTTTTCATATGATTTTTGTATTGTTTCCTTCATTTTATTAAATAAAATCTGTTCGTTTGGTAATAATTCCATAAATCCTGGTAATGTTTTTGGTTGTACTTTTTCTTTCATTTCTTATCCTCCTAGTATAATAATGTAAGTTAAGAAAATTAACTTAACATTATTTATTTTTTTCTGTGAGTCTTTTCATAACTC
>CANQLO010000008.1 GCA_947624715.1 uncultured Clostridia bacterium
TATAATGAATACTGGATTGTATATCCACTTGCTGTTGTCGTTAATGTTACTGTTACATTTCCATTTGTCCATGTTGTTGTTGGTTCATATGCAAAGTTTATTGTTCCTACTCCTACTGGAACTGTTGTTATCTCTTTTGCTTCACTATCTAAATAATTTCCTGCATCATCTTTTACTCTTACCTTTATGTTATATCCTTGATTTCCATCTAATCCTTCAAATGTATATTTTGGTTCTTTGTATCCTTCTCCTGTTTCTGATGGTGTCCAACTTATTCCTCCATCTCTACTAAAGTAATATTCTACTATATCACTCTTTCCATTGGTTGGGTTTGGCTCAGCATCTGTTCCTTTTGCTATTACTGTTATACTTTCTGATGTATGTGTCTCTGTAAATGTTGACTCTATTGGGTTTAATCTATCTATATTTTGTATTGTTGTTGATGTTAATCCATTTGTCATATCTAAATTATTTAAAATTCTTGCATATATTACTGTTCCATTATTTTTTACTTCAAATGGCTTTATATAATTTTGCCATACTTTTGAATCATATGAATACTGTATTGTTTGGCCTTCTTCATTTATATCCGATTCTATGCTTACCATTACAAAGCTATTTGTCCATTCACTTGGTTCAGGAATTATTCTTGTATTTGCTTCAGTTACTTCTGGTGGTGGTGTTTCTTCCTCTTCTCCTTGCTTTCCTACATATTTCACTCCATCTCTTGTGGCATCAAATACATATCCCTCTGGCGTTACTACTCTTACTGTTTCATCATTTTTTCTTCTTACCGTTGAGTCTTTTAAATTTCCGTCCTTTGCGTCTTCTCTTAACTCTCTTTCATAGTTATCCATGTATTCTTTATTTGTCATATCTCTTATTCCGGCTTGTACTTCTGTTCCGGATCTATCTAACTCAATAACCCCTCTATAGTCTTCTATTTTTCCTATTTCTATTGACTCTAGCGTTCTTGTTATTAAGCCTTTTTCTCCTGTTAAAAAGCCTATTGATACTCCTACCAGAATAAGCATTAATACTATTGTTACTACTAATGCTATTATTGTTATTCCTCTTTCTTTACTATTTTGCTTTTTCATTTTCCCCTCCTCAATTCTTTATTTGACATTTTTTCGTGCGCAAAAAAGCCATGCATTTTAGATTCTACTAAAACACATAGCTCTTCTTTTTTACTTCAAACAAAGCTAAAACGAAATCAAAGATTTCTCTAGCTTTGTTTTTTATATTTATTTTTTTTACTAAACTAAATGTGTGTGTGTGTGTGTGTGTGTGTGTGTGTGTGTGTACAGCCTCAAGGCTTACAAGCTTTTTCATTTTGTTTTTCCTTCCATTTCTTTTGTTTTTGATATATAAAAATTATAAACTTAAAACTTTTAAATATCAATGGAATTTACCGAATATTTTTAAATGTAATAAATTTGTTATATTTTTGTAACAATATCAAAAAACTTTGTCCCTTTTGACATTTTGCAAATTAATAAAAATGTAGTATAATTAATGTCAATAATCTCCGTCCCCATTGACACCCTTTGACATTGACATAGACAGAAAGGATTTGTTTTTTATGAATAAGAATGAAGCAATAAAAATAGTAGAAAAATTGAAGAAAATGTATCCAGATGCAAAGTGTAGCTTAGATTTTAAAACTCCTTTTGAAATGCTGGTTGCAGTTTGTTTATCTGCTCAATGTACAGATGATAGAGTAAACTTAGTTACTCCTCAGTTATTTAAAGTTTATGATACTCCTGAGGATTTTGCTAATTGTGATTTACATAAACTAGAAAGTCTAATTCACTCTTGTGGCTTTTATAAAAATAAAGCTAAAAACTTAAAAGCTGCTGGTCAAAAGATTATGTCTGAGTTTAATGGAGAAGTTCCTAGAACAATGGAAGAATTAATTACTATTCCCGGAGTTGGTAGAAAAAGTGCAAACGTTATTATGTTAGAAGCATTTAACAATCCTCAAGGAATAGCTGTTGATACACATGCTAGACGTTTAGCTAATCGTATTGGCTTTTCTAAAGAATCTGACCCTAGCAAAGTCGAAAAGGATTTATGTTCTGTTATTCCAAAAGAATATTGGAAAGATGTAAATCATATTTTTATTTGGCATGGTAGAAAAATATGTTCTTCTCAAAATCCTAAATGTGAGACATGTTTATTAAATGATGTGTGTAAAGATTTTAAAAATAAATAAAAAAAATATAACATATAATCTTCTTAGTTATATGTTATATTTTTGACACTATTCTTCATCCTTAGATGAGTTTATTTTCAATAATTTCATTATCTCAACCACTATAATTGGTGTTAATATTAATAAAACACATTCTAAAATTTTATCAGTTGGTAGAGCTATTATGCCAAATATGTTTTGTAGTCCCGGAATGAATAATACTGCAAACATAAGCAAACTTGATGCTCCTATTGCTAGAAATAACATTTTATTTCCAAAGAAATTGGACTTGAATATTGATTCTTTATTGCTTCTTATATTAAATACATGCATCAATTCTGCAAATGCTAACACTACAAATGCCATTGTTTGACCTATTTCAATTCTTATGTCTTCTGCAGTTAAGTTAGGATACTTTGCTGATATGCTGGAAATCAGTTCATTGCTTGAAGCTAAACCTAGTATAAATGCTGCTAGGGTTATGAGCCCTATCATTATCCCTTGATATACTATTCTCCATGTCATACCTTTTGTGAATATTCCCTTGTTTTTATTTGGCTTTCTTTTCATTATATTTTTGCTAGCTGGGTCGACTGATAATGCTAAAGCTGGAAGTGAGTCTGTCACTAAGTTTATCCATAAAAGTTGTGGTACTAGAAATATTACAATTTTATCTACTCCAATTCCAAAATTGCTGCTTAATATTGGTGTTAATAATATAGATAAAAATAATACTACTATTTCTCCAATATTACTTGATAACAAAAATTGTATTGCTTTTAAAATATTGTCATAAATTCTTCTTCCTTCTTCTACGCTATCTACTATTGTTGCGAAATTATCATCTGTTAATATTATATCTGCCGCTTCTTTTGATACATCTGTTCCTACAATTCCCATTGCACAACCTATATTAGAAGTTTTAAGCGCTGGTGCATCATTTACACCATCTCCTGTCATTGCAACAACTTCTCCATAACTTTGCCATGCTTTTACTATCCTTACTTTATGCTCTGGTGAAACTCTTGCATAAACTGAATATTTTTTTACATTTTTTCTTAGTTCTTCATCAGACATTTTTTCAAGTTCTATTCCTGTTATTGCCTCGCTTTCATCTTTTAGTATGCCTAATTCTTTTGCTATTGCTGTTGCTGTAATTTTGTGGTCGCCTGTAATCATAACTGTTCTAATTCCAGCTGATTTACATTTTTCTACTGCTGTCTTTACTTCAATTCTTGGTGGGTCAATCATTCCACACATTCCTAAAAATACTAGATTCTTTTCTAAATCTTTAATATCTTTTTTACTAGGCATATTATCTAGTTCTTTATAAGCCATTCCTAAAACTCTAAGAGCTTCTTTTGCCATTTTTTCATTTTCTGATTTTATCTTTTCAAGATGTTCTTCTTTTAAGTTAACCTCTTCTCCATATAAAGCAACTTTATTACATCTTTCTAATAGTTCATCAATTCCACCTTTAGTATATACAATGTATTTATCTCCTACTTTATTTACAGTAGTCATAAGTTTTCTTTCTGAATCAAATGGTATTTCTTCTACTCTTGGATTTAAGTCAAATTTGCTTGGATCAAATTCTAAAGCAAATCCCATATCTATCAAAGCTGTTTCTGTTGGGTCACCAATAAGTTTTTTATCAGCTCCAATCTTTGTGTCATTACAAAGCATACTTGTATAGACTAATCCTCTAAGTTCATCATCTATTTCCTTAATATCTTCTATATTTTCTGTTTTATTGTTCCAAAATATCTTTTTTACTGTCATCCTATTTTGTGTAAGTGTTCCTGTCTTATCACTACAAATAACCGTCGTACATCCTAAAGTTTCAACTGCTGGTAGCTTCTTTACAATAGCATGTTTTTTTACCATTCTTTGAACACCTATTGCAAGAACTATTGTTGAAACTGCTGCTAAGCCTTCTGGTATTGCTGCAACTGCTAAACTTACCGCTGTCATAAACATATCTAAAGGCTCTTTTCCATATATTAAACCTATCAAGAAAATAACTGCACATATTACTAAGGCTACTATTCCTAAAATCTTACCAAGTTTATTTAATTTTTGAGCAAGTGGTGTTTCTTCTTTTTTAGTATCACTTATAATCTGAGCAATTTTTCCAACTTCTGTGTTCATACCTGTTTCAACAACTATACCTTTTCCTCTTCCATAAGTAACAAGAGATGATGAAAAAGCCATATTTATTCTATCAGCTATTCCAATTTCTTTTTCTTCTATTTCATTTGATATTTTTTCAACTGGAACTGATTCTCCTGTTAAAGCAGATTCTTGAGTCTTTAAATTTATTGCTTCTATAATTCTTAGATCAGCTGGTACATAATCACCTGTATCTAAGACTACAATATCTCCTGGTACTAATTCTTTTGCTGGAAGAACTACTTGCTTTCCATTTCTAATTACTTTAGCAGTATGTGCACTTAACTTTTGAAGTGCTTCTAATGACTTCTCTGCTTTATTTTCTTGCATAACTCCAATTATAGCATTTGCAATTATTACTACCATAATAATAATTGTATCTGTTAAACCTTCTCCTTCAATTACTCCAATTATTCCTGAAACTATTGCTGCTATAATTAAAACTATAATCATAAAATCTTTAAATTCTTCTAAAAATTTTACAATTAAACTTTTCTTTTTTCCTTCTTTTAAAGCATTGTAGCCATACTTTTCTTGTCTTTTTAATACTTCTTCATCTGTAAGTCCATTATCTATACTTGTTTTAAGTTCACTTTCCACATTTTTTACACTTTTTCCATACCAATTATCCATTGCTAACGCTCCCAATTATCTTTTTATAATTATACTACTATTTAATTAAATTTATTATATATTATTTAATTATACTATTCAATATAAATTTTTATATATTTTTTTATAAACATAAGTATAGTTATTTTTGAGAAAGCCTTGGCCGCTACCAAGCGTAGCGCGAATGGAGCAGCAACCTTTAGGTTGCGTTGCGACAACAAGGCTTGAAAAAATAACTATATTTATGTATTATCATATAATTATAACTTGAAAATTTTATAAAATTGTTGTAAAATACCTTTTACAGAAAGGATATTTAGGATATGGTTAATAAATTATATGAAGGTCATAGATTAAATAATTTTAGAGAACTTGTTTCTTTATTTAAAAACGTTTATAGAAATAAAATTGCTTTTGAATATAAGAAAACTCCTACTTCTAATAAATATATTAGAATATCTTATTATCAGTTTGCTCAAGATATTGAAGCTTTGGGAACTAGCCTACTTAAAATGGGTTGCAAAAGAGTTGCTATCATTTCTGATAATAGATATGAATGGTGTGTTAGTTATCTAGCAGTAACTACTGCCGGTTTGATTGTTGTTCCTCTTGATAAATCTCTTCCTGATAATGAAATAAAAAGCTTGATAAATAGAAGTAAAGCAGATACTATCATCTATGAAAAGAGATTCGATGAAGTTGCTCACAATTGTAAGAACTTAATTTGTATGGATGATGGTTATACTAAACTTTTAGATGATGGTAAAAATTTAAATCATGAAAAATATAATTCTTTGAAATTAGATGATAAAGCTTTTTCTATAATGCTTTTCACTTCTGGTACAACAAACATTTCTAAAGCTGTTATGCTTTCACAATATGCAGTTTGTACAGATATGTATGGTTTAAGTCAAATGATTGATATAAATACTACTGATAAGTTTTTATCTTTCTTACCTTTGCACCATACATTTGAAAGTAATTGTACTTTTCTTTTTGGTACATCTTGTGGTATAACAATTGCATTTTGTGATGGGTTAAAATACATTCAAAAAAATTTAGCTGAATACAAAGTTACAGGATTCGTTTGTGTTCCACTTATGCTTGAGATTATGTTTAAGAAAATAACTAAAGCTATTAAGGAACAGCACAAAACTGTTTTAGTTGCTATAATGAGAAGGATTTTTAGATATTCCTCTATTAATACAAAAAGAAAAGTTTTTAAATCTATTATTGATAATCTTGGTGGTAAGCTTAGAACTATAATTTCAGGAGGTGCTTCATTGGATAAAGCTGTTTTACAAGGATATAATGATTTTGGTTTTGATATTCATCAAGGATATGGCTTGACAGAAACTTCTTCTGTTTTAGCTGGTGAAAATAGCTTTAGTAAAAGGCTTGGTTCAGTTGGGTATCCTATTCCAACTGTTGAACTTAAAATTGATAATCCTGATGAAAAAGGAATTGGTGAAATAGTTGCTAAAACTGACTCTGTTATGATTGGCTATTATGATAATGAAGAAGCTACTAAACAAGTTTTAAAAGATGGCTGGTTTTATACAGGTGATCTTGGCTATATTGATAAAGATGGATTTGTTTTTATTACAGGTAGAAAGAAGGATATGATTGTTCTTAAAAATGGTAAGAAAATCTTTCCTGAAGAAATAGAAAGTTTGATAAATAAACTTCCGTATGTTGAAGAAAGTATGGTATTTGGCTACATAGATAATTCTAAATCTGATAGATTTGAAGATGTAGTTCTTTATGCTAAGATAATTTACAAAGTCGACGAGATTAACAATTATTTTCCTAATAAAGAAAAAAGTGAATATCAAAGTTTAATATTTAATGATATAAAAACAAAAATAAACAAACAAATGCCTGCTTATAAGTACATTAGACATATTATCGTTACAGATAGGCCTTTGATTAAAACTACTACTCAGAAAATCAAGAGAAATGAAGAATTAAAGGTTATTGAAAAAGTATTAAAATAGAAAAATTTTTCCAACCTTGTCAACATTCTAAAGAACCATGTATTTTTAATACATGGTTCTTAACATAAATATTCTTATTATATTTTTTCTATTTCTTTTATTGTTAAGTTTGTTATTTCACATACTTCTTCTTTGCTTAGCTAAATTTTTATCTTCCTTAGTCTGCATTTATAAATTTTATTATATCTCCATAAATATAAAAACTGCCAACTACAAATGTAACATATTTATTATACTTTCCTTTTGCCAATTCTATAGCTGTTTTTAAATCTTCAATATACAAATTTTGATTTTGTGTATATTTTTTTGCAATTTTTAATAGTCTTTCTTTTGGCTCATATGCTTTTTTATCATTTCCATCTGTAAATATAAATACTGATTCTTCATCTTTTAAAATTTCTTTTAGCATACTTTCATAATCTTTTCTTTTTAAAATAGAAATAATATAAACCTTTGGATTTTTCTTATAATACATATTTATTGAATTTATAAAATTTTCTATTGCTGGCTTATTATGAGCTCCATCATAAATAATTAATGGCTTTTCACTAATTGTTTCAAATCTTCCTTTGTGTACTACTGTTTTCAATCCTTCTTTTACATTTTCTTCTGAGATTTTATAAGATTTTTTATTTAATATATCTACTGCTTCTAAACATATACTTGCATTGTTTATTTGCTTTTCGCCTTTTAAATTAATGACTATATTTTTATGTTTTTTATAATCAAATTTTTGAAAATTATTATCATATGAATAATTAGATATATTTTCTTTTTCAACTAAATGTAATGTATTATTTTTGCTTAAACACGTTTGTTTAATTACATTATTAACTTCTTCTTCCTGTTTTACAAATATAGTATCTGAGTCTTGCTTTATAATTCCTGCTTTTTGCTCTGCTATTTTTTCTAAAGTATCACCTAAAATATTCATATGATCATATCCTATACTTGTTATAATTGAAATAAGTGGTGTTACTATATTAGTAGTGTCATATAATCCTCCTAAGCCTACCTCTAATACTACAAAATCACAATTATTCTCTTTAAAATATAAAAATGCCATAATAGTTTCTAATTCAAAAAAGGTAATTCTTTGATCTCCTAAAATTGAATATTCATTTATATCTGGAATAAGCCTTCTTATTAATTTTTCCATTTCTTCATCTGTTATATTTTTATTATTTATACTTATTCTTTCATTATACTTTATCAAATGAGGGCTTATGAATTTACCAACCTTATATCCTGCTTTTATTAAAATGTTAGTCATCATTTCTGCACAACTTCCTTTTCCATTTGTGCCTGCTATATGTATAACTTTCAAATCCTTCTCTGGATGATTGAATTGCTCGCAAAGAAATTTAATTCCTTTTAGTTTGACATTTCTTGTTCCTCTGTAAAAATTAGATAAAAAATTTTCTACTACTATTTTCACGTATGCTTCTCCTTTTATTCCATTTAGATTTTATCTTCCAAATATATGTTTTCGGGTTATTTCTAGTAATCCTAACTTTGTAAATTCTATAACTTGTACTTTAGATCTATCATTTTTTAAAGCTTTTTCCATAGCTTCTTTAACTTTTTCTCTATCTTCTTCTTTGCACATATCAATATAGTCAATGATAATAATTCCACCAATATCTCTTAGTCTAATTTGTTTTGCAATTTCTTTTGTTGCTTCTAAATTAACTTTAAGTATTGTATTTTCTAGTTCTTGATTTCCTGTGAACTTTCCTGAATTAACATCTATTGCAGTTAGTGCTTCACATTTATCTATTGTGATAAATCCTCCACATTTAAGCCATACTTTTCTTGGCAAATCTGAATAATCTTGAATATCTTTTACTTGTATCTGTAGCTTTTTATCTACATTTTCTAAAATATATTTTTTTGTTTCATCTGAATCTGCATAAATTTCTAATCCAGTTGGTTTAAAGTCTGTTATTAACTTTCCTATTAAGCCATTATTATCATATATTTTAATTGGTCTATTATTTATTGTTTTATCTTTTTTTTCATACTCTTCTTGTATTCTCAAAATATTTGCCCAAGTATTTTCTAACATTTCAATATCTTGTTTTATTTTTTCTTCTTCTATTTCGTATGATGAAGTTCTAATAATTACTCCTTGATTTTTTTGAATATATTTCTTTACTATTTCTACTAATCTTTCTTTTTCTTTAACATCTTCTATTTTTTTTGATACTGATATAAAATTTGTATATGGCATTAGTACTATATATTTTCCTGTAAGTTTGATGTCTTTTGTAACTCTTGAACCTTTTTGATCATCACAGTCTCTTTTTATCTGTACTAAGATTTTGTCTCCTTGCTTTAAAAGCTTTTCTATCTGATAGTTTTCTATATCCAAATTTACGTTACCAGTTACATTGCTTTGTTTTGGTAAAATATCTTTAATATGAATTAATGCATTTTTTTCTTCTCCAATATCTATAAATGCTGATTGCATTCCTTTTACTACATCTTTAACAATTCCAAGATATATGTTTTCTTCTAATCTTCTTTTATTGATATCTTCAAGATAAAATTCTACTAATTCATTTTCTTGATACACAAATATTTTAATTTGATTTTCTTCTTTTTTTATTTCTAGTCTAGTCTCTGCCATAAATTTTTTCTTTATTTACCTCTTTATTTTTTAATTTAATTCATTCATTGCATTATCTATACCATTTTTTATTATTTTTTCAACAGATAATGCTGCTTTTTCTATTGATGGAGCAAGTTTCTCATATTCTTCATCTTTTAATTTTCCTATTACATAAGATATAAGTATTTCCTTAAATTCTGGCATACCTGTTCCAACTCTTATATGTGGAAAAGCTGTTGTTCCTAGATGTTCTACTACTGATTTCATTCCATTATGAGTTCCTGCTCCACCTTTTTTCCTTATCTTTACTGTTCCAATATCTAAATCAATATCATCATATATTATAATAATTTTTTCATTATCTATTTTATAAAAATTTTTAACTTGTATTATTGACTTTCCACTTTCATTCATATATGTTTGTGGTTTTAGCAAAATAACTTTTTCACCTTCTATTATTCCGCTTCCATATATTCCATCAAATTCTTTTTTATTTACTTCAATGTTATATTTTTTTGCTAATAAGTTTATTACATCAAATCCCATATTGTGTCTTGTTTTACTATACTCTGGTTCTGGATTTCCTAATCCAACAATTAAATACATAAGCTTTCTCCTATTTTTTATTTTAAGTTAAATTTTTTTACAACTATATTATAATAAACTTATTGCTAGTTTTCAAGTTAAAAATTACCTTTTATAATATTATTATAATAAAAAATATTGTAATTCTTTGTGGCTTGTTGTCGCAACGCAACCTAAAGGTTGCTGCTCCATTCGCCCTTCGTTTCACTTCGGTTGGTCGCTACGCGCCACTATCGAATTTACAATATTTTTTATTATTAAAATTAGATAATAACTATCTAATCATTTTCCTTACTTTAATAAATACTACAACTAATGCTACAAGTAAGCATACTATTCCAGCAATAATTTTTCCAGCACCTGTTCTAGGCATTATTACTACATCATTTTTATCTTCATTATCGTTTAATTTAGTTTCTTCTACATCTATTGATTGAACTGATATTTTATTGCTTACTGTACCAATTACATCAACTCCATCTTTTTTAGTTAATACTAATTCGTATTCTAAAGTTTCACCTGGATTGATATTTTCTATGTTTATATAGACTCTGTCTGATGCAATCGTCCATAGTGGGTTATCTTCTTGAAGAGCCATATATCCTTCTGGTAAGTAATCTACTAAAACTCCTTTTCCGTCTCTTTCTTCATCATTTGTAACTTTAATTGTATAATATATCTTACTACTTGTACTTTCATTTGCTTCATTTAAGTTAGTTTCTATTTTTCCTAACTTATTTTTTAATTCATGATAATTTCCATTTATCTCTGCTTTTTTTAAGTTCATATCTACTTTTAGATTAAATTTTAATTTTTTGTAATAAAAGTTTATTACTGCTCTTCCTTTTCCAATTAGTACACTGTCTTCTTCTGGTCTTTGTACTAGTCTGTAATAATCAAATTGTTTTTCTTCAAAATCAAAAATTGTTCCTTCTAATACATTTTCTTCAATTTTGTCTAGAATATCTTTTGTGTCAATGTCTATATAGTTTACTACTATACTACTTTTATAAGCATAATAATAATATACTTCATAATCATATCTTTCTAATGTATGCTTATTACTTTCAGGTCCATTTACTAATTCATAATTATCAAAACTTTTTATTTCAGATGTTACTATATCTCCCTCAACACCTTCAAAAGTATTACTGTCTAGTACATCTGAATTTCCTTTATCTACATACTTAACAACTATCTTTCCTTTATGTTTGTAGTAATATGTAATTTCTTGTTCTTTTTTTGTAAATGTAGTATCGTCTGGCTTTTTAGTAAGTACATAATCTTTAAATGTTTTTTCTTCTGCTACAACTTTATCTCCTTCTTTTCCAGTAAGAGTTTCTTCTGCCATCACATCTCCTGTTTTTTCATCAACATATTTTACTTTTACTTTTGCATTGCTATATTTATAATAATATTTTACATTTACATCTTGATGTGGCATTGTTCCATTTGCATTGCTTGGGACTTCTACTAAAGTATAATCTTTTACTTCTTTTTTCTCAGTAGTATATTTATCATCTTCTACTACTTTTTGACTATAAGATTCTGCTACTTTGCTACCATCAAATGCGTCTAAATAATCAGCATTTACATTATATTTATTTTTGTAGTAAAAATTAAATGTTTGTAAATTCTCCTTTAAAGTAACTGTACTTTCTTTAGGTCTATCACATAATACTTTATCGTTATATTGTTTTTCTTCAAGTTCAACTGTTTCTCCAACAGGTCCTGTTTTTATTGTGCTTTCTATTGTTTTATTTGTATATTTTTCAATATAATTTGTTTGTACTCCTGAGCTTTGCAAATTAAATGATGCAAATAAGTTAGAAACTCCTCCTGCTCTTTCCATATAAAATAATTTTAAAGTGTGATTTCCTTGTGATAACATACCATTTTCGAATGCTACTTGTGTAACATTATAAATATCTGAATCGCTTTGCTCATTATAAACACGTGAATATGTTACTAGATTTTTAGCAAAATTAATATTTCCGTCTTGTTTAATATGTACTCCTCCTAAGTCTAGTATTAGTGTATCATCAACAAATACCCATACATCATCATCACCAGAAAAATTAAATACCATATCCTCATATTCGCCAGTAGCTGAGTTCTTTACTTTACCATCTGTTGTCATTAAAAAAGGAATTTCTATTTTTGCTGTAAAATATAAATTTCTATTTTCTTCTATTGATGTGTCGTCACTACAATTATTGAATGGAAAAAATCCATTTCTTGCTCCTTTATGTAATACAAATTTTTTGTTTTCATAATCTTTGCTTAAATGATATTCGTCACTATTAAAACTATAATATCCATTTGCTTCTTTTAAAAATGGCATTTTCCAATTAGCTAAAATTTCATTGTATCTACTGTTTGATCCAGCTTCTCCTGATGATGGGAAAAGTGTTGTTCCATTATTGAATCTATCTGATACTACAAGATTATCATTTACTAATTTATGATTAACTAGGCCTTGTAATACTCCACTATTTTGTGTTTGTATGTTAGTTCCAATAAAACTATTTTGTATTCCACCAACGCACATTCCCTCAGTATTTCCAAAAAGTATTGATTTTTTATCTATAGCTTCTCTTTCTAATAATGTTTTTTCATAATATATTGCTGCATTTATTCCTCTTATATCTTGATTATAAAATTCTGGATTTATATCTACAAATGTTGAATTTACATATCTTACGTTACTTTCATCTACTTTTGTACAGTTTTCTACAGCAAGTGATTTTAAATTACCACATGCTGATAAAACAGAGACAATTGCTAAAGTTGCAACTACCCCTCTTTTTAAATATTTTGTTTTGTTCATTGATACTCCTTTTCTAATAAATGCTTCTGCATTTATTCTTTTTTTTAATTTTCATTTCAATAAATTTCTTTACATTTACTTTTTACTTAAATTTTTATCTTTTTGGGATTTTTTTAATTTGCTTATTCATACTATATCAGCTTAATTCTGACAGTATAAGCATCTTTAGATTAAATTTTTTTGAAAAATAATTTTAAAATAAAAAATAAGAATAGAATTTTTTTAATTCTATCCCTATTATAACTGGTAAATTATGTTATGTCAAGAAAAATCGTACGACAAAATTCGACCTATTTCGACAAATTATATTTGCAATCTATTTCAATTTATGGCCTGTAGTTTATAGTAAATTAGAGTTTACTCATATTCCTTTTCTAAGCATTTATTTAAATACATTTTTGTAAGTATCTTTAACTCTTGTTTATTTTCTTCTGACATTTCAAAAGAAAAAATTTTTTTAGGCTCTGCCCATATAATGTACTTGATAGCTTTAATAGTTGAATCTGATATTGCAATAGCTCCTTTATCTAATTTTCCACATGTACTACATTTTAGTCCATTATCTTTTAAACTAAAATATGAAAGATTTTCATTTTTTCCACAATTAGCACACTTTTCAACAATAGGTCTAAATCCTATTATGCTAAGTAATCTTAGTTTAAAAACTGATAAAATAAAATCTAAATCTCTATCTGACTCTGATATCATGTATATTGTATTTAGTGTGAGTTGCAAAATTTTATATGTATTTTGATTTTCATCAGTTATATCATTTACAATTTTAGCAACTATTGCGGCGTATTTTAACTTGTCTACGTCTAATCTAATATTATAAAATATCTCAATTGGTTCACATGAATTTATATTATAACTACTAGCTCCCTTATACAATAAAAATTCCCCAAAACATAGAAATTGTGTTCCAGCCATAAGTGCACTTTTAGGTCTTCTTGCACCTTTTGCTGCACAGCCAATTTTACCTATGTCTGGGGTGAGTAGAGTTACCATTTTATCATTGTCGCCCATATTATTTTGAGCTAAAATAATTCCTTTTGTTTTTATAACTCCCATTCCTTTATATTCCTATTTCTATTTGCATAAACTTCTTTATTATCAATAAGATTTTTCTCGTTTGTGTAAATTCCTTTATTATCAATAAGATTTTTCTCATTTGCGTCCTTAATTGCTTTATCTACTTCCATTAGTTCCATAAAAGTATTTATATTTCCTGTATTTTTAAAAGTATTCCATGCAATTTGTTTTAACATAAGTCTCTCCTATTCTTCAGTCTATCTTAATATCTATAATTATAGATATGTATCTTTAATCTTAAATTTATTTATAATTTATTTTTTGTCTTTTGTATTAAATTTATTTATAATTTAATTTTAGTCTTTTGTTTTGAACTTATTTATAATTTTATTTTAGTCTTTTGTTTTGAACTTATTTATAATTTAATTTTAGTCTTTTGTTTTGAACTTATTTACAATGCCATCAAGATTTATCCAATCTTCTTTTACTTTTACCCAAAGCTTTAAATTTACCTTAGTATCAAGCATTTTTTCTAAATCTTCTCTTGCAAAACTTCCAATCTTTTTTAGCATTTGTCCTTGCTTTCCTATTATTATGCCCTTATGTGATTCTCTTAAACAAAAAATTGTAGCATCTATATCAAAAATTTTTTCATCATTTTTTGTTTTTTTGGTTTTCATTTTATTTGTTTCAACTAATATACCGTGTGGGACTTCATCTTGTAATAGTTTCAAAGCTTTTTCTCTGATTACTTCTTCTACAAGTTCTCTTAATGATTGATTTGTATACTCCTCTATATCATAATATGCAGGACCTTCTTTTAAATTTTTTTCTATTTCAATTAAAATTTCATTTATATTCTTTTTTTGCTTTACTGATACTGGTATAATTGCTTTAAAATCATACAAATCTTTATATTTATCAATTATTTGTGCTAGCTTTATACTGTCTATTAAATCTATTTTGTTGATAACTAAAATTGTTGGTTTACCTGCTTGTTTTATCTTTTCAATAGTATCCTCATCTATTCTTTGAGCATCTGCTTCAATTACATATAGTACAACATCAACATCTGGAATTGAGCTAATTGCTGATTCTACCATAACATTTCCAAGTTTAGATTTTGGTTTATGAATTCCTGGTGTATCTATTATTATTATTTGCGAATTTTCTCTATTTATTATTCCTTTAATATTTTTCCTCGTAGTTTGTGGTTTATTTGTAATAGCAGATATTTTTTCCCCAACTAATGTGTTTATTATACTTGATTTTCCAACATTGGTTCTTCCTATTACTGTTACAAATCCTGATTTAAATCCTTCCATTTTACTTCCTTTTTTTTGTATTCTTTTTTATTATAAAATATTCGTAGCGACCAAGCGTAAGCGCGAATGGAGCGGCAACCATTTGGTTGCCCAGCGACAACAAGCCACAAAGAATTATAATATTTTATAATCAATAGTAACTAATGTTAGCCAGTCACATTTACACTATTTGCGTCTTCTGGTTCATTTCCAACAATTTGTACTTTTGCATTAATTGGACATATTTGTACAAATGTATTTCCATCATTCATTTTTATTTCTTCTCCCGATAAATCTGTATACACAGTTTGTCCGCCTCTTGATGTTTTTGTGCATTTTATTTTTATCGCTCTTCCATTTGTTATATAATATCCATCTTTTGTTCCAATTGTTGTCATTGTCTGTCTTCCCTTGTTTTCACCATCATTTAATGTACTGTTTGCTATAAATTCAATTATTATATTTTTTGCTGTATAATCTTCTCCAGTATCCCATTCTACTTCTTTTCTATTTCTTGTATAACGTAAATATACTTGATTCTCACTATCATATTCCCATCTTACTGTATTTGATGTTGAATATGGTATTGTTACTGTATCAGCCTTTTCTCCATTTTCTAAATTTACATCATCAACAGTATAATTAAATGGACTGCTTGCAGTTGATGTTGTTCTATATCCTTTCTTTTCTGCAATAGTTAAAATATTTTGTGTTGATGTTACTGCATTATGTGGTGCTTTTTTATCTTTTACTCTCCAAAACTCTGTACTTGATTGAGTTATACCATTTATGTTATTTACTCCTAAAGTTTTAATATCTGATTCTGCTTGTGGACTCCAACCATAATGTACATATATTGCATCATGCTCTAATGCATAGTCTAGAAAATAGTGTCTTGAACTTCTTATTGGTCCTACTTTTGGAAGATCTTTTCCTTTTAAAATAGTCATAAGTCTAGATTCTCCACCTTCTACAATTATTTCATAAACTGCATATGCATCTTTTAATCCTGCATGTGGAAGGGCATTTACATTATTATCAATCATAACTGCAATTGGTCTAGCATCTCCTACAAAAGTTTGTAATGTTTTTTGTTCTACAACTATTGTATTTTGTTCTTCAACATCATTTATACTATAAGAAGCCTCTCTATCCTTAAAATAAAATTTATAAGCATACGCTGCTCCAACTCCTATGGCTGCAATTATTACAATAATTGTAAAAATTAAAAGTGCTTTATTCTTTTTTTTACCTGTATTTGCGTTTCTGTCTCTCATTTTGTTAGTTTACGTTAGTGAAATACTAACATGTCCTCCTTTCAATTATAACAATATTTACTTTTTCATTTTATATTTTAAATATTGTTAATCCGTATACTAATACAACTTACATTTTAAATATTGTTAATCCATATACTAAAACAACTACAAGTACTCCCATAAATGAACCAAACAATATTTCCCCAAAAGTCTTTTTGTCATTTAATCTATTTCCTACTATCATAAGTGATAATATTAATGCTAAACTAAATATTATTATATTTCTGGAGTTTATCCAAATTGCAGTTAAAACTGCAAATGCTAAAGCTGATTGTCCACTTGGTAAGAATTTTTCCTCTTTTACTCCTCTAGAAATATCTTTTTTATTAAAAGATCCTTTCATCGCAAGTATTGCAATGACTGTAAGTATTATTGCAACAAAAGCTAAATGTTTTGGTGATGATACTACTTGATTAAATAAGCTATCTGCTATAAATGATAATTCAGTTTCCCTAAAAAACAGAAAATATGCTACAATAATTGCATTTATAGCTGTTAGCACTACTGCACCAGCACCTACATCTTTTGCTATTTTTGCTTTTGGGTGATATGTATCAACATATAAATCAACTATTGTTTCTATTGCTGTGTTTATCATTTCTGCAAAAATTACAAAAAATACTGCAAATGTTAAGCATAAGAATTCCGCGGTTGTGAAATTATAGAACAAACTTAATATCATAACTATTGTTCCTAATATAAGTTGTTTTGTTATATTGGTTTGTGTTGTTGCACAATATATTATTCCATTTACTGCATTATTTACTGCTTGTAAAAAATTTTTATTGTAGAGCCTACTATCTTTAGTTTCACTTTCCTTTTTCATGTGGATTTCGTATCTCCTTTATTTTCATATTTTTATATTGTCTTAATCAGTCTATTTAGTTTTTTGTTTAGTTATGTTAAGCTTATATATCATTTTACCTTGTTATGTTAAGTTTATTTAATACTTCATCTTCTTTTGCTCTCATAACTACTTTGTCCTCATCTTTTATATGGTCATATCCCATTAGATGAAAAAATCCATGTACACACATATATGCTAATTCTCTTTCAAAGCTATGTCCATATTCCTCAGCTTGTTTTTCTACTCTGTCTATTGAAATAATGATATCACCTAATACATCATCTACTTCATATTCTTGTTTAATCATATTTTCTAGTTCTTCTTTTTCAAACATTGGAAAAGATAATACATCTGTTTCTTTGTCTATATTTCTATATTTGTTATTAATTTCTTTTATTTTGCTTGGGCAAGTTAAAGTTATACTAACGTATAACTTTAACTTTTCCATATTTTCATTTTTAAAACATTCTTTAATTACTTTGCTTATTAAATTTTCATAAGCTTCATTTTCTTCAATTCCATCATATATTATCTCAACATGCTGTTTCATTTACTAATTCCTTCAATCCCTTTACTAACTTGTAATTTCCTGTTTTATATGCTTTTATTTGTCTCATATCTCCAAGTTTTACTAGACGACCTTTATAAAATTTGATTATTCTATAATATTTATCATTGTACTTTTTAAGAATATTCATATCTTCTCTAATGTATAGAATTTGTTTTCTTATTTCATATTCATGAAGCCCTTTTTCTTCTTTTATTTTTTCAAGTTCTTTACATTTTATTGAAAATTTATTATATTGTGCTCTATCTTCGTTGTTATTCCAGTAAATCTTAACACTCAATAATTTTTGGTTATATTGGTCAATCAACCTTAATAATAGTTGATATGCATTTTCTCTTTTTCTTGCTATTTTTGTATCTACTATTAAACTTCTTGTATCTTTTAATAATTTTATATAGCATCTTTCTGCTACCATAAGTGGAAGGCTGTGAACAAATAGCTTTCTACTTATTCCTAGTAAAATCATCCTTTTATCTAAAACATCTACTTGATCTAGCTTTCCTACTTCATATGTTTCAAATAAACTGCATTCTTTTATAAGTTCATCATCTTTAATATCTTTTAGTGGTATAATATTAGTTACATATTCTTCAAGTGTGTCAAATATTTTATTATACATATTTTCTTTATCAGCTGGTAATTTTTGCTCTGGAAGTATTACACAATAGTGTTTTAATAATCCTTTATATAATTGTTCCATCTCATATAAATATACTTTAGTATACTCTTCTAATTGCTTTTGCTTATTGGCTTCTTTTATATTATTGTAATCTATATTTAATAAATATTGCTGCTTTTTATATTTATATTCAATTTCATCAGTTTCTTTTAAATGTATTACATTATAATATTTTGATAATGCGTCTTTTTCATATTCTGATGCTGATTCTAGTATTACTTTTTTATATATTGTTTCAACTAATAATTGGTCTATAGCTTCTAAATATAGAGAATAGTAATCCTCAAATTTCTTTTCGGCTAGTTCTCTTTTTTCTTCTTTGCAAGCTAGCATATATTTGTAGTTTTTCATCATAGAATTTCTTTTTATGTTAATCAGTAAATTATTAAATCCAACTTTAGTTGGGGTTAATATTCTGCTAACAGTGCTTCCTATTCTTGCAAAAAATGTTTTGTTTGCATCATAGACTTTTATACTTTTTTCTTCTGCTCCCATAAAAACCATCCTTTCAAAAATTGATTTTCTCCTTAGTACCTATATTCTCTATCACAGTGTATGTTACTTTTACATCATAGTATCTATCATGCTCTGTTACTTCTGTCTGTTTATCTACTACTTCTCCACTAATCATTGAATCAAGTTTTTCTTCTAAATCAGCTGTTCCAATTCTTCTAGCATCTTCTTCTGTATGTTCTTCTGTTACATCTATTTCTTCATAATTAGTGTATTTTATGAATTCAATAGGTAAATAAAAGTTAGAAAATAATTCTACTTTTTTACTTGAAACTATTGTATCATATTTTTCAAATTTTGAAAGCTTTTTATAAAAATTTATTTTAAAATTATTAATTTTTATCGCGTATTTATTATTTATGTTCCCTGTTTCTTGTTTTTTCGTTTCTTTTTTGTAAATTTTTTCATTTTGTGAATAAATAATTTTGGCTTTTACCTCTCCATTACTATTTACATAATACTTGCCTGTATATTTTCCTTCCATCCAACCAGCTATTAAAATATCACCTTTTTTAACCTCATCATCTTTTTTTACCATTACAGTTCCATTTTGAGCGCTTATACTAGTAATTACTCCATCTTTACTTGCTACTATATTGCTAAAGCTATTTTCATCTACTATGTCAGGCTTTTCCTTTGCTTCTACAATTTTTATAATTGCATTTGTTCCTTTTATTTCAATTCCAATCCAAGCTAAATCTTCTCTATTCATTCTAATTTTACTTATTATCTCTTCTGTGTCTAGTTTTGCCTTAAAAGTTCCTACTTTAAGTCCGTTTTCTTTTGCCATTTCAATAATTTCTTCACCATTTATATTTTCAGTTCCTGTTATTTCAATATTCCAGATAAATCTTGATAAGAAAAATATCATTATTATTAAAGTAAATAACATTATAAAAAATACTTTTCTCTTCTTATATCTTTTTATTAAAAATGGAACTCCTCTTTTAGTTTTTATTTTTATTGTGCAACTATGTTCTCTTGCTACATTAACCGCTTCTTTATAATCTATTGCTCCAATCTTTGCTTGCACTATACTTCCTTTTTTTCTGGTTATACCCCATAAGAATATTCCCTTCTTTTTACAAGTATTTATAAATCTTTCAATATAATATCCTTCAATTTCTATCTTGATGTATCCTTTTATGTAATTAGATAATATTTTAAACCACATTGCAAAACCCCTTTTATTTATTTAACAGTTCGTTTTTCTCAAAATCCACACTTTCTATTAGACCTGTTATAATTAAATCATCTTTAGTCATCTCATTCATTAAAAGATTAAATCCATTGATGTTAATTAAACCTGTCGACATTTTTATTCTTATGAAAAAGTCTTGATATTCTAATATACATTTATAGTTTTCTATAAGCATTTTATCAAATCCAACTATTGTTACTTTAGGAACATCACTTGCAATTTCATCTGGGATTCCAAATAATTTATCAAATTTACTCATTAAATTTTATTCCTTTCTTTAAATATAAAATAGTTATTTTTGAAAATGCCGCGTAGCTGAAGCGACAACCGTCAGGTTGCTCGCGTGGGCATCGCTTGAGAAAATAACTATTTTATATTTATTAAGTAATATCATCTTTCGAAATCTTCTATTGATTTAAATTCATAACCTTGCTTTACCGCTTCTTTAATAATATAATCTAGTATATTTGCGTTGTCTTTAGATGTGGCATGTAAAAGCATAACTTCACCATTATGAAGATTATCTAAAATCTTTTTCTTACCATAATCTTCTCTTCCTTGTTTGTTATTGTCCCAGTCATCATATGCAAATGACCACATTACAGTTTTGTATCCTAGATTATTCGTAAACGCAATTGTTTTTTCGCTGTATTCACCTTTTGGTGGCCTTATATATTTCATTTCATAATTAAATTTTTCATATACTTCTTGATGGAGAGTCATTACATCTTCCTTTATTTTTTCTTCACTTATTTCTGGCATTGAATAATGTTTTGAAGTGTGATTACCAATTATATGTCCTTCATCAATCATTCTTTGAACTACATCTGGACTCGTTTTTACAAATTGTCCTGTTATGAAAAATAATGCACATACATTATTTTCTTTAAGTACATCTAAAATTTTATTAGTATATCCACCTTCATAACCAACATCAAATGTAAGATATATGTATGGTTTATCTTCATTTCCCATTGCTATGCCATTAAATTCATCTATTATTTTCTTATTTTCTGCTCCTAAATCAGGCTGTTCATGGTTGTCACTTCTTTTTATTCCCCAACCTATTTTTTTAGTACTTAGAACTGCATTACTGCCTGTTATAATAACTGGACTGTTACTTCCAATGCTTGCTGCAAAAATCGTAATGATTACAAATACCAAAAATGCTACAACAACTATTAAGTTTATAGCTTTATTCATACACCATTTTCTTAAACAATCAAAATTAAACCCCTTAAATCCCATAAATACACTCCCTTTTATTTTTCTATTTAATTATATTAAGTTTATATAAAGTTATGAATTTATGAGATTAAAAAAGATAACTAAAAAGATTTTTACTTTTTAATTATCTTTAAATATTTATTATTAAATTATTTTTATTCTTTATCAATATATTTTTCTACTAATTTTATTAATTCCTGTGCTGTTTTTATTTGTTCTTTAGTGTCTTTTGCTTTTACTATAAATTCATCATCATAATCTGAATCCTCTCTTGTCTTACTAGCTTCTACAATTTTTTTACCCATTTTTTTAGGAAATATTTCAGTACTTATATAATGTTGATTAAAATATGCTATTACTGATTTATGTCTTTTAAAGTCAATTGGTTCAAGTGATAATACACTTCTTATTGCATGAAAAATTGCATAGTAAGCTCTATTGTTTGATGACTTATACAGTTTTGATTCATATAATATTTCACTTGCCTCTAAATCTTCTTTTGCTTGCTCTAATCTATGTTTAGCTAAATTTTTTGATATTTTAGAACTCACTTAATACTACTCCTTCCTTTTGAACATTCATATAAAATGGTAAAGCTTCTAACCAGTAATTGAATTTATCTATATTTTTTAATAAAGGAGAAATATCAATTTCAAAATTATTTTTACTTTCAATATCATAAGCATAATCCCATATTTTTTTACGATATTTTACTATTTCATTATCTGTTAAGTCTGTTAATATCATAATATCTATATCAGAATTTTTATTGAAATTTCCTCTTGCATAGGAACCATAAAGCACTATTTTTTTTACTCTATTTCCTAATATTTCATTTACACCTAATGTAAACTCATTTATGATATTATTTATATTTTCAGGTATCTTCTTCATAAATTTTTTACCTTTCTTTTTCTTATACAGTATTATTATACCATAAATTTATCTTCTTGTGAAGTTTTATTTTAAATTATGTAAATTTTTATAATTTGGCATTCTATTCATTATTATTACTATTTTTATCATCTAATATTTATTTTTTATAATAAATAAAATACTAAAATGAAGTAAGCTTTTTTACTTACTTCATTAAAATTTTTTATTTTACAAATTTATCTAATAATTGTTTTCTACATTTTTCTTCAAATGTATCATCCAGTTTTTTTAATTCAATTTTTCCACTATTTCTTTCTTCTTCACTTAATTTTCTTTCTAAACAATATTTTATTATATAATCTGCAACTTTTGGATTTTTTGAAAGTAATGGTCCATGCAAGTATGTGGCAATTATGTTTTTTTGAAAAAATCCTTCTTCTTTATCTCCAAATTTATTGCCATTTCCAACTATTACTTTTCCAAATGGTTGACTTACATTAAATGTTTGACCTCCATGATTTTCAAATCCTATTACTTCTGTATCTTCACCATCTAAAGTTGCTTTGGTAACAATGTTTCCTATACATCTTTTTCTTCTATCTGGTTGTGCTTCTGTATAGTAATCAAATACTTCTAAACCCGGAATTATATTTCCTTCTACACCTTTATAATACTTGCCAAATAGTTGATATGCACCACATATTAGTAAAAAGAAAGTTCCTTTTTGTACAGCTTCTTTTATTCCTTCCTTTTGTCTCATAAGGTCATCAGATAATATACTTTGTTCATTATCTGCTCCTCCTCCTGCAAAAACTATGTCATAGCTTTTAAAGTCAGGACTGTCATCTCCTATTGAATATTCATCTATTATAAGCTTGATGTTTCTTTGTTCACATCTATATTTTAATACTTGAATATTTCCATAGTCACCATATAATTCCATTATGTCAGGATATAAATATAATAATTTTATTTCTTGCATTTTTCTTTTGCCTTTCAAAAAATTTTAAAAAGTTTTTTATTATATAATTTTTAGTCTTTCTTCTTATCTAACCAATGTTTACCATCAACCACTCGTGTTACTACCATTGAAGATACTGTATCTCCAACAACATTAAGCATTGTTGCTGGTGGATCTATAATTGTTGCTACTATTGTAAGTATTGGTAGGGCTGCTACTGGGAATCCCATCATTGTTATAATTAACATTTCTGAGATTGTTCCTCCACCTATTGGTACTCCTGCAATTAGTAAGTTAGCAAGTAATGCTACTCCTATTACCTTAAATACCATTGCTGGTGTATTTATGCTCATTCCAAATAAGCATACTAAGAACATTATTTTAAATACTGCTCCTATTGCAGAGCCATCTTTGTGAAAACTTGTTCCCATTGGAATTGTTGTTTCTGCAACGTCATCAGATGCTCCCATTTTTTTAGCAGCTTCAATATTTACTGGAATTGATGCTGCACTTGAACAAGTTGCTAATGATGTAAATGTTGGTGCTAAAATATTTTTCCAAAATACTTTTATTCCTTTTTTGCCTCCTGCTAAGAAAGCATAAAATGTATATACTACAAAATAGAATACAAATGCTACTACTGTATATATTACAAATGTTTTTAAATATCCTAATGCTATTGTTGCTCCAAAGCTTCCAACTAATGCTGCAAAATAGCAACCTAATCCTATTGGTGCATAATACATTATTATTTTTATAATATTTTGAACAACATCATTTGCAGAATTTAAGAAATCCAAAAATGGCTTTCCTTTTTCTCCTGATAATTTTGTTGCTAATCCACATAGTATTGAAAATACTAATATAGCAATTATATTATCTCTTGATAATAATTTTGAAAAGTCATTAACTGTAAGTAATTGTACTGTTCTTTCTGCAAGATTTAGTTCTTCTTCTTCAGTTTCTTCTGCTTCATCTTCTTCTAATGAAGCTCTGATTGTCTCTCCATCTTCTGTATCTACTAATTTAGTAAATGCTGTAGATAAAAGTCCTACTGCTGTTGCGATTAAAGTCATAATAACAAATACAACTATAATTGTAATCATTATTTTTCCAAATCTTTTTGGATTTTGCATTTTTGCGATTGAAGTGGTTATTGTTAAGAAAATAAGTGGAACTATAACAACTAGTAGTAAATTAACAAAGATGTCTCCTAGTGGTTGTAAAACAGTTGCTTTTTCTTGGAATATAATTCCTACAATTGCACCAACGATAAGAGCAACTAAAAGAATTATCGTTGATTTGTAATTTGATAAAAATTTTTTCATAATACTACCTCTTTTTTTTAGCGGTAACGAGAATATAATTATATTCTTCGGATTTATTGCTATTATAAACTATATGATGAACTTTTTCAATATATTTCTATAATTTTTTGTTTGTGGGATATTTCTATTGTATATCCTTTTTTATTTTTGGAAATAATATCTATGCAAACATAAAGATAAAGTAGCTAATTTAACATATGTAATTTTAGTTATCAATGATTTTACTATGAAAGCGAGGACTTTTATTTGATTAACAAGGTAGAAATATGTGGTATAAACACATCAAAATTACCTATGCTGTCAAATGAAGAAAAAGACGAACTTTTAAAAGAGATAAAAAATGGAAATCTAGAAGCTAGGCAAAAATTTATTAATTGTAACTTAAAATTGGTTTTGAGTGTTATAAAGAAATTTAAATCAAGAAATGAAAATGCAGATGATTTATTTCAAATTGGTTGTATTGGGCTAATCAAAGCTATTGATAATTTTGATATTTCTCAAAATGTGCAATTTTCAACTTATGCTGTTCCTATGATAATAGGAGAAATTAGAAGATACCTAAGGGACAATAATCCTATTAGAGTAAGTCGTTCTACAAGGGATTTGGCTTATAAAGCCTTAATGGTTAAGGATAAATATGTAAAAGAAAATCAAACAGAGCCCACTATTGAGCAAATTGCCAAGGAATTGGGAGTTGAAAAAGAAGAAATTGCTTTTAGCTTAGATGCCATCCAAGATCCGGTTTCTTTGCAAGAGTCAGTTTCTGGTAGCGATAGCGATAACTTATGCGTGATTGATCAAATTAGTGATAAGAAAAATACTGATGAACACTGGACAGAAGATATAGCTATTGCAGAAGCAATGAAGAAATTGTCTGATAAAGAAATGACTATTATTAAAAAAAGATTTTTTGATTGCAAGACTCAAATGGAAGTAGCTGATGAGATAGGCATTTCTCAGGCACAAGTTTCTAGATTAGAAAAAAGTGCTTTAAATCACATAAAAAGAGCTTATAAGTAATATATTTTATTTAGGAGGTCTTTACTTTTAAAAATTAAAGAATATGTGCCTTCAATTAAAGATAGAAAGGGTTGGTTTTATGGCACAAAAAGGTATGGATTTTAAACATAAGGAAGTAATAAATATAACAGATGGAAAACGTCTAGGTTATGTTCAAGATGTTTGTGCTGACTTATCTACTGGAAGTATTACTTCTATTATAGTTCCAGGTTCATCTAAGACGTTTAGCTTTCTTGCTTCTAATAATGATATTGTTATTACTTGGGATAAAATACGTTGCATAGGAGAAAATGTAATTTTGGTCGAAATCTAATGTCAATGGTGTCTGTCAACGGGTGTCAACGGGGACGGAGGTTTTTGACACTATCACTGTCTGTCAATAGGGACGGAGATTTTTGACATTAAATGTCAATAGGGACGGAGATTTTTGACATTAAATAATTTTCAAAAATATATACTGATACTATCTAATCCTAAAATGGTTACAATAGTATCAGTATATTTTATTTATTTACCTAAATAAGTCTACTTTATTTTTATAATTAGTCTATTTTTTCGCCGCAATTATTACAGAATCTTGAATTTGCTGGATTCATATTTCCACATTTTCTGCACATTTTGTAGGTATTGTTTTGTGCTGGCTGATTATCTTGTACAGTTTGTTGTTCTTGTATTGGTTGGCTTGCTGGCGCTGGCTGATTTTCTTGTTCAATTTGTTGTTCTTGTATTGGTTGGCTTGCTGGTGCTGGTTGATTTTCTTGTACCGAAGTTTGTTGTTGATTTTCATAAGGGTTGTAATTCATAGAATTTCCTTGATCATTTTGGTTTTGCCAAGGTGATGTTGCATTTCCTCCCATCATTCCTCCTGACATCATATTCATCATTCCTATTCCCATAAATCCATTAGCTGCTCCATTTGCATTTTGTGCTGCACTTTCAACTGCATTTGCATAAGCAGTTGTCATTCTTCCTTGTTGCATATAAGAATTTGAACCTAACTCATATTCATTAATCTTTCTTTCTGATTCTTCTTCTAAGGTTACTGATTCTACATTAAAGCTTACTAATCTTAATCCTCTTCTTCTTATTGGTTCATCAAAAACTCTTTCCTCAAGCATTTGTTTCATTTCATCAGTTTGACTTGGCATTTCTAAAACTGGAACCTTATGTTCTGAATTTCCCAATTCATTTAATACATTTTGGAAAGCACTAATAACCTCACTTCTCATTTGTCCTACTACAGAAGATTTATAGTATGTATCTGCTGTTCCAGCTAATTCTTGCATAAATATTGCTGGATTATCTATTTTAAATGTATATGTTCCATAGCAACGTATGCTTACGCTTAATGGAGACATTGTGTTAGTCATCCTATTTGGTATTGGATGTGACCAATCTTGAAATGGAATAGGAGCAGATGTTCCAAATTTATTATCCATTATTTCTTTTAAATTAAAGAAAAATACTGCCTGTTGCTTTGATGTTGCTCCATTGTATAAAAATCTTTGCCACATTTCCTTAAATGTTTCTTTAAATTGACCTGCAAAGAAAGAAGGTGAAGTTGAAGTATCAAATGTATATAATCCATCTTCTGCTGTTGCATCAATTACCTTTCCATTATCATAAATTACAGCACATTGTCCTGGTGCTACAATTACTGTACTTCCATTTGTTATTACTCCTGTTGGTGTAGTTTTTTTTGCCATTAAAATGTCATCTGTCATGTCATCACAACGAATTGCCTCTTTCCATTGATCTCCTAATGTGCTAGATATTGCACCTTTTGCTGCTTTAATTAATCCCATAATTTCCTCCTTTAATACTTTTTATATTTTAATTTTTTCTTGTTAAGTTTGATAATACCCATCCATATCTTTCTGTTGTTATAACACTATTACAATACTCACATCTTCCTGATGAAGTTATAGTAGTTGGTGCTCCACAATTAGGGCAGTTTGTAGTTTTTAGCCCATTTGCTCCAGCTTCTGTTAATTCTCCAGTTGTTCTTATAAATGTTAATGTATAAGTATGATAATATTCTTTATTTTTGTCTCCTCTTATTACTTTTTTTGTAGTAGCATCTATTATATAATCTCCCATTCTAGAATTTAAATCCACTTTTAGTATATCATTTCCTGCATATTGTTCAAATGTTAATAAATGTACCCAGTTTACACATATTCTTTCCATTACATTAATTTGATTATTTTTAATGTATCCATCAAGTTGTGCTTTGTGTTGTTCAAACAATTCTTTTGACTCAAATGGTCTTATTTTTTCCCAATCTCTATCTGTCCAAGCATTTTGTAACTTAATGAATATTTCTTTTGCATAGCTCTCAAATTCTTCTACATTAAAATTTGGATCAATTTGTTTTATCTTGTTAGCCACCAAATTATCCTCATATATTGTTTGAGATCTTATATTTTCATAGTTCATCCTAGGCCTGTTTAAATGTTTCCTAAATTTTTGCAATATAAAATATAATATAAATATATATATTAATAAACCAATTCCGTTTAACAATATAATTGGCATACTAGGCGCACCTCTATAATCTGAATCATAATCCCAATCAGAACTAGATCCAGAATCCCAACTTGAACTAGATCCCGAATCCCAATCATAACTAGATCCTGAATCCCAGCTTGAACCAGAGTCATAGTCTTCAAAACTGCCTACATCAGCAAATGCTTGTGTATTAAATGCTATTACTAATATAATTAAACTTAAAATTACTATTCTTTTTATTATTTTCATATTATTCTTCTGTTCTCTCTTTTTTTCTAATTATATAGTAATAAATTTTCATAGTCAATTATTTTTTTGATTTTTCTTTTATTAAATACATAAAATATAGTTATTTTTGAATAGCCGCGTAGCGACCAACCGGAGTGGAACGAAGGGCGAATGGAGCAACAACCTTTAGGTTCGTTGCGACAACAAGGCATGAAAAAATAACTATATTTATCTTTTTCTATGAATAAATATTATCCTGTTTTACTTAAAATTTCCTTTTTCATTTTTCCAATAATCTTTTTCTCTAATCTGGATATGTAACTCTGAGATATTCCTAACATATCTGCAACTTCCTTTTGTGTTTTCTCGTTACCTGTAATAAATCCAAATCTAAGTTCCATTATATTTTTTTCTCTTTTATTTAATTTAGAAATAGAAAGCTTTAGTAACTTTTGATCAACTTCATCTTCTAGTCTTCTTGATGTTATGTCTTCATCTGTTCCTAAAATATCTGATAAAAGTAATTCGTTTCCATCACTGTCTTGATTTAAAGGCTCATCTATTGATATTTCACTTTTTATTCTATTACTTCTTCTTAAATACATTAAAATTTCATTTTCTATACATCTTGAAGCATATGTTGCAAGTTTTATTTTCTTTTCCATATTAAATGTATTTATAGCTTTCATAAGTCCTATCGTTCCTATTGATACTAAGTCTTCTATTCCTACTCCTGTATTTTCAAACTTTTTTGCTATGTAAACAACCAATCTTAAATTATGTTCAACTAAAGTTTTTCTTGCTTTATCATCACCTTTATCAAGTTTCATAATTTCTTTTTCTTCTTCTTCCGGACTAAGTGGTGCTGGTAAGTTTTCACTTCCTCCTACATAAAAGATTTGTTCTATATCTTCTATACTTAAAATTTTATTATATGCTTTGTTTAGCATTTCTAACAATTTCATCTTTTTTTCCTCCTTCAAGTATTTCTAAACCAATTAGTGCAGAATAGTTCTTGCTTATCTTCTTATCATAAATTCCAATTATGACTTTTTTTGTTATCACTTCATTTTCATTGTATTTTATTTTTACATATTCTGGCCTTATACCAATAAGCATTCCATTCTGTTTTCCTATTGATTTAAATGGTATTAACCTAAATTTTATTTTTTCATCACCTCCTATTAAATTATCAATATCTATAATCTTTTCCATTACACTTTTTTCTACAATAATTACAGGCTTTTTAGTAAGTGGATCTTTTAAAGTATTTCCTGAATCAATATAAGCTTTCATTTTAACTTTTTGATCATTTACAAAAATTTCTAAGTCACATAATAAATCTTTCATTTTCATTTGTCTTTTATTTTGACTAAATGAAAATTGTATTATCAAAAATCCCACTACACCTGCAATTAAGGTTACTTTCATTGGATATGTTCCTACTAGCACTCCATTTTCAAAAAGAATATTTTGTGGTGAAATCATATATAAAAGAGCAAGCGCGCACCCTCCTATTACAAATGAAGCTAAGTAGAATAACAATAAATTTTTAATCATTTGCTTGATATTCTCATTATTAAAAGCAACATAAATCATTATGCTTGAAAGCAATACTTTCATAATTGGATTTGAATAAATAGGAATTAAATTCAAGTATGAAACAATTGCATAAATTGCTCCAATTACACTTGAAATTATTAGTTTAAAATTTTTCATTTTCCTTTTTTGTACAAATCCAGTCGCATATAGAATTATGTAATTCATTAATGTATTTTCAAGAAATATTATATCTAGATAAATTGTCATGTCCTTATTTTAGTACCTTAATGTTAAAAAAACTGTCATTTTTTGAAATGCAATATAAAAAAAAGACTTGCCTTTTCTGACAAATCTTTTCTTTATTCTACTATTTATATTAAAAACATATACTTTTTGACTAAATAATTAAAAAAAATGAATAAAGTTATTTTCGAGAAAGCCGCGTAGCTGAAGCGACAACCGCTAGGTTGCTCGCGACAACAAGGCTCGAGAAAATAACTTTATTCATTGAATTATAATTATTTATTTAATCCTTTACTTTTTAATATAAAAGGAGGAAGTTCTATATCTATTCCGTCTTTAGTTACTGGTGTTGTTTGATTTTTAAGCCAAGGTTTTGAACTAATACTTGTTTCCTTTGCTCCCGGTTCTTTATCAAATCCAGTTGCTATTACTGTTATACAAATATCTTCATCAAGGCTTTTATCTATTACTGCACCAAATATTATGTTTGCTTCTGGATCTACACTTCTTTGTACTAATTCTGCTGCTGTATTAACTTCATGTAATCCTAAGTTTTCTCCACCTGTTACATTAATAATAACTCCTCTAGCTCCCTCTATTGTTGTTTCTAATAGTGGACTTTGGATAGCTTGTTTTGCAGCATCTTCTGCTCTATTTTCTCCAGATGCTCTTCCTATTCCCATATGAGCCATTCCTGTGTTAAGCATTACTGTTTTTACATCTGCAAAATCTAGATTTACTAACCCTGGTACTTTAATTAAGTCTGATATACCTTGTACACCTTGTCTTAGTATATCATCTGCCATTTTGAAAGCTTCTAACATTGTTGTTTTTCTATCAATTATTTGTAATAACTTATCATTTGGTATTACTACTAATGTATCTACTTTTCCTTTAAGGCTTTCTATTCCACGCTCTGCTTGTGTAAGTCTTTTCTTTCCTTCAAAAGTAAATGGCTTTGTAACAACTGCTATTGTTAATATTCCCATTTCCTTTGCAATAGATGCTACTATAGGTGCTGCTCCAGTTCCTGTTCCTCCACCCATTCCAGATGTAACAAATACCATATCAGCTCCTCTTATAGCTTCTGATATTTCAGTTTTACTTTCTTCAGCAGCTTGTGCTCCTATATCTGGGTTTGCTCCTGCTCCTAATCCTCTTGTTATCTTTTCACCTATTTGTATTTTTGTTGGTGCCTTTGATAACATAAGAGCTTGCTTATCAGTATTTATAGATATAAATTCAACTCCATCAATTCCTGAGTCAACCATTCTATTTACTGCATTATTTCCTGCTCCTCCTACACCAATTACTTTAATAACTGCTGTTTCATCTGTTGTATTTACATTTTCATCATAGCTATCCACTAACATAACTTTTCCTCCTAAAATATTTATACCTATTATACTTATCTTCTGATTATTAATAGAAAAGGCTTCTAACTTTTTCTAAAAATTTTCAATTTCTATATAAGATTATGAATAGAAAAAATCTTTAACTTTTTCTAAAAGATTTTGTAAGAATCCTTCATTTGAATTTATGTCTAAACTACTTGATACTGTTTTTGCAAATGGTCTTGAAGCAATATATCTAACTAAAGCATAAGCTGTTGCATATTCTGGTCTAATTAGTCCTGCTATTTTTGTTGATGCCATTTTTACTGGAATGTTCAATGTAATCTTTCCTACAATATCACTTTTACTAATATTAGTTATACCTTGTCCTGTTAAAATTACATTGTTTATTTTTTGTTTTATACCTTCGTTAGTTATATCTTTATTGACTAATTCAAATATCTGCTCAATTCTTGCTTCCATAATCTCTATTATATTTGAACTTCTTATTATTCTGTTTCCATCTTTTACGGTACTTAAAACAACTTCTGTATCATTATCCATATAAGATTTTAGTGCTAATCCATATTGTCTTTTTAGCTTCTCTGCTTCTTCATGAGATATATTTAATACTATTTCAATATCATTTGTAATATTGTTTCCACCTATTGGTATACCACTTGTATATATAAATTTGTCATCATCGAAAATTCCTATATCAGTGTTTTCTGCTCCTATATCTAATAGCATTATGTAATCCTTTTGATCTGTATCATCTAATACAAGATTTTTTTCTGCTAATGCAATTGGGACTATTCCATCTATATCAATATCCACTTTTCTAAATATACTAAATATTGTTTTTATATACTCTTTATCTGCTAAAATGATTTGTGCATTTAAAACGAATTTACTACTAAAAGCCCCTATTGGGTCATCTACCTTTTTGCCATCGTCTAATGTAAAATCATTTGTCACTATATCAATTATTTGCTTTCCTTCAGGAATCTCTATATCTTTAGCTTGCATTATTGCATTTGATACTTCTCTAGAAGATATCCCTGAATATTTATCTTTAGCTTCCTTTGTAACACTATTTTGAATAATTGTGACATATTTACCTGGTATGGTTATGTATGCAGAATTTATCTTCATATTCATCTCTTTTTCTGCATCTTTAACAACGTTTGAAATAGATTCAGCGAGTTCTGTCTCGTCAACTATTTTTCCTTTTATAATGCCACTGCTTTTTTTACTGGTGTTACAAATGACTTCAATCTGATTAAAATTATTGACTTCTCCTACTACTAAACTAACCTTAGATGCGCCAATGTCAATACCTACAATGATATCACCTATAGCCAAAGTAAATTACCCCCAGTTCTATTTCTTTTTTTCTTGTTTAAGAATATATTATTTTTTTTTAAAAGTCAATAGAATTCGAAATATTTTTGTAATAAATTCGTAACTTTTTTGTAATAATATTTTTTACTGTTTTTTCGTGTTATTTTTTGAAAATTTTTGACTTATTTTTGCTAGATAATATCTTCTAATTATGCCTAAATTATTAAACATTCTGCCTACAAAAACTACTATAGCTGCTAAGTAAATATCTACATTTAATCTTTGTCCCAAATATGTTAAAAGCATTGCTATAATTGCATTTACAAAAAATCCTGAAATAAAAACTTTTAGATCAAAATTTTTCTTTATATTTGATGCTATTCCTCCAAATACAGAGTCAAGTGCTGCTACTATCGCAATAGCTAAGTACTTAGATGCACTGTATGGTATTGTAGGAATTAAAAATCCTAATACAATTCCTAAAGCTGTTCCTATAATAATTGTTATAATTGTCATAATACTATCCTCCATTTCTATCACTTTGTTTTACATAAGGTGACATTTAAAAACTTTTTACATTTCACATTATTCTATTTTTCTCATTGCATTTGCTTTAATTTCTTTTATTCTATTTTTCTCATTACATTTGCTTTAATTTCTATTATTCTACTTCTTTCATTGCATTTGCCTTAATCTCTTTTGAATATTTATATATTTCTATATAGTCTGATGGTTCAACTGTTATTTCTAAATTATTTACTTTCATCAAGTCAACATAACCACTATTTTTTAAATTTAGTGTACTTGATAAATATGATTTATCTCCTATTGCTTTTACAACATAAGGAGAACTTATCCTAGAATCTGAGTTTATTACAATAAAGCTATTATTTATTGCTGAAATATCTGTTAAGTTTACAATTCTATTATCATTTATTGAGATAGCCTCTGCTCCTGCATATTTAAGTTCATTTACCAATGTAATTAAATCACCAGCTGTATATGTAGCTTCATCTGTATCTTTTAAAGTAATTATTACTCCTTCACCATAAACATCTGTAAGTCCTAGTAATGTTTCTGAATCATTTAATTCTTCATCTAGCAAATCTGTAGATTCCTTATTTTCATCTATTGTACTTCGATATTCTGATATTGTTTTTTGATTTTCCTCATATTGTTCCATTGCTTCTTCATATTTTGATTTATATGTAGCAATCTGTGTTCTTAATTCATCACTTCTTAATCCCTCTACATTGGATTCTTGTGACTTGTCAACTGTCTTAAATTGTATGAAAGTTGTGCTTACTAATAATAAACTTACTATTCCAATAATTATGGATAAAGATATTTTTTCTTTGCTTGCATTAATTTTTAATTTCATTATTCCTCACCTCTATCCTTCATATATTTTTTAGTTAAAGCTCCATTAAATTTATTTATTTTTATATTAGATACTTTACTAATATTTACTGAAAGATTATTCATTTCAAGTTGTTGTAATATTCCTCCTGCACGTCCAACTGCTCCTAATAGTCTTTCTTGTTGTCCTATTGCTTTTATTGTACAAGGTGAGCTTATTTTTTCTCCATTTACTAATATAACATTTCCTGCACACATTATATATGTAGAATTTACTATTCTTTGTCCATTTATTTCTACAGCTTCTGCTCCTGCGTTTGCAAGTTCATTTATGATTTCTCTTAAATTTCCATCATGAATTAACAGATTGCTTGCATCTAATATCATTCCTGTACTTTTACCATCTGCAAGTTCTATAACTATACCATTTCCTTGAACATTAGTTGTTCCCAATAATAAATTATTTGTTTTAAGTCTAGCATTTTTTTCCTCTGCATTACTTGCATTAGTTGTTGCGGATTCTCTTACAGCATTAAGTTCTTTGCTTGATTTATCTAATTGTTCTACTGCTTTTTCATATTTTTCTTTCCATTGTAATAAACTATCTTTTAGTTCATCATTTGCAAATGTTTGTGATACCACTGAATTTTCTATTGTCATAGTTCTTATCTGTAATGTTAGTGCTAATCCTAAAACAAAACATACAATTCCTAATGCAATACCAATTGAATTATGTTTCATTGTAAAACCTCCTAGTATAATAATGTTAGTTAAGAAATTTAACTTAACATTATTTATTTTTCTGTGATTCTAATTGTTTAATAAAATCTACCATATGGATTTTTATTTTTAAAATCTACATTTAAATATATGATTCCTTCATTGCCTTTTTCTCTTTCTAGTATTGATTGTAAAAACAGCATTTTAGCTTCTATATTTTCTGTCGTTCCTAGATTAACCGTCTTCTTTTCACTTTCAATGTACAGTACATAATTTGAATTATCAGAAATATTTATAGATGTTATAAGATTTTTTAACGAATAACTTTCTGCTACATTTAATATTGTAAAAATATTATTTATGCTTTCTAAATCTTCTTTACACACTCTATTTCCAGGCTTTATATTTTCTTCTAAAGTTTTATATCCAACTATCTTTTGCTTGTCCGAAATATTTTCTGATGATATTTGCAATATATTTCCTTGTCTGTCAATATATGCAAAAGAACTTCCAAATTCAAGTAAAAACTCTGTTGTTCTTTCAGTTACTGTTATTAAGATTCTTTTAGGTAATTTTCTTTCTATCTTCACATTTTCTATATATGGATTTTCTTTAATGTTTTCTATAGTTTCTCTTTTGTTTATGCTAAACATGTTCATTTCTTTTTCTATTCTTGATAAACTTATAATCTCATTACTTGATATTTGACTATTTCCTTTTATTTCTATTTTATCTATATTAAATACTGGCGATAATAGAAATAGTGTAAATGCTGTTATTACTAAAACTATTACAAATAAATATGCTGTTATTCTTTTTATTTTTTCTCTTTTTCTCACTTGCTTAGCAGTTAATCTTTTTTTATGTACAACTCTTTGCTTTTCTTCAAACTTTTCTTGCTTTTTAATTTGCTTATTTAATCTTGCTCTTTCTTTTTTCTTTTGTTTTTTTATCTTTTTTAATTTCTTTTTACTAATCTTTGGTACTTCTTCAGCTCCAATAAATTTATCTTCTTGATATGAGGCACCCTTTTTAGGTGCCTTTTTATTTATTTTAGCACTATTAGCTTTCTTTTGCATTTATATCCACCTTTTCTAATTTAATATTAGCTCCTAAAACTTGTAATTTATGTTCTAGGTTTTCGTAGCCCCTGAGTATATATTCTGCATTTTCGACTCTAGTAGTTCCAGTAGCAGATAATCCTGCTAAAACTAATGCTGCTCCTCCTCTTAAATCTCTACTACTTACTGTTTCTCCTTTTAAATCACTTTTTCCTGTGATTTCAATAATATTTTCTTCCTCTTTTAATATAATGTTTGCTCCCATTTTTATCAAGTCTAGCGCATATTTAAATCTATTTTCAAATATATTTTCCTTAATAATAGATGTTCCTTGAGCTTTTGTTAAAACTGCTCCAATTATTGGTTGCATATCTGTTGGGAATCCTGGATATGGAGATGTTTCTATATTTGTATTCTTTAAAATCTTTGGAGATTTTAAAGATATAGTGTTTTTAGTGATTGAAATATTACACCCCATTTCCTTTAATTTAAATAAAACATTCATTAAATTTTCTGGATTAGCATTTTCAATTTTTATATTTCCATTAGTTATTGCAGCAGCACAAAGTAATGTTCCAGTTTCAATTCTATCTGTCATTATTCTGTAATCAGATGATTTTAACTTTCTTACTCCACAAATAGTAATTCTACTTGTTCCTGCACCATATATTTTAGCACCCATTCTGTTTAAACATTTTGCTAAATCTTGAATTTCTGGTTCTTTTGCTGCATTTAAGATATGTGTGACACCTTTGCAATAAACAGATGCTAGTATAATATTTTCTGTTGCTCCTACACTTGGAAAATTAAGTTTAATTTTTGCTCCTATCATTTCTTTTTTAGATTTGCAATGTATGTAATCTTCTCTTTCCTCTATTTCAACTCCTAAGTCTTTAAATGCTTTTAAGTGTAAATCAATAGGTCTTTTACCAATATTACACCCTCCTGGATATGAAAAAGTAGCTTCTTTAAATCTTCCAAGTATTGCTCCTGCAAGCACTACTGTTGAACGTAGTTTATGCATAAGTTCTTTTGGTATAGTTTTATTATGCATATCCTTACTTGATATACTTATTTTACCACTATCCACTTTTACTTTGCAACCTAATATTTTAAGTATTTCCAAAGTTATTCTTGTGTCTTCTATATCAGGAATATTATAAAATGTAACTGGTTCTGGATTTAGTATTGCAGTAGCTATAATTGGCAATGCTGCATTTTTTGAACCTGATGCCTTTACTGTGCCTTCTATCTTATTTTTACCTTCTATTATATAACTTAGCATACTATTTTCTCCTTTCTTCGCTTCGCTCAGAATCGGCACTTCAATGATTTGCTTTGCAAATCCTCGAAGCTGCCATGCTGAGGAATGATTTTACGCTTCGCTCAGAATCGGCACTTCAATGATTTGCTTTGCAAATCCTCGAAGCTGCCATGCTAAGGATTGAATTCTAATTGATATATAGTATGTCAAGTTTTTATTTGTTGTTACTTTTTTATTTTATTTATTAGCCTTTAAATCTATTGAAAGCAATTTACTTATACCGTTTTCTTCCATTGTTATTCCATAAACAGTATTTGCCGCTTCCATAGTACCTTTTCTGTGTGTTATTACTAAAAATTGTGTCTTTTTGCTAAATTTCTTTAAGAAATCTGCAAATCTATAAACATTAACATCATCTAGTGCTGCTTCTATTTCATCTAGTATGCAGAATGGTGCTGGATTTATTTTAAGTATTGCAAACAATATTGCAATAGCTGTTAATGCTTTTTCCCCTCCTGAAAGTAACATCATATTTTGAAGTTTCTTTCCTGTTGGTTGTGCTTTTATATCTATTCCACATTCTAGTATATTTTCTGGATCTTCTAAAACAAGTTCTGCTTTACCTCCACCAAATAATTCTATAAATACTTCATTAAAATTTTTGTTTATTAGTTCAAATTTTTCTTTAAATTGTTTTTTCATTGTTGTTGTCATTTCAGTAATAATGTCTCTTAGTTTAGCCATAGTATTTTCTAGGTCTAGTCTTTGTTCTCCCATTGTTTCATATCTTTCTTTTGTCTTTTTGTATTCCTCAATAGAAGATATATTTACATCACCTAAATCTTTTATTTGTTTATGTAATTCATTTACTCTTTTTTGAGTTTCTTGTATATTTTCCGGTTTTTTGTAGTCTTGCACATTATTTGGTGTAACCTCATATTCATTCCAAAGTTCATTTACAGTATCTGTAATGTCCTGCTCTCCAGATGTTATTTTTAGTTGTACTTTTACCAATTGTTCTTTGATATTTTGTATTGTTTCAAATTGGTTTGTTATTTCATTCTCTTTTTCTGCTAATTTTTCTGATTTTTCTGCTCTTGATTTTCTTAAATCATCTGATTTTGTGCTACTATTTTCAACTTCTTGCTTTATTTTTTCTATTGATTTTTCTAACTCTTGTATTGTCTTATTAAGTTCTTCATTTTGTTTAATTCCTTCTTCTATTTGAAGCTTTTTATTTTCAATACCTTTTTTAGTGTTTTCTATATCTTGCTTGATTCTTTCTACCATTTCCTCAATAGACATACTGCTTTCATCAAAAGATGATACTGATATTTTCAAGTTCGTAATATCTAAATTAAGATTGTCTATATACTTTTGATCATCTTTGTTAAGTTCAGAAAATTTTTGTATCTCACTTGATAACTCTTCTACTTTTTTATTTATTTCTTGAATTTTCTTTTCTATGTCTGCTTTTTTAGCAATGTTATTTTGCATATCAGTCTCAAGTCTTTTTACTGTATCTTGAACTTTTTGCTTATTTTCTTCTAATCTTGTAATCTCAGCTTCTATACTATTTAACTTTTCTTTTTCTTGTGCATATACAATCTCTGCTTGTTGCATTTCATTTGTAGCTATATCAATTTTAGTTATAATTTCTTGATTTTCTTTTAGGAATGTTTCTTTTTCTTGTACTTTAGATGAAATTTTTTCATCTATATCCTTAATATTTTTTTCTAGTCTTTTTATTTCAGCTCCTCTTCCTAAGATGTTAACTGTTTTCTTAGCATTTGAACCTCCACTCATTGCTCCTGATGGATTTATTACATCTCCATCAAGAGTTACTATTTTGAAAGAATATTTGTTATCTCTTGCAAGTTTAATTGCAGACTCCATGTCCTCTGTAATTACAGTTCTTCCTAATAAGTTCTCAACTATTCCTTCATACTTTTTATTGGCTCTAACTAACTCAGATGCAACTCCAATTACGCCTAAATTTTTATTTACTATTCTGTCTAGTTTCTTTCCTCTTACAGATGCTATTGGTAAAAAGGTAGCCCTTCCTAAGTTATTTTTTCTTAGATATTCTATCATCTTTTTAGCATCTTGTTCTGTCTCTGTTACAATATTTTGTATAGATGCTCCTAATGCCATCTCAATTGCAAGTTCATATTTTGAGTCTGTTGATATAATGTTAGCTAAAACTCCATTTATGCCTTTTTTTAGTTCAACATTATTTTCACAAGCAATAAGCAAATCTTTAACACTCTTGTTATAACCCTCTTTTTCTCTTTCAGTTTCTAACAAGAAATTATATCTTGTTTGTTTCATTCTTCTTTCATCTGTAAGACTTGCAATAATTGCCTCATAATCTTTTGTTTTTCTTTCTAGTTCTTCTTTTTGCTTCTTTATTTTTTCTAATGCAGATTGCTTATCTTCTTTTTCTTTTTGCACTTGATTAAAATGTTTAAGCATTTCATTTTTTTCATCTCTTTTTTGGTCAAGGTTTGAAATAACTTGTCTTAAATCTTTTTCTTCTTGTTTCTTTCTTTCTATATTATTTTCATAATTTGTATCTTCAACTGTTATTTGATTTTGATATTCATACTTTTCTTCTGTCAAAAGCTCAACTGTTTTCTTTTTATTTTCTATCTCTAATTCCTTGCTACTTAATTTTTTTGTAAGAGTATCCAATTCAACTTGTTTTTCTTTTAATTCGTTCTCAAATTTTTCTTTGTTTTGTACTAAGCTTTCTTTCTTACTTTCCTTTGATTCTTTTTCCTCTTCTAAGTTATGTATTGTCTGTTCTGATTCTGTTATTTCACTCTCTAATCTAGCTTTGTTTTGCAAATTATTTGATATTCTTTCTTTGCTAACATTTATGTTTGATGTTATTTGTTCAATCTTAGTTTTACTTTCAAAGCCAAGATTTTGCATTCTTTCAATTTCTTCTGTTATATTATCAATCTCTGATTTTAATTGTTCTCTCAAATTTTGCAAATTAGATAATTTTTCGTCTTCATCATTTTGTTGATCTTCAAAAATTTCTTTATCATTTTTTAGTTTTTCTAGCTTTTCTTTATATGTATCAATTTTATATATAAAAAGCCCTATTTCAATATTTTTCAGTTCTTCCCTTAAATCTAAAAATCTTTTAGCTTTTTCTGCCTGCTTTTGTAAAGGTTCCAAATTAGCTTCAATTTCAGATAATATATCATTTATCCTTATTAGATTTATTTTTGTTTGTTCTAATTTTTTCTCTGACTCTTCTCTTCTAGTTCTATATTTTACAATTCCAGCTGCTTCTTCAAAAATATGTCTTCTGTCTTCTGACTTATTACTTAAAATTTCATCAATTTTGCCTTGTCCTATTATAGAATAACCGTCTTTTCCTATTCCTGTATCCATAAATAATTCTAATACATCTTTTAATCTGCAAGCATTTTTATTTATATAATATCCTGATTCACCTGTTCTATATAATCTTCTTGTTACAGTTACTTCTGAGTATTCTATTGGAAGTGAGCTGTCTTCATTATTTATAACCATTGATACTTCTGCAAATCCTAATGATTTTCTATTTTGAGTTCCAGCAAAAATAACGTCTTCAGATTTTGCACCTCTTAAAGACTTCATACTTTGTTCTCCTAACACCCATCTTATGGCGTCAGATATATTACTTTTTCCTGAACCATTTGGCCCGATTACAGTTGTTATCCCTGGTTTAAATTCTAGAACTGTTTTATCTGCAAATGACTTAAATCCTTGTAATTCTATGCTTTTTAAGTACATACTAATAGCTTATGTTAGTTTTAAATACTAGCATATCTCCTTTCATATCACACATATTATCATAAAAATTAAGTGTTGTCTATTAAATAAGGAAAATTTTTTACAAGAATTATTGCTCATTTTGATAATTTTAGCTTGCCAAAATTAGAGTGTAATTTTACACCACAAGCACTGGACGGAATGCACGATTGTAGTACGAGCCACCGTCTACACCGCTCAAGGTGAATACTCCTGAGCCGTTTCCATCGACCCAATTGCCACCGCGAAAGACGAAAGGTTGAGCACAATTGCCTATTAAGGCATAATCTCTGTTATAAAATCCGTATCCTAAACTGTAGTCTCCGTCAACTTTTGTAAGCCAACTTTCATTTCCACTTGTATTTTTTCCTAGGAATGAGTATTCTGTTCCTATGACTTCATACATTGCATCTCCTAAGTTTTTTTTCATATTTTCATATCTTACCTTTGTTACTTCTATTCTATCTTTATTATATGATTTATCTAAGTTTCCTAATGATGTACCTGTTTCCTTATAGTTTCCTATTTCATCATTACTTACTTCATATACTTCCCAATATTTCTTATATTCTTCTTTTACTGTTTTATTTTCATTAAACACATTAGTTGTACCTTGATTCGTTATATTACCATTTTGATTGTTATAATATGCAGCCACAAATTCCCATCCGCCTCCGCACATATCATATACTCCTGTTTGATTATGTGTTGTGCTTTGGCTTACATAAGTTATATAATTATTTCCACCTGAATATTCATTATAAACACTACCTGATGTTCCTACTAATGAACCATTACTATTTATTGATGGTACATATCCATATTGTGATGCTGATAAATATGCTACTGCTCCCCACTCTGAGTTCATTATCATGTGTGAATCTACTTTTGAATCTGATAATCCATAAACATTTCCACTTTTTTGCATATTATAGCAATTTAGAAATGCATTTCCTATATTTATATACCTCCATGTATTTTTATCTGGTAATACTCTTAACTCATTATCTGCTACCTTATTATTTTCATATGTATTTGGATTTTCTCCTGCCATACTTGCTTCAAATTTTGCTATCCATATTCCTTTTGCATTCTTAAATGCTGGATGTACTATCTTTGGTGTTTTTTCTCCTACTTTACTATCCATGTCTTCTAAACTATATGTTGTGTCATATTCGTTTCCTTCAAAATCTTTATTTCCTGTTCCATTTATAAATGTTACATCAAATATTTCTTGTACTGTTCCTTCTTCCTTGTTCGATGCTGTGTGATAACTATTTATGCTATATGCAAATCTTGGTATCCATACAAACATACTTCCTAAGTCTGCCGTATCTACCACTGTTGTTCCGTCATCTGTATAATATCCAGTTGCTTCTTTATTATTTCTATCACTCCATTTATACTTTCCATCACTTAACATAACATTTGCCCATGCTAAATTACCAACATCTTTATACTCATACCATTCATCATCATATTGATTCGTTATTACCCATTTTCCATCTTTATACTTTATTGGTATCATCCCATCTGTTAGTACTGGTTTGTTTACTCCTTTATTATTAAAGGTTTCATCATCCCCATCTTTTAATGATTCTTCCATTACCTTTATTTCACCAGATTCTTTTCCTTGTATATTTCCATATTCCGACACTAATTTTTTAGATTTTGTTACTAATCCTCCGGTCTCCTAGTGATATGTTTAATGTCACCCCTGCTAATATTAACATTATAATTATTGTTACCACCAGTGCTATTATAGTTATGCCCTTTTCATTAATCTTTTGTTCTTTCATTATAAATCCTCCTAATTTAAATTTTTATTTCAACTTTTATATTAATATTATACATATCACATATTATTGCTAATGAATGTAATTCCATGTCAAATATAACATCTTCTTTTATTGATGTCTGTGTTACAAATCCTTCTGCTGAATAGCATGATAGACTTTTTAAATCCTGTATAATTACTAAATCTTGATTACCCATATCCATACTATATTTTTCATAAATAAATTTACTCCTTATTCTACATCTTCAAAGATTGGATCTAAATTTATTCCGATTGATGCTCCTTTTGAAATATATATATTATTTATTTTACTTTTCAATTGATTTATAAAAGGTTTTATCTGTTCTGTTGAGTAGTTGTTTAGAATTGCTGATGTACTTTCATCAAATGTGTCTATTGTTCCAATATCATTTGTAAATTTTACAGTTCCACTATAGTAATAATTTGCTACTTTTATTCCATTTGTTGTTGTTATTTCAATTATATCTTTTATGTTGTTTTCTTCTATTGTTCCTTCTAATCTATGTTTAAATTCTATTGATTTATTAATGTCATCTTCAATGTATGAGTATTTAAATACAATATTGTTATCTTCTTTTCCTATTTTTAATAATTTGTTATTTAATTCAAATATAATTATTTCTTTATTTTCTTCATTAATATGTGTAATGCCAAAACTTAAATCATTTATTTTAACCGTTGTTTTTATATTTTTTTGTTTATGTTCATTTACTGTTATTTCAATTTTTCCAGCTGATTCTGGATTTTCATTTAAACTTTCTATCTTTTCTCTCATTTTTATATTAAAAGTGTTTATATCTGTATATTCATCATCTAGGTTTAAAAGTTTAAATCTTGATGTTAAGTAATCCATCATTATGCTATCTTGAGTAAGTTTTGATAATATAACATCTTGGACATTTGCACTTTCTTTATTTTCTAATTTTAAAGTATAAGATGTTACATTATAATTTTGTCCGTCTATTTCTATTTTGTTTTTCTCCTTACTAAATGCTGTGTCTGGACTACTATTTTTTAATAAATTGTAATATGAATCTATATGTGATTTTTCTACTTTAGATGTTTCTAAAATTTTATCAAAATTTATTTCTGTTATTTCATTTGGTACATAAGTATCTCCAACTATCGCTTGTGATATTTGTTTTAAACTTTCATTTTTTATTCCTATATAAGCAGTTGATAATAATGAACTGTTAAATGCATACATATTTTTTTCTCTTGCAAGAGATATGTCAAATAGTTCTGTATTACTACTATTTATGGTTATATTATAATTTGCTTTTTCTTTTTGATTATTAACTTTTCCATCTACTTTTAACTTCAATTTGTCCATTATACTACTATCAGCTATATTAGAAGAAGACTTAACTATCATTTCTCCGCTTACTATATATGGCGTAGATTCCTTTACTCTTTCATAATCTTCAAATTCTATTTCTTTTAATAATTCTAAATTATTGCTTGTTGTTTTAAAATATCTAAAAAATGCACCTCTCTTAGTTCTAAAAACATCAGTAAAAAAGAATAATACAGCTACTACTATAGCTATTATTATTGTTACTACTAGTATTATTATTAACTTTAATTTTGCATTTTTAGATCTCATTATCCTCTCCTTCTTTGATTATATACTTCATACATTACAATTCCGGCAGATACTGATGCATTTAGTGAATTAATTTTTCCTTTCATTGGAATCTTTATTAAAAAATCACAATTTTCTTTTACTAGTCTACTCATTCCAAATCCTTCACTTCCAATTACAATTGCTACACCTTCATTATACTTTTCTTCATTATAGAAACTTTTTCCTTCCATGTCTGTTCCATATATCCAAATGTCATTTTCTTTCAATTGTTTTATTGTTTCTGTTAAATTGTTAACTCTTGCTATTTTCATATATTGCACTGCACCTGCAGATGTTTTATTTGTTGTAGCATTTACTAGAGCTGACCTTCTTTTCGGAATAATTATTCCGTGCACTCCAGAACATTCTGCTGTTCGTATTATTGAACCTAAATTATGCTCGTCTTCTATTCCATCTAAAATAATTATAAATGGTTTTTCTCCTTTTTCTTTTGCTAAGTCAAGTATATCTTGAACTTCACAATATTCATATGGTGGAACTATTGCTATTACACCTTGATGATTATGTGTTGTTGCCATTTTATCTAGCTTTACTTTTTCAACTTCTGTATAAATTACTTTATTCTTTTTGGCTAGATTTATTATTTCTATTATAGAACCGTGTTTTTCACCTTTTTGAATAAATAATTTGTTTATATCTTTTCCAGATTTTAATAATTCTATTACGCTGTTTCTTCCTTCTACTTGGTTTACACTTTCTTCTGACTTATCCATTTATTATCCTCTCATCTATGTAATTATTTATAAATTTTCTTATATTTATCATTTCTTTATTTTCACATCTGTCAATGATTTTATTGATATAATCTTTTTCTTTTAGTAGTTTAAAACTTGGCTTAAAGTTTAAATCGAATACCATTCCTATATAAGAGATATATTCGTCCATTGATGTTTTTAATAATTTTCTATCTGTTTGCTTTCCTTGATAAAAATCATTTAAAATTCCTTCTGATATTGGTGAAGTATTTATATTGCTATCACTCATTAAGGTATCAAGATTTTCTATGATAATTGAATTAAATATATCAATTTTGTCTGCATCTCTTATAATTTTAGCTTGCAATATTTCTTCTTCTGTTAAATCCTCAGCTATTTTAAATTTATTATGATTTTGTATTGCAATTAATATTATATTGTGATATTTTTCATCTTCACAAAACTCTGATAAAAAATTATTTTCCTTTAATACTTCCACACCTAAATTAGCATGGTCTACTGATAACCTATCTACAAATGTATTATATCTTTTTATTTGTTCAAATCTTCCTATATCATGTAACAATCCTATTATCTTTGCTAAAAGAATTTGTTCTTCACTAAGTTCAAGTTCAGTAGCTATTTTATCTGCTGCATCAACTACTCTATAAGTATGTGCTATCTTAAATGCTATTCTTGGATTAGATTTATCATATTTTTCTACATAATTATTAAATGCTTTTTTAGCTTTTTCTATATCTATCATTTTTATATTATTCCTTTCTCAAATACAAATTTTGTTTAATGATACTATTGCTTTTTAATCTGTTTTATCACTTGCTTTTAATACATTTAAAAATGCTTCTTGTGGTATCTCAACATTTCCAAATTGTCTCATCTTCTTTTTACCACGTTTTTGTTTTTCTAGCAATTTCTTTTTTCTTGTAATATCTCCTCCATAACATTTCGCTAAAACATCTTTCCTTAATGCAGATATTGTTTCTCTTGCAATTATTGTTCCTCCAACTACTGCTTGTATTGGAACTGCAAATAGCTGTCTTGGTATCTCTTCTTTTAATCTTTCTGTTAAAACTTTTCCTTTATTGTAAGCATTTGATTTATGTACTATAAATGAAAGTGCGTCTACTAATTCATTATTGACATGTATATCTAGTTTTACTAGGTCAGATCTTTTATATTCTTTTAGATAATAATCTAAAGATGCATATCCTCTTGTTTTTGATTTTAGAGTGTCAAAGAAATCATAAATAATTTCATTTAGTGGTAACTCATATTTTAATGTTACTCTTGATTCATCTAAATATTGCATATCGATATAGATTCCTCTTCTCGTCTGGCACAAATCCATTACGTTTCCCACATAGTCTTTTGGAACCATTATGCTAGCTTCAACATATGGTTCTTCAATATAATCTATTTGAACAGATGGAGGAAGATCTGATGGATTATATAAATCTTCCACTGTTCCATTTGTTTTATGTACTTTATAAATAACTGATGGTGCAGTTGTAATCAATCCTAAGTCAAATTCTCTGTCCAATCTTTCTTCTATTATCTCTAAATGTAAAAGTCCTAGAAATCCACATCTAAATCCTGAACCTAGTGCTGTTGATGTTTCTGGCTCAAAAACTAGTGCTGCATCATTTAATTTTAATTTTTCCAATGCTATTTTTAAATTTTCATAATCAGCTCCATCCATTGGATAAAGTCCGCAATATACCATTGAGTTTACTTCTTTATATCCTGGTAATGGTTCTTCTGCTGGTAAATTTTCATTTGTTATTGTATCTCCGACTTTAATATCTTGCAAACTTTTAATACTTGCTGCTATATATCCAACTTCTCCTGCTGATAATTCTTCCGCTTCTACCAACTTTCCTGGTTCAAAATATCCAACCTCAGTTACAGTAAAATGCAAATTATTAGACATTAGTCTTATCTCATCTCCAACTTTTACTGTTCCTTGATTTATTTTAACATATGCCAATGCTCCCTTATAATCATTATATATTGAATCAAATATTAGAGCTTTTAGTTTTCCATCTTTATCACCATCTGGTGCTGGAATTTCATTTACTATTTTTTCTAAAACTTGTTCAACATTTAAGCCTGTTTTTGCTGATATACATGGTGCATCCATTGCTGGTATGCCTATTATATCTTCAATTTCTTTTTTTACTTCATCAGGTCTTGCACTCGGCAAATCTACCTTATTTATGACAGGCAATATTTCTAGATTATTATCTAATGCTAAGTAAACATTAGCTAAAGTTTGTGCTTCAACTCCTTGTGTACTATCAACAACTAAAACAGCTCCTTCACATGCTGCTAAACTTCTTGATACTTCATAATTAAAATCCACATGTCCTGGAGTATCTATTAAGTTAAGTTCATATGTTTTACCATCTTTAGCTTTATATTTCATTCTAACAGCTTGTGCTTTTATTGTTATTCCTCTTTCTTTTTCAATATCCATGTTGTCTAGTACTTGCTCTGTCATCTCTCTTTTTGGAAGAGCTCCTGTCATTTCAATTAGCCTATCTGCTAAAGTTGATTTTCCATGGTCTATATGTGCAATTATACTAAAATTTCTAATTAGATTTTGGTCTTTCATAATGCTCCTTATTATAATTAATCATCTTTTTTACTTGCTTTTGAAAATTTCTTTAGTGTTTGATAAACTAAATAATTTATGGTTCCAGGTATATCCTTCTTTCCGGCTGGAACTCCTGTTAATATTTCAATACCTTCTTCTATTGTTGAAACTGCATATATATGGAATTTACCATTTTTTACTGCTTCTACAATTTCTTTATCAAGATTTAGGTTTTGTATATTTTGTTGTGGTATCATTACTCCTTGTGTTCCATCAAGTCCATTTAGTTTGCATATCTCGTAATAACCTTCTATCTTTTCATTCACTCCGCCTATTGCTTGAATCTCACCTTTTTGATTTACTGAGCCTGTTACTGCAATAGCTTGATTTATTGGAACATTTGATAGACTTGATAAAAGAGCATAAAGCTCTGTTGAAGATGCACTATCACCGTCAACACCATTATAAAGTTGCTCAAAACATATACTAGCTGTTAGTGAAAGTGGCATTTCCTTTGCAAACATTTCTCCAAGATATCCGTTTAATATTAATATTCCCTTTGAATGTGATGAACCAGAAAGTTCTACTTCTCTTTCAATATTTATTATTCCACTTTTTCCTGTATAAGTATTTGCTGTAATTCTAACTGGTTTTCCAAATGTATAATCTCCTACTGTCATAACGGTTAAGCCATTTATCTGTCCAACTTTACTTCCTTTTGTATCTATTAGAAGTACTTTATCTTTAATCATTTCTGTATATTTACCATCATATTTCTTTACACGATTTTTTCGCTCTATTAATGCTTTTTCAATATATTCACTTGTTACAACTTTTGATTTATCTATTTTAGCCCATGTAGCTGCTTCAACTATTACTTGTGAAAGTTCTCCAAACTGTGTTGATAACTTTTTTCTGTTATCTGCTAATCTACAAGAATATTCAGCTAATCTTGCAACTGCACTTTTATCTAAATGTGGAAGTTCTTCATCTGTGCAAAATCCATGTACAAAACCTGCTAAATCTAATAAGTTACTTTCATCTAATGTTGCAGAATCTTCAAATTCAACTTTAATTTTAAATAATTTTCTAAATTCTTCATCAACTGAAAGTAGTGTTTGATAAACATTTTCATTACCTATTAATATTACTTTTAAGTCAAGTGGTATTGGTTCTGGCTTTAAAGAAACTAATGCCATTGATGCTCTTTGTTCTAATGAATTATCAATTCCAATTTCTTTATTTCTTAAAACTTTTTTTAGATTTTCATAACATGCAGGATTAGTTAGTAAATCATTTGCTTGAAAAATTATATATCCACCATTTGCTTTTTGTAAAAGTCCAGGAGTTATCATTGTATAATCTGTTTTTAATACACCATAATAATTTTCATATTCTAGTCTTCCAAACAAATTATTAAATGAATAGTTAGAATCCATTATTACTGGTGCACCTTCTGTGTAGCTATTATCTACAAACACATTTACTTTGTAATTATCCCATGGTTTAGATTCTGGAATTTTTGGTCCTTGATTTTCTGGTTCTTTTTTATCTTCTTCTAAAAATTTAGAAATATTTTTTAATATATCTTTTTTTACACCATCTAAAAATTTTGTTATTTTTTTATTTCTTTTGAAATTAGATTTAATATATGAAATATGTCCTTCTATTGTAAGAACTGCAATATTAGATTGCCATTCAGACACTTTCCTTTCTGACTCTGCATCTAATTGCTTTATTGCTGCTATAACTTCTATTATTTGTTGTTGAACTATTGCAGATTTATCTTCATATTCCTTTTTTAGTTTTTCATCTAATTTGTCAAATTCTTCTTCTTTAATAACTTTGCCATCTATCATTGGCATCATATAAATACCATTATCAGCTGATTTAACTTGGAAGCCATACTTTTCAGATTCTTTGTTTAGATTTTCTAACAAATTCATTCTTTTTTCTTGATACTTTTGAGTTATAACTGTTTTTTCTTTTTCAAAATCTTGATTTTTAAAAGTATTTTTTATGTCTGTCCTAATTTCTTTAATGAACTTTTCCATTAATTCTTTAAAATTATTTCCTTCACCTGCTGGTAAACTTACTGCAACTGGCTCATTTGGATTTTCAAAGTTGTATATATAGCACCAATCTGGTGGTGTTTTTTTACTTTTAGATATTTTGTTTAAATAACTTTTTGTGTATGTTGTTTTTCCAGATCCAGTTGGTCCTTCTAAATATACATTATATCCTTTTGTATCAACTGACAAGCCAAACTCTAAAGATGCAATTCCTCTTTGTTGTCCTATTCCTTTATAATTTGAGTCTAACTCATCTGTTGTTTCAAATTTAAATATATCTGGATTGCATATATATCTTAAATCTTTATATGATACTTCATTTGTTTTTTTCATTGTTATTAAAATTCCTTTCATTTGTTTTTATAGTGACATTAATGTTGCACTATCTTTTCCTTCATAGTATTTTTTTCTGGTTCCAACTTGTCTAAAACCAAATTTACTATATAGTTTTATTGCTTTAATATTTTTTTCATTTACTTCTAAATTAATTTTTTCAACTTTACTCTTTCTTATTAAGTAACTTAGCATATTTGAAGCAATTCCTTGACTGTATTTATCAACTCTTGTCACTATATTCATAATTTCCATTTCATTTAAAACTATTCTGTACCCTGTAAAACCAACTATTTCATTATTTTGTTTTGCAACAATGTACTTTGAGTTCTTAAAATCATCTTCTAATGTTTTATAATCCCATATATTTGGAAACTTATCATAATCTTTCTTTATTTGCTCTAAATCTAGGCTAGATAATTCCCAAATTGCTACTTTTTCATCTTCTCCTTCTCTTTCTCTTTGTGCTTGTGGCTTTCTTAAATACAATGGAAAAAGTGTACTTGAATCTCCATAGTCTCCCATTTCATATTTATCTTGAGCACATACTGCAATTGATTCTGCCATTTCTGGTAAATCTTTTACATACTCATAATTTTCAGTTTTCTTTCCCTGTGCATATTGTTTTGAATATTTTGCACTTAATAATGGTTCTAGTTTATCTATTCTAACATCACCAACTATATATAATGGGTTTGTAAAATCTACATACTCAACCACATCTAGAATATTCATTACTTCTGGATTTTTGAATAATGACAAATTTCCGTTATGAACCTTATATACTGAAAAATATACATTTTCATTTTTTGCATCAATCATTGATAAAATTTTACATTCTTTTCTTCCTTTTCGTATAAGCACTCCATAAGCTTGAGCTTTTAATGAATCAACTCCTGCTATTGGGATATTTTTAGCATCTGAAAAAGCTTTGATTGTAGCCATTCCTACTCTGATTCCAGTAAACGACCCTGGTCCTCTTGAACAGCTGAGTAAATTTATATCTCCAATTTTAAGTTTTGCAGATTCTAATATTTTTTTTATTTCAGGCATCAATGTTTGTGAATGTTCTTTCTCTGATTTACTTGCTACTTGCTTTATTATTTTTCCATCTTCCATAATGGCTATTGAACATACTTCTCTTGATGTATCAATCGCTAATATTTTCATATACATCACTCCTTATAATTTGAAAAATCAATATTTTCATATTTTGTACCAACAGTTTCTATTCGTAGCTTTCGTTCTTCTTCACTTTCGCCTTTTTCGAATGTTATTTTAATAAAATCATTTGGTAATATATCCTCTATGAGTTCTCCCCATTCAAATATGCATATTCCTTTATTAAAGTATTCTTCTCCTCCTATACTTTCAAATTCATATATATCTCCTAATCTATATAAATCAAAATGATATATATCAATTTGTTCATTATGATACTCATTGACTATTGTAAAAGTTGGACTTGATATTTTTTCTTGCATTCCAAAATATGTTAGTATTCCTTCAACAAATTTTGTTTTTCCTGATCCTAGTTCTCCTGATAAAACTATTATGTCTCCTTTTTTTAAAATCTGTGCTAAATTTCTTGCGTACTTTTTTGTGCTTAATTCATCATGGCATATTATTTCTTGCATTATCAATCCTCTTTCTACATAATATATTTATTCACATTTATTATATATTATTTAACCAATTTATTCAAGGATTTTTTATAATTAAAGTTATTACTTAGTTTATACTAGATAAATATTCAGCTAATTCTTTGTATCCTTCTTCTAACCAAAATTTTGCTCTTTCATCATCATTAAAATTTGCCAATGTTAATTTTTCTCCTTTAGGAATAAATATTTTATCCCAGCTCCATCCATATTCTCCACTTTTTTTAGTGTCAATCATTCCTTCTGTTTTTGAGACAAATACTTTTGTATCTTTTCCCGGTTCTGTATATGCTAAACATTCTAAAAAGTACGCATATCTATCTTGTATACCATCCATAAGTTTTAATAATCCATCTTCTCCAATAGTATCATCTGCATAGCGAGTGTATGCTGATGGAAATCCTTTTAAAGCTGGAACTACTAATCCTGAATCATTCTTTAATACTGGACAGCCTAATTTATCACAAGCATATTTTGATGAAAATGTTGCTACTTCCTCTATTGTATCTGCTTGTATTTCAATACATTCCATCTTTTTACCTATTACATTTATTCCATATGGTTCAAAATATTTTTTTGCAATGAATAATTTAAATTCATTTCCTGTTACATATACTAAATCTTTCATTTTTATCTTGTATGATATATTTAATAACTTAAATAACCATACGCTCCTTTCTTTATTTTTTAATATTTAATATAATCTATAT
>CANQLO010000009.1 GCA_947624715.1 uncultured Clostridia bacterium
ACGTTTGTGGAATTGTCATTTCCTATATTTATTATACTTAATATTTTTATAAATGTCAAATAATATTAAATTATTCTTAAAGAAGAAGATAGTGAAGTTGCTAATATAGTGGATAAAATATAAAGATTACCCTATAATTACCCGAAAAAAGAAATAAAACCCATTGAAAACATATATTTCAACGGGTTTTATTATGTTTTTATTGGAGCAGGTAACGGGAATCGAACCCGTATAGCCAGCTTGGAAGGCTGGGATTCTACCATTGAACTACACCTGCATTTCCGTGTGACATATATTATTTTATACTATATATTTTCAAATGTCAAGATTTTTATTGAATTTTTTTATTTAAAAATGTATAATTTATATGTATGATAATTAACAACGTAAAATGAAGGAGATTTATGAAAACTTTAAAAGTAGATTACAATGGAGATGGTAAAAAGATTAGTACATATCTTACTAGTATGTTTCCTAGTCTAAATGTCAATGCTGTTTATAAAGCACTTAGAAAAAAAGATATAAAGATTAATGGAAAAAGGACTAACTCTAATGATGTACTACATTATGGTGATATTATAGATGTTTATATAGCTGATAATATTTTAAATGGTATTAAAGAAAACATTGATATACCTGTAGTATATGAGGATGATAATATTGTAGTATTTATCAAGCCTGTTGGTGTTGAAATTAATGGGGATAATTCTTTAACATCTATTATGAAAGAAAAATATTTATTTTTAGAGCCTTGCCATAGAATTGATAGAAATACAATTGGTCTTGTATTATATGCTAAAAATCAGGAAAGCTTGTCTATACTTTTAGATAAATTTAAAAATTCTGAAATAGAAAAACATTATGTTGCTTGTTGTTATGGGCATGCTAAACAATTTGATAATTTAACTGCTTATCTATTTAAAGATAGTAAAAAATCCATTGTTTATATTTCAAATGATCCAAAGAATCATTACTCAAAGATTCATACTTCTTATAAACTTATAGATTACAATAAAGAAAAGAATTTATCACTTCTTGATGTTACACTTCATACTGGAAAAACGCATCAAATTAGAGCTCATTTAGCTCACTGTTCTTTGCCTATTATAGGTGATGGAAAATATGGTTCTTATGAATTAAATAAAAAATATAAGGTTTCAACACAACTACTTTGTAGCTATAGTTTAGGCTTTAATTTTAGTACAGATTCAGGATTATTAAATTATTTAGCAGGAACTAAGATTTCTTTAAAAAAGATTCCTTTTAGAGAAGAATTTTTTTTATAAATCATTGTATAATTCTCTATATTAGATTATGTGAAAGGATATAAAAAAATGTCAAGTTTTGTTTTGAAAATAATTGCTATAATTTCTATGTTTTGTGATCACGCAAGTTATGCTATATATGGTCATTTTACAGTACTTAATATAATTGGAAGAATTGCTTTTCCTATTTTTGCATTTCAATTAGCAGTTGGATACAAAAATACAAGTAATTTAAAGAAATATGCTCTTAGACTTGTTTTATTTGCTTTAATTTCTCAAGTTCCTTTTAGTTTATTGACTTATATAGCATTTCGTAGCTTTTCCTCACTAAATATATTTTTTACTTTAGCTTTAGGTTTATTAGCAATATTTATTTATGATAAAATATCAAATAAATTTTTAAAATATTCTTCTATTGCTATTATTTTAGTTATTGCAGAGCTTCTAGAAGTTGATTATAAAGCTTGGGGTGTATTTTTAATATTATTTATATATTTATTCTGCCCTTCTATAAATAAAGATGTTAGCAAAAAAAGAAATATTATAAATCACTTTATTTTTATATTAGGATTTTTGGCACTTTGTTGTATAAGATATTACTCACAATTAATTGTCAGACCTTTAAGCTGGTGGAATCTTTCCCGTGTATTATTTACTTATCTTCCATTTATATTTATGCTTTTGTATAATGGTAAAAAAGGTCCATCTTTAAAATATTTCTTTTATATATTTTATCCGCTTCATCTAATAATCTTAGATTTTATTAATTTAATGTTTATTAATTAACTAACGTCTTAATATTTAAATTAAACACCTACTTAATATGTAGAGCGTTTATTAGTCAACCAGCTACTTAATATGTAAAGTGTTTATTTTTAATTACTTTTTAGTGCTTGGTTTATTCCTTTTGCAATTATTTCTTTCATATTGTCAACTAAATCGTCTATTTCTTTTGGCATAACGGCTAGATTATATTTGCATGGTTCTAATACTGTTTTTATTAATTGATATTTATCCTCATATGATGAATCTTTTAGAAAATTAAATTCTTCAAATTTGTCAATTAGTATATCAAATGTATTTGCTACAATTGTAGCAGCTTCAACTATTGTTGGTACTCCTATTGCTATAACTGGAATTCCCATAGTGTCAATACTTATTTCTTTTCTTCTATTTTGAACTCCTGAACCGGGAACAATTCCAGTATCACATATCTGTATTGTTTTTAATAATCTAGAAATATTATTTGAAGCTAATGCATCTATAACAATTATAACTCCAACATTTATTTTTTCTACAAGTCCTTTCAAGATCTCTTGTGTTTCAATTCCTGTTGTGCCAAGTACTCCTGGTGCTATTGCACTTATCTCTCTTGTGTTTTCTGGTAACAATTCAGGTTTATACTTTAAAATATGTCTTGTTATTCCTAAATTTTTTATAACTTTTGGTCCTATAGAGTCTGCTGTTGTATCTTCATTTCCAAGTCCTACGACTAATGCTGGTCCTTCCTTTCCTTCTAACATTGATTTTAATTCTTGTGAAACTAAAGAAAAAGCTTCATCTATTTCTTTTTGTTCTATTATTTCAATGTTTTTTATATTTATAGTGGTATATGTGCCAATTTTTTTATCTATTTTCCTGCTTCCCTGTTCATTTAATATTTTTACTCTTGTTAATTCTAAATTATCAGATATTACCTTATTTTCAGTTTCTATTCCATCTAAATCTTCTACATTAGATTGTTGTTTACATATTTGTGTTCTTTCATCAGCTAAGTCTGTTCTAAAATTATACATAGAAAATCACATTCCTTTCACGCAAAGTTATAAATTTATTTTATTCTTTTTTAATGACTACATTAATAGCTATTTTATCTAAAAGTTATGGCTATTGATTACAAAAAAAATAAAAGCTTATTTGTTAAGTTTATTATGCTTAAAAATAAAACTTTTATTCTTTTAGTATATAACACTGTATTTTTGTTTTTGAGAAATGCACAGATATTTTATGCTTTTGAACAATACCTGCAAAGTACTGATTCTAATCCAACATCTAAGTCGATATTTCCATTTTTTGAGGATTCATCTAAATTAATTAGTTCGTCTATTATACTTCTTAATTCGCATTCTTCAAAAAATCTTGCTTGGTTTTGATATTTATTTACAAGAAAAATTTGATTAGGTTTTAATTTTAAATTTTGTGAAATATTTTCACCTTTAGAAATTTTTACAATATATAATTTTTTAAAATGATTGTACAACATAATTAAAATTTTTTGTACTGGTTCTTTTGCGTAAACTAAATTGTGAAGTACATTCATTGCTTCTTTAATATTTTTCTTTCCTAAATTGTCAGTTAAATCAAAAATAATACTTTCAGTCTTTTTTATTGTTAGATTATCTATATCTTCTTTAGAAATAGTTCCACCTTTTCCTTCATATTCAATTAACTTTCTAAGTTCGTTTATAATGTCTTGCATATTTGTGCCAACACATTCAATAAAATACTGTGCTATATTTTCTTTTATATTTACTCCATAAGCTGTTGCAATTGATTTTATTTGTGCAATTATTTCGTTTGGCTTTTTTTCGTTACATTCTTTTATCGTTGCTTTTTTTTGCAATATTTTATAAATACTAGATGTTTTATCAACTTCATCTTCTATTATAACTATATCAGTATCATCTATGTCATTACTATCTATATACTCTGCTAGTTTTTCTCCAATTAGATTCTTCTTTTTTACGATATTACAATTTTTAGCTATTATTAATTTTTTTTCATATCCAAAGGCTGGTGTTTCTATATCAGAAATTATGTTTTCTACATTATTTTCGTCTATTTGTATATAGTTAATTCCAAGTTGTAATTCTCCAAAGTTTTTCTTTACTTTTTTTAATAATTCATTTTTTATATAATTATCTTCACCAAATAATAAGTAGATCAATTTTTTATCCTTTCTTATAATTACATAAATATAGTTATTTTTGAATAGCCGCGTAGCGACCAAGCGTAGCGCGATTGGAGCAGCAACCTTTAGGTTGCGTCGCGACAACAAGGCATGAAAAAATAACTATATTTTATGTAAATTAACAATAAAAAATTTTTATTTTAATCAAGTAAGATTCTGAATATTTCTGCTACACTCCAAGCTTGTGCAAATGCTCCTTTTCCTTGCTTTGGCCTTATTGCATCATATACTTCACATATACTTCCACAAGTATTTCCATTAACTAGTTCATTTGTAAAAGTATTTGCTACAGTTGCTTTAAATTGTAATAAAGTTTCTTTTAAATTTTCTTTTCTTTCTTCGTTTTCTTCACTTTCTATTAAATTTTTTAGTGCATTATAATATTGTCCTAATAAATATGGCCAAGTTGTTCCTTGATGATAACTACTGTCTCTTTTTTCTGGACTGCCTTCATATTTTGATACAAATCCATTTTCGTTTTTTGCTAAAGTCATAAGTCCGTATTTATTTAATAACTTTTGTGTTACTGTTATAAATACATCTTTTGTTTCTTTTTTATTCCAATCTAATACTGGATAAGAAAGACTTAGTGCAAATATTTGATTTGGTCTTACTCTATCATCACCAATTACATCATATAAACATTTTTTCTCTGGATTATAAAATTTATTTTCAAAAGATTTTTTACATTTTTTTGCTATATATGCATATTCAACTTGTGAAATTTTTTTATTCCAATGTTTGTTTATATCTTGCATAATTTTAAGTGCATTATACCACATTGCATTTATTTCAACTGCTTTTCCATTTCTTGGAGTTATTGCTGTTCCGTTTACCATTGCATCCATCCAAGTATTTTGAGTCTTTGGTGTTCCTGATACTATTAAATAATCTATATCGTCTAAATATATATTATTTCCATCAATGTTTATACCATCAATATAATTATCTATTATGCTTTTCATTTGCTTGTACAAATTATCTCTTACAAATTCATAATTTTCTGTATATTTAAGATACTTGCTTACTGCTTCAAAAAACAATAATGAACTATCTACACTATTATATAATGGCTCTCCTGTATATTCTGAATAACCATTTGGAATTAATCCTTGCTTTATGTTATCAATGCAAGAAAGTAGTACTTCTTCTGCAATTTTATATTTTCTCGTAACTAGTAATAATCCTTCAAAAGCAATTAATGTGTCTCTATTCCAGTCATTGAACCATGGGTATCCTGCAATTATTGTGTGTAATTTATTTGATTGCTTATAAACAATAAAATTATCTGCTGCTACAATATATTGTTTTACTAAATCTTTATATGCTTCTTCATCTTCATACTTTTTAGGCCTATTTAATATAAGTTTTGACATATCTATTTGACTATTTATTCTTTCTAGTTCTGAGTCTATTATTTTTTCTCCACTTAATTTTGTAATATCATTTATGTCTACTCCATATTTACCATCTAAAGAACAAATAAATACAATCTCTTTATCTTCATTTGGCTTTATTTCTACAGTAAAAGTTCCCGGAACAATATGGTTTTCTATATAATCAAAGCCTCTTTCTTTTTCTACTCTATATTGCATATTATAAAAAATGTCATTATCGTGTTTAGTGTATATTGAGCCTTTTATTCCCATATTTATTCTGTGATTATCTCCTAAGTCAATTTGTACTTTATCTAAATCTTTAGAAATATCTTGTGTATATTTAAATTCTGTTTCTTTAGTTATAGAATGGAAATCTCTATAATTTACTACAGGTGTTAAGTTTAGTTTTGTTTTAGCTTTTTGGTTCATTACTCTATAAACTATTGCTACAGCATTTTTACCATAAATCATACATATTGACTTTTCTATTACAACCTTAGATACCTTATATGTATATATTGGTATAATCTGTTTTTCAAAATTAATTAAATAGTTATTTCCATTTGAGATTTCATTATTTGCCTCATTTGTATATAAAGCTGTTTTCTTTCCATTAATTTCAATACTTTCGTCCAATTTTGAAAGTATAAGTTTTCGATTATATGGAGGTTTTTCTGCTGCAATTAGCAACCCATGATACTTTCTTGTGTTCATTCCACCAAAATCAGTGGATGAAGCATATCCACCTATTCCATTTGTTATAATCCATTCTTTCATTTGTTTCTCCTAACTATATTTATTGCTTTATCCTAAACTATTTTTATTACTTTATCCTAACTATTTTTACTACTTTTTTTATTGCTTTCTTTAATTGATTTGATTCTTTGATTATATTTTGTTTTAAACTTACTATCTTTATCTCTTCTTTCAAACTGCTTTCTTCCTGATTTTCTGAACTTTCTTTCTGCTCTTTCTCTTTTATGTATCTCTCTTTTTGTTTCTTTCATTCTAGAGTTTAACATCATATATTGACTATCATTTTGCATATCTTTAAATTTAAGTTCATCGCATATAAGTTGAATTATTGTTGTCGCAATTACATCTGAATCATGTCTTACTTTATCATCTTCTATATTAGATAGATTTCTTTGTATTAATTTTATACCATATTCCTTAGCTTTTGTAACATCTGGAATAACTATGTCTTTTCCTTCTTCATTATATTTATGAATAAATTCTGGTATTATTTCTCCTGTGTCATAAATACAATAATCTATGATTCCTTTACCTACATAGTCAACTATTGCTTTTATATGATCTGACAATTTATAATCATCAGTTTGTCCCATTTCTGTCATAATATTGCTTACATATACTTTAATAGCTTTCGAATCCTTTACTGCTTTTGCAATACCTTTTACTAATAAATTTGGTATAACATTTGTATAAAGGCTTCCAGGTCCTATTACAATAGCATCTGCCTCATTTATAGCATCTATAACTCCCGGTGCTGGTCTAGTGTTTGTTGGACTTATATATACTCTACTTATTTTGTTTGTAGTTTGGTTAACCATTTCTGGAATTTTATCTCTTTTTTCTATTACAGTTCCATCTTCTAGTTCTGCACAAATATTTATTGGCTCTAATGTAACAGGTAAAACTTTTCCTGTCATATTAAGTACACCTGTTGAATTTTCTATTGATTTTGGAAAATTACGATAAACTTCATTCATTGCTAAGAAATATATGTCACCAAAAGATAAATCTTTTAGCTTTCCTGATGTAAATTTACAGTTTAATAAATCTTCCATTTGTTTTTCATCATATGCAAGAGCGGTTAAACTTGCTTTAATATCGTCTAATGGTAATAATTCTAGAGCTTTTCTTGAATCAGTAGGAGTTTCTCCATAATCTGATACTGTAACAATTGCTGTAATGTTATCAGTATAATTTTTAAGTCCTCTTAATACTGTATTTAGTCCACTTCCTCCACCTATTACTACTATTTTTGGTCCCTGATTATATACTTTTTTATTAAATATTAATGTGTTTATATTGTTTGTTTCTTTTCTAGTATCACTTTCTTCTACCAATAGCTCTAACATTCTCTTTTGCATATAGACTATTCCTAGTACAATAAATGTAAAGCCTAATACAAATGATATTATAACTGTTATTATTTCTCCTAAATTTAATGTTCTTGAATCAATAAGCTTAGCTATTCCATAACAAATTAATACTACACCTACTAGTATTAAAAATATCCATCTTTTTATTTTTGCCTTACCCTTAAACCATTTAAAAAAACCTTTCATTATCTAATTATCCTCACTTCTGTTTCTAATTCTTTTTCAAATTTTTTATATACAACTTCTTTCACATATTCTATTAAATCTAATATATCTTTTGCTGTTGCGTTACCTATATTTACTATAAATCCTGCGTGTTTTTTAGAGACTTGTGCTCCTCCTATCGTATATCCTTTTAGTCCACATTCATCTATAAGTTTTGATGAAATAAAGTCTTTTCCTCTTTTGAAAGTACTTCCTGCACTTGGATAATCCAATGGTTGTGTTTTCATTCTTTTTTCTTTATATTCATTCATTTTGGATTCTATATTTTTCTTCTCATCTTTATTGAATTTCATTCCAACTTCAAGAATCACTGTATTTAATTTTTCAAATATAGATTTTCTGTATTCAAATTTTATCTCGTCATTATGTAAAATCCTAATTTCACTTGTATTAACATCCATATATTTTACATATTCAACAATATTTTTCATTTCTCCATCAAATGCTCCAGCATTCATGTATACTGCTCCAGCTACTGTTCCTGGAATTCCTGCTGCAAATTCAAATCCTGTTAAACAATTTTCTAATAAATTACTTGCTAATATACTGTTTAGTACTCCTCCACTACAAACAACTTCTCCTGTTTCGTTATTTATGTTTATATTGTTTGCAGTATATTTTATAACTAATCCCTTAATTCCATCATCTGATACTAATAAGTTAGTACCATTTCCAACAATAGTAACTGGAACATTTTTATTTTTGCATAACTCAATCATCTTTTGCAATTTACTAATTGAATCTACCAATGCAAATATCTCAGCCGGTCCTCCTACTTTAAATGATGTATGTTTTGACATTGGTTCATTGTATCTTACATTTTCAGTTCCTAAAATGTCTTCAATCTCTTTCAAATGTATACACTCCTTTTAAAAGATATATAGCAATTATATTTTATCATTTTTAAATTTATTTTACAACAATATTACAAAAATATAATTTTATTTTTTCCCTTTTTTACTTGATAGTTTTATTATGTTGTATTATTATATTTAAGGAAAATGAAATAGTTTTAAATATATTATAAAAAGGGGATACGATATGGGCGACATAAATGTATATTCTGGACCAATGAAATGTGGTAAAACAGAACAAATATTAAATGAATATAAAAGGCAACTAATTGCGGGGAAAAATGTTAAAATGTTTAAACCCTCTATTGATACTAGAGCTGGTCGTGATGTCGTTGCTTCCAGAAATGGTATTGATATTCCTGCTATTGTTATAAACAATATGCAAGATTTAGAAAAATATGATGCTGATGTTTATTGTATAGATGAATTTCAATTTTTAAGTGGTGATGTTAAAACTATTGAACAAATGGCTGACAATGGTAAAAAATTCTTTATTGCTGGGCTAAATTTAACTGCTGAAAAAAAGCCTTTTGGCAAAATGGCTGACTTATTGTGTATATCTGATAATGTTAATATGCTTACTGCAATATGTGATAATTGTAAATGTGAAAATGCTGTTTTTACATATTACAAAGGTGGTAAAAACACTGATATTGTTATTGGTGATAAAGATTACCTATCTCTTTGTCGAAGTTGTTATGATTTACTTTATAAAAAAGAAATTGAAAATGCTAATAAGTAAAAATCAAATTGCTGAACCTAAACAGGTGCTGGAGAAACAGTTGTGAAAACAGACTTGGAAAGCAGATGGGGAAAACAGTTTTTTTTGGGAAACAGTTGGGAAAATAGGCTTGGAAAACAGATGGGGAAAGTTTATATAATCTTTCTCCATCTGTTTTATTTTATCCAAATACTACAATTAATGCTCCAAGTAATACAAACCAGTCTATCTTATCTTTTGAAAAGTCATCTAGTGAAAAGTCCCATTCAGATGTATCTATATCTAATGAATCTACTATTGATATTTTCACACTATCAACATTATCAAAATTAAATCTTGATTCAAATTCCTTTTTCTCATTTTGTAATAAATTATCTATTTTTATATATTTAGTTCCTGCTAGTACTCCATGTTTAGTGTAATAATCTAATTTTAGTGCTTTACCAGTTATTACGTTTTCTGCATTATTTGTTATACTTCCTTTTAAATATCCATTTAGTACAGTTGATTTCATTTCTGTTACTTCTATACTTGGTGTATCAAATTCTACTTCATAATCTCTAGATATATATGTAGATTTTATTGTCATATATGTACCTATATCTACTATAATATATACTATAACAAATGCTAAAAAATATTTAAAAAATGTTTTCATTCTTTTCATACTAAATACTATTCCCTTCTTGCATCGCTGATATTGCGACATATTGTAATGAAAATTTAATTCTTATATTTTATCTTATGTAAATCTATAATTTTCTAAATACTCCTCCAACTTTTCCTAGTATTTTACAATCAGGAACTATTATTGGGTCCATTGTACTATTTTCTGGTTGTAATCTTATGTGATCTTTTTCTTTATAGAATGTTTTGACAGTTGCTTCGTCATCTATCAAAGCTACTACTATTGTTCCATTATCTGCTGTGTTTTGTTTCTTTACTAATATGTAATCTCCATCAAAAATTCCTGCTTCTATCATACTTTCTCCTCTAACTGTAAGCATAAAGCAATCAGAATTTCCAACAAAATCTAATGGAATAGGAAATGTATCTGTAATATTTTCTACAGCTAATATTGGTTGTCCTGCTGTTATTTTTCCTACTACAGGAACATCAATCATTTCTTTATTTGAATAAAATTGTTTTGTATTAGAATTGCTGTCTTTATCTGAAAGTACTTCATCTCCTTTTGAATTTTTAAGTAATCTTAATGTTCTTCCTTTTTTACTTTCTTTTTTTATAAAGCCTCTTTCCTCAAGAGTTTTTAAATATCCTTGTACTGTTGCTGTTGAACTTAGTCCAACTACTTTACATATTTCTCTAACTGAAGGTGCATATCCTTTTGAAAGTATTTCCTTTTCAATATATTTTAAAATTGCTCTTTCCCTCTTATTTAACCCATTTTCATCTCTTCTTGATTTATTCATTTTCATCCTCCTTACTTATCTCATTTTTTATCAATAACAATATACCATAAAAAAAAGAGTTTGTCAAACAAAAGTTTGAAAAAATTTTGTTTGTCAAACTAATTTTCAGTTTTTATATTGTATTTCACTCGGAAGTTTAACAGTTGAAAATAAGAAAAATCTATGTAAACATTAAAAATGCTTAATTTTTTTGTCAAATTATCATTTTTATTTTGTGGTATATTGTAGCACGTACTTTACATCTTTATTACATTTTGAAAACTACTATTGACCTTTTATATAATTTGCTATATGTATTATAAATAAGATATTTTGAAGAATTTCTTATGTAAAATATATTACATACCACAATTCAATTTTTTTCAAAAAAGTCTGTATTTTAGTTATATTAACTAAATGCTGACTTATTTTTTTCTTTTGCTGTTAAAGATGGGAATATACCATAAAAAAAAGAGTTTGTCAAACAAAAGTTTGAAAAAATTTTGTTTGTCAAACTAATTTTCAGTTTTTATATTGTATTTCACTGTTAACAGACGTTGTCAAAAACCTCCGTCCCCGTTGACACCCGTTGACACCGTTGACATTGACAGTCCTGCTATATCTTCTTCAGTGAAATTGTAATTCATTTCTCTTTTATACACTTTTTCAAATGTTTGCTTTTTTAGTTCATAATCTTTTTGTCTTAGAATTTCTTTATTTTCTTTTAAAGATAAATTTTTATCAGGATAAATTGGTGGCATTATGTGTAGTGTATATTTTAATTTATTAAATCCGTTTGGTTCATATTCACCTTCTATTTCTCTCATTTCAACAAAACAAGGAATTATTGGAACATTGAATCTAGCGGCTAAATGATATGCTCCTGGTTTTAAGTTTCTTACCTTTCTATAATTAAACCACATTTCCTGTTCTGGATAAATTAAAATGAAGTGCTTCTTGTCTAAAAATTTTTTTAAAGCTGGCATAAATTTCTTTTCTGTATATTCTTTATTTTTGCTTATTGGAATATTGTTAAAGTTGTTCATTATAAAGCCGAACTCACCATCCATAGCTAAATTATTTTCAGTTATTATAATGTTAAAATCTTTGTATTTTCCTAACTTTTTCATACAATATATTATAGGTGTGCTATCTTGTGGGCTAAAATGATTAGATGTAATTATAGCACCAGTGTCTATGTTTTCAAGGTTCTCCAAACCTATTATTTCTGTGTTTTTATTAAACATATCTACATAGTTATCTATGATTTTTCTAGTCATAATATTTTTTATTTTGTTAATTGGAGATTTTTTGAAAATATCATATTTTAAAACTTTTTCTTCAAGTTCTTCTTTTGAAATATTTGGATCTCCTATTTCTACTTTAGAGTTTAAATTATTTTCCTGTAGATTTTTTTTGATATTTTCTATTACTTCTAATCTATCCCTTGCTTTTTCCATTTTTACTTACAATCATTCCTTTCAGTGTTGACACAATTCTAGTTGAAAAAGAATTAAATTTTGGCTAGGAAAACAAGTTTGAAATTTATGAGGCGTATTTTTTATACGTTGATTAAATTTCAAATAAAGTTTGACAACGCCAAAATTGTAATTATTTTTCAACACTAAACAGGCTCGTTAGTTGCTCTAATAGCTTCAATAAACTCTGCTTCTTCTTCATCATCTAAATTATCATCAATATCTGCAAACTTAAATTCTGATTTTACAATTTGTTTTGTATATTCTACTAATTTATCTCCACCTAGTAAATCTTGCTTTTTAGCTTCTTCTGGATATTCTTCTAGAACTTTTTGTAATTTTTCATAATATTTAGTTTCTTTAGCATATTTCCAGAAACTTTCTTGATATGGTACATCTGAATAATGCCATGGTTTTCTAAACATATTGTAATGTATTAAATGAATATCTTTTATATCGCATTTCTTTCCATAGTCTGGCATCTTATTCCATGTTTCTGGTAGATAATAAACTCTACCCTTGCATAAAGTATTTAGATAATCTTGATCAGGTGCTGCTGTGTCTAAGTTATAATTTAGTAATCTATACAAGAATTTTTCTTCTATTTTTGCTTTTCTCATTTCTCTTAGATTCATTACAAGTACGCCTGAGTTAAAATATTTTTTAGGTTCAATTCCTAGTCCAACTTTTGAATAAACTCTAAATTCTGGAACTGCATTTATTACTTGATCTGTTACTCCTGCAATTAAATTATCTCCTAAATCTAAGTTATAAAGCTTAGCTACATCATCTTGTAAAACAATATCTGCATCTAAGTATATTGCTTTTTCATATTCTGGAAACATTGATGGAATAAACATTCTGTAATAAATTGTTTCTGAATAATAGTCTCTTAATCTTAATGATAATTCCTTACTCATTTTAGATGTAATATGACTTATATTTTGGAAACTAATCCTTACATTATCTGTTTCCATTCTTTTAACTTCTGCTTTTCCTAATATACTCATTCCTGTATGTAAAATAATGATTCTATAGTTATTCTCCTCACTTGAATTAGCCTCTAATGAATGTATTGCAACCGATAAACATGGTATGTAATTATCATCTGTTGAAAAGAATATCGGTATTTCTGATTTTATTTTTTTCATATTCCCCTCCATTATTTAATATCTTTTGATTTAAAGTTTATTATCTTCTTTTATTTTTAAATATTCTTCTAAAATATCTTCATAATCATAAATTTTATATTCATTATGTACTCTATCAATATGCCATGGTTTTATGTTTACTAGTCTGAAAAATGGTAGCCATTTTATTGTCATACTAAAATGTTTTATTATAGTGTCTTCTTTCCTTCGTTTTTGTTCATTATATTTATCTGGAAAATAAATTTTCTTTTTACAACATTTATATATTGCTGTTTGATCTGGCATTGCCATTGGTCTTTTTAATACCATATTTCTTGCATTTTCAAAGCTTTTTGTTTTTCTAATTTCATCTAAATTCATTAGAATAACACCTGAATTTATATAATTCTTATTTATTGCTTTTCTACCAATTGCATCTCTGGCAACTGCCACTTCAAAGCCTTCCATATCTGTTTCAAATATTTCTTTAATGTCTTTGTAGCAAACTATGTCACAGTCAAGATACAAAATTTTGCTTGGTAATTCTTTTATTTTATCACTAAAAAGTCTTATTAAAATATATGGTGTATAGTGCGTTTTCATGTTTGCTGACTTTGCCATTTCTTCTTTAAACATTTCTGTTATGTCTATCAGAGTTACTTTACTTTCTGGATTTTTTTCTTTTACTATTTTATTTAATATGTCTGTTTGCTCTTGTGTAAATGGTGTAAAAGATTCATCCAATTCCCTTAAATCTACTGTAAGAACATATACGTTAAGACTTTCTTTTGTATGTTTTGCAATAGATAAAAGGCTTATTATTATGCCATCCATAAATTTACCATTTAAACAAAACATTAAATTTATCATTGTTTAACTTCCCCTTGTTATAATAAATTTTCCCTTGTATAATAAGTTTTACAAAAATGAACTTACATTTTTTATAAATGTATTTTTTCTTTAGATTTATCATCTATTTTTACATATTTAATATACTCTAAAGTACTGTTTTTACTTCTTTCTACCATTTTATTATAAACTGTATCTCTTAAAATGTTTTCTGCTTCTTTTTGACTTACATTTTTATCTGGGTAAAATGGTCCATCAACATAAGCTACTATTTTTGGCTTTTTATTTCTTTTTTCTGTATATGTGCAAGTTATTGAATATACTGGTTTATCTAGTTTTACTGGATATCTAAATGATACACTTTTAAAGTTTCTTATTTTTGTATAATATGGCCAAACATGTGCCTCAGGATAAATTGCTATAACATTTTTTTTATTTATATACGTTTCTATTGCTTTTATAAAGTTTTTACTACTTTCCATATCTTCTGGTATTGGAAGTGCTCCTAACATTTTATTAGCTGTTTTCATTCCTTTTATTGATACGTTATTAGGATGTGCTACTATGTATACTCTTTTTGGAAAAGTTACAAGTGTTGGTGTTAAAGTATCCTGCACTTCTTGTGTATGATTTATGTATACAAAATAGCCTTCTTTGTTACACTTTTTTAATACTTCTTTGTTTTCTACCTTCATTCCAAATTTTAGCTTAGAATAGATGTAAGCAAGAGGCGTTGCAATCATTCTATATAAAATAGTTGCAGATATTTTCCAAAATATATTTTTATGTATGTATTTATAATTACCATCAATTTTTACTGGTGTTATGTTTTCTTCTGCAAAATCATCATTAAGTTCATCTTGATAGTATATAATTTTTTTATCATTATTCATAACTTATTCTTTCTTTTAATTATATGCAGGTTTTATTGTCATTTTCTCAAGTTTTTCATTTTTTTCAGAAACACTATTAAAATTTTCTAGTCTGATATTTTTTCTAATTAAAGTTCCTAAATAATAATTAATATATTTTCCAGCATCAACTTCTGCTTCTTGTCTATCTATATTGTCCTCATGCATTATAACTTCTACAATTATATTTGAGACTCTGTCAATAAGATTACTTGATTTTATGCTTAAATTATTACTATAGAATGATTGTGTTATTAAATCAATTATTATCCTTTGAGTATTATCATCAGTATCTAGAAATGTTTTAAAACATTTTTTTAATGCTTCTTTTTTGTTTTCTGCATAATTTACAACATTGCTTAATTTTTCTATTAGCATTTCTATTATTTCATCTAAAACTTCATTTATTAAAGAATCTTTTGTTTTATAATAATAAGTAAGTTGACCTAAGGCTGTATCCGCTCTTTTGACAATATCTCTAGTTGAAACTGATGCATATCCTTTTTCAGCTAAAAGTTCATATGTTGCTTTTTTTAATTTTTCTTTTACTTGATTTTTCTTCTTTTTATGCGGTATTAGCCTCATAGATATATTTCCTTTCTTTATTATTTTCACTTAAACTATATTTTAATACAACCGTACTAAAAAATCAACAAATTCGACAAAAAAATTTTATTTTTTATTTGAAACAAATTAAAGCAAAAAAATTACATAAATATAGTTATTTTCTCAAGCGATGCCCACGCGACGCAACCTAAAGGTTGCTGCTCCATTCGCCCTTCGTTTCACTCAGGTTGGAAGCGGCCAAGGCATTTTCAAAAATAACTATATTTATGTTTTTTATAATAAATTTAATTAGTAATAGTTCTTTTTTTTATATAAAATTTTAATCTTCCCATTCCATCTCATAGCTGCCTATTTTAACAATATCTCCTTCTTTGATTCCTTGTTTCTTCAATTCATCTGTAAGACCGATTTCATTTAATTTTTTGTGAAGATAAAATAGTGATTCATTATCAGTTATGTTTACTCTTCTTATGATTCTATCTACTGCTTCACCTTTTACTATAAACATACCATCTTGTTTATTTACAGTAAATTTGTCTTTTTCTTGATCTAATGTATAAATCTTTTCACTTGAAGATTTGTCTATTTCAATTAAATCTTCTTTTGGTAATGTTTTTAATGTATCAGATACATATTTCATAAGTTCATCTATACCTTGTCCTGTTAAGCCAGATATTTTAAATATTTTTTGATCATTCTTTTTTGCTAATTTTTCTAACTCACTATAAAGACTTTCATCTGTAATCATATCTGCTTTGTTTGCAACAATTATCTGCTTTCTTTTTGATAGCTTTTCGCTATATTTCTTTAATTCATTATTTATTACTTTATAATCTTCTATTGGATTTCTTCCTTCTATTCCAGAAACATCTATAAAATGCAATAATAATCGAGTTCTTTCTATGTGGCGTAAAAACTCTATCCCAAGTCCTGTTCCTTCACTTGCGCCTTCAATTATTCCCGGTATATCTGCTATTACAAAGCTATCACCATATTTTGATGAAACAACTCCTAAATTTGGTTCTATAGTTGTAAAGTGATAATTTGCAATCTTTGGGTTGGCTGATGTTACTTTTGATAAAAATGTTGATTTTCCTACATTAGGAAATCCTAGTAATCCAACATCTGCTAAAAGTTTTAGTTCCAATATTAATTCTTTTTCTTCTCCGGGTTCTCCATCTTGTGCAAATCTTGGAGCCTGTCTTGTAGATGTTGCAAAGTGTGAATTTCCTAAACCACCTTTTCCACCCTTTAATATTAAAGCTTCTTGATTAGGTTCTGATAAGTCTGCTAAAACTTCTTCGGTTATTGCATCTTTTATAATAGTTCCTATTGGAACTGGAATATATAAGCTCTCTCCACTTTTTCCACTTCTATTAGCACCTTGTCCATTTTCTCCATTTTCAGCTTTAAATTTCTTTTTGTATCTAAATTCAATTAATGTGTTAGCATTAGAATCTACTTTAAAATAAACGTCTCCACCTTTTCCGCCGTCTCCTCCATCTGGTCCACCAGCAGCTACGTATTTCTCTCGTCTAAATGCTATTGCACCGTTTCCACCTTTTCCTGCTTTTGCATATATTTTTACATAATCTGTGAACATATATAGTTATCCTTTCTGTTGTTAATGTCTGTCAACGGGGACGGAGGTTATTGACATTAGTGTCAAAATTCTCCGTCCCGTTGACATTGACACTCAAATTGTTTTCTTTCCTTTTGACGAGTGTCAAAAACCTCCGTCCCCATTGACATTGACACTATTCTGTAACATATGAATATTGAATGCTTGTAATAACATCATTTTCTACAATAAATTGTAGCTGAGTTTTACCTTTTGTGTATGTGTATTGATTTCCTTGAATTTCATAATTATCTCCATAAGTTGATAACATTTTATCTAAACTGTCTGATACTGAGACTCCTTCTTCTGTCTTAGCCTCTGTATTTAGAAAATATATTGTATATATTCTATCCTTGTCACCATCTGGATAAGTTGTTATTTCATAATTTGCATAAGTATATGTTTTATCCAATCCTTCAAATGCGCAACTTGCTATTTCAGAGTATGATTCTTCATCTCCTATTCCTAAGCTTTCTTTAGAAAATACTTCTCCTAAAGCTATTTTCTTTCCATTGTCAGAAAAAGTATACACATCGGTTTCTGTTTCATTTTTTAATATTTCTTCTCCACTACTAGTTTCACCCTTTTTGTTTGCTTTCTGCATTGTTACTCCAATTTCTACTCCACCAATTATAAGTACTGCTACTATTAATAAAATTAAAATTACTTTTTTCATTTTTACAATTATTCCTTTCCAAGATAAAAAGTTGAATTAATAATTATCAATCTTTTCTCTCTTTTTTTATTTACACCATTTTTTATAAAATTATAAATGTATTTTATAATTTAGCATTAAGTTGATTAGCTTTATTTCTTCCTTTTTACACCTAATCGTTAATCTTAACGTAGTATTCCTTTAGTTTTTCTTGGTATATTGAATTTACTTTACTATTTTGTCTATAATCTTCCAAGTTATAATTTTCCTTTAATACTTTAGAAAAATATTTTGATAATTTAGTTGCACCGTTTAAATTTAGATGTAATCCTGCATCATAAGTATCTGTTTGATAATCAATACCAATTTCATCAGCAACTTCTTTTAAGTTATAAAAATCTATATCATTTTTTCTTGCATATTCAACCATTTGAGTATTATATTCATCATACCAATATGGATACAAGCTTGGTGCTTTTATTAAAACTAATTCTATATTATTATCTTTACACAATTTTGTAATTTTGTCTAGATATTCATAACATTTTTCTGAAAAATTATAATCTGGTAGAATCTTTTTTGCTGGCAAACTCCCTGCTGGTTTTACATTTTTATTTACTAAAAAGCCATTATAAGTATTTTTCTTTTCAGCGAATAAATACTTAAAGTCTTCTGCACTCAATTCTGAGAATCTAGAGTGATAACGCAAAATTGGAAATACATATGACATAAAATTTTCTTCATCTGTCATAGATGCATTTATTATTTCTACCTTTTCTTTAGACCATTTCATTTTATCTAAAGTTAGCCTATTATAAGCTTCACTTACTGGCTCACTATATCTCATAGAATTTACATTAAATACAACTACTTTTGGTATTTCATATTTTAGCGTTTCTTTTAATATCCCATAAGATTGCCATATAAGTTGTTGTGATGTTCCTCTTACATATGCTGTAATTCCTTCTTGTTCGTACATTACCATTGGTGAAAAATTTGCGTAAACTTCACAGTCACCAATAAATACAACATCATGATTTTTTTCTTCTTCATAATATTCTGCAATCATACTTCCTTCAACTAAGCTATCCATATATTTAGGCGAGAGTAATCTGTTTAATATTATAAATATTAATACTAAAAATACTATTATTGCTATTATTTTTATAGTTCTTTTCAATATTTTAATCATTCCTTTCCGAATTTATTTTTATTTTAAAATTATTGAAGATTTATAAATATGCTACAAGTCAGTGAACGTTCTTTTATTCGAAGCTAAATTTTATTTTTTTACTAAAATTTACTGTATATAAATTCATTTACATTAAAGCCGATTCCATATATTCCAAATACTAAAATAATTATTCCTATTATTCCAATTAGCAATATCTTTGTTTCTATTTTCATATCTTTTACATAACTGATTATTGTATCTTTTCTAGCATCAAATATCGCAAGAATTATAGTTGAAAATACTAAAACAATTATGTTTCCTAAATCTAAATTTAAATTAAGTAAATTTGCAAATAAATCAGGATAATTAAAATTAGTAAATATAGAACCTATCATTTGGAGTGCTGTTGTCCAGTTAGGCCATATGAAAAATGCCCATAAAATAGATACTAATATATAATTTATAACTCTATTTAAGTTCTTCCATTTTGTTGTTGTAAATTTAGAAATTGTAACTAATATTCCATGAAGTAATCCCCATAAAATGTAGTTTGCTCCATGCCAAAGCCCTGATACTGTGAATGTAATTATTAAATTTATCTTTGTACGCCATTTTCCTTTTCTATTTCCTCCCAGAGGAATATAAACATAATCTTTAAGCCATGAGCTTAAACCAATATGCCATCTTCTCCAAAATTCTTTTGTATTTTCTGCTAAATATGGGCTATTGAAGTTTTCTTTAATATTTATTCCAAATATCTTAGAAACACCTATTACCATATCAATTCCACCACTAAAGTCTGCGTATATTTCAATTGAATATAGTAACATTGCTAAAAATGCATAAGCTCCATTGTATTCTGATATATTACCAGTTATAGCAGAAATAATAATTGAAACTCTCCCTGCTATAACTAACTTTTTCAATAATCCCCATACAATTCTTACAATTCCATTTACAATTCTTTCTGTATTCCATTTTTTCTTTGCGTATAAACTTTCTGATATATCATCATATCTATTTATTGGTCCTATTATTAAATATGGCATATATATTACATACATCAAGTATTTTATTAAGCTTTGTTGTGGCTCATATTTCTTCTTATATACATCCACTAAATATGAAATAATTTGTAAAGTATAGTATGAGATTCCTATTGGAACCATAATGTTTTCTACTGGTAGTCCAATTAAACTTGTATAACTTTGCAATTTAAAAAATACTAATATTGCTAAGTTAATGATTATTGTTAATGTAAAATATACCTTTCTATTTTTATTTTTAGCATATTTTGCTACCAAGAAACTTGTTAAACTACTAAATAGAATATATACTAAATTTACTGGTCCAAAACTTGCATAAATTATTACACTTAGTATCAATATAAGTATATTCATTAGCATTTTCTCCTTTTATTTATTCTGCCACTTTAGGCTTTTTTCTTTCTTGTTATTTTTTTCTATAGACTTTTTGTTTCTTTCTTATTATTTTTTCTATTCTGCTTTTGGGTACGCGTTTCTATCCCAATCTCTGCCTCTCATATTACTACTGTTAAACTTTTCTTCATCTGTTGCAGGTCCTATTATATGACTTCCTGGAGTTGAATCATAATGTCTGTATCTTCCTCCTTCATATACTAGGTTCCAGTAATGTGTTCCATCTATTGTTCTGATTATCATATTTGATACACCTTTTTTATCTAAAGCCCTTTTTACTAAATCTGCATGGACCTTACAATTACCCACTCTATTAGTTAATCCATACCATATAGGGTCATCTCCACCCCAATTTGTATTATATCCAATAGTACTCCTTATTGTTGATACAATATCATATACACTTTTTCCTGCTAGATATTGATTATAATATTCATTAAATTTATTTGTTGTATCTTCTTGATTATGGTTTACAACTATTTTTCTTTTTGCTGTTCTTGTATTGCCTCTTTTATCTTTAGCCGTATATGTTGCATAATATGTTCCTGCAACATCTATATTTACTTTACTACTATCTACTTGAAATGTTACAACTCCATCTCTATCATCCCTTGCTGTTACTCCTGACTCATAATTAATTGCTTGTCCTCTAGCAATCGTTATGTTTGATAATCCGGAAAATACTGGTCCTGTTGTATCTTTTTTTATAGTAAGTTTAGCTGTTTTTTCTGTTTTATTTCCATACTTATCAACCGCTTCTATAACAACATCTTGAGTTCCTATTTTAGTATAATCTAACTCAGATTTTAATGTAGTTGTTACATCTCCTGAAGCATCATAAGTGCTTACTATAAAGCTATCTTTTCCATTTATTGTATCATCATCATACATAGTTATATCTTTTAACTCAAGCGTTGGTGGTGTTAAGTCTGTTACCTTTATAATAGTCTTTTTCTGTATCCCATCTTTTGTTGTTATTAGTTCATATTCTCCAATATCTGAATTAGATATTTCTTTTAAACGATCTAGATCTAGTAAATCTCCATCTACCTCTGCATTATACAATAAATCTTCTTTCTTTAGTTCTTGTCCTCTTTCTATCGAAAATGAATCTATAATCCACTGTATTGATAATTTACATACACTACTTGTCTCATTTCCTGATACATCTTTTACTACTACTGTAATTTGGTATTCACCAAATTTATTTATCTCTGGTACATTGTCTATAAAAGTTTCCATTTCTGACAAATCTTCTTTTTTTACAATGAAATCATCTGCCTCTGGAATATAATCAATATATCGTGTAATATTCTTAAATTCTACTGTTGGAGGAGTTGTATCTACTAATTTTAAAATAACTTCTTCTTCTCTATCATCATGTGAAAGGACTATTTTATATTCTCCTACCTTTGAAAAATCTATATTTTCTATGTTAGTAATTAATCTAGAATTTTCTTCATATTTTTTGTCTATAAGAAAATCTTGCATTGTAATAGAATTTGTTGAACCTATTTCTACATCAATATCTTTAAATTTAGTTTTATACTTTTCATAAAACATATATCCACCATATACTAGTTCTACTATAGCTATTATTACCACTACAAAAATTACTAATTTGAAAGATTGTTTTTTATTTTTCTTTTCTTCTTTTTTTACTTCTTCATTCTTTGTCTGCTCATCTATTATTTCTTGTTTTCTGCTTTCTTCACTTTCTATTTCTTTATTTTCTATTTTTTCACTTTTTACTTCTTCATTTTCATCTTTGGACATAGCAAATTTTAACCCTTTCTTGTTTTTCAAATTCTATGTAAAAATTTTAATTGTTTTCAAAGTGATTTATTCTTAATAAAATAATTTATTATACTAATTTGCTGCTGGCCATGCTGAATGGTCCCAATCTCTTCCACTTAATGTTGATAATCTTTGTTCATCTGTCATAATGCTTATTTTTCTATGATTTCTGTCTGGAGTTGAGTCCATATGCCTCCATACTCCATTTAATTTTACTAGATTCCAATAATGAGTTTTATTTGTAACCCATATTAACTGTGTTTCATAACCTTTTGCTCTTAACAAAGCTTGGAAACATAGTGCATGTACGTAACAATTTCCAGTCCAATTATTAAATCCATACCAAATTGGATCACCATCACCATAGCTACTGCCATATCTTATATTATTTCTACAATAATCTCTAATTGATTCAACATCACTACTGATGCTTGCTGCAATTCTGCTTACTAATGCGTCAACATCAGCTTGATCATGATTTACTACTATTTTTCTTTTTGTTGATGTTTTATTTCCTAATGGATCTTTTGATGTATAAGTTGCATAATATGTTCCTGCTACACTTGTATTTACACTACTACTATCCACTTGATATTCACATATTCCGTATTTTGCATCTCTTGCACTTACACCACTTGTATAGTTTATAGTTCCGTTTTTAGCTACTGACATAGTTGATAATCCAGAAAATACTGGTCCTACAGTATCTTTTCTAATAGTAAGTATTGCCGTTTTTTCTACTTTATTTCCATATTTATCAACTGCTTCTATAATGATTTCTTGAGTTCCTAGTTTTGAATAATTTATATCTGTTTTCATTGTAGTTGTAACTTCACCAGATGCATCATAGCAATTTGCTATAAAACTTTCTTTTCCACCCACTTTTTCGTCATCATAAATTGTGATATTTCTTAATTCAAGTGTTGGTGGCGTTAAATCAGTTACTTTAATTATAGTTGTTTTTTCTATTCCATCCTTATTAGTTTTTATCTCATATTCTCCGATTTCAGAATTAGATATTTCCTCTAATCTCTTATCATCTAACAAATCTCTATCTTGCTCTACTCCATACAATAAATCTTCTTTTGTAAGAATATGTCCTTTTTCCATTGTAAACTCGTCTCTTATCCATTTTATTGAAAGTTTACATATTTTACTTGTTTCATTTCCTGATGCATCTTTTACTATAACATTAACATTGTAATCCTGAAATTTATCTATTGTTGGTACATCAGTTATAGATGTCTGCATTTCCGATAAGTCTTCTTTTTTTACTATAAAATCATCTGCATTTGGAATATAATCAATATAACGTGTAATATCTTGAAATTCAACTGTTGGAGGAGTTGTATCTATTAATTTTAGCACAACTTCTTCTTCTCTTCCATTATGAGAAAGCAATACTTTATATTCTCCAGTTTTTGAATAATCTATACCTTCTAAATTTGTTATTAAAATAGAGTTTTCTTCATATTTTTTATCTTTTAGAAAATCTTTCATTTCAAGAGATGTTGTTGTTCCAATTTCCACCTCAAGATTTTTAAATTTTGCCCTATATTTTTCATATAATAAATAGCTTGCATATATTAGTTCTATTATTGAGATTACCAATATTACATATGTAATTATCTTAATTATATTATTTGTATCTTTTTCATTTATTTTTTCTTTTTCAATTTGTTTAGTCTCTTTTTTGATTTTTTGAGTCTCCTCTTTAATCTTTTGAGTTTCTTTTTTGAGCTTTTGAGTTTCTTCTTTGATATTTTGAGTCTCTTCTTTAATCTTTTGAGTCTCTTTTTTATTTGTTTCTTTGCTATTTTTCACTTTTTCTTTTTTACTTTTATTTTCTTTAGCTTTTATATCTTCATTTTTTACAACTTTTTTCGACATATAACTACTCCTAAAAATAAAAATTTCACTATATATTATATTACATTTTTACGTATTTTCAAGCATTTTACATAAATTTAATATTTTTGCAATATTAAATTTAATATGTTATAATTATTTCATAAAAATACTAATAAGGAATTAAATTATGAAAAAAATTATAGTTACAATTATTATAACAATTTTAATTTTATTAACATGTGTAGGTTACTTATACTTTAGGTATTTAAATCCTATCGGCACTAATGAAGCTAATTTGAAAAATAGAATTATTAATGAAGTTGATGAAAATAACACAGAAAATGAGATTGTTATAGATGTAGAAAATAATATTATAACTGAAGAAAAATATAATGAAAATAAATATGAGGGAGATTTTGAACTTCCTATTAATGGAACAACTGGCTTTGCTTCTGTTACACTTCCATTATATGATCAAATAAATGGAAATAAAATTTCAAGTTTAAAACCCGGACAAGGCTTTAAGATATTGAGTGAATCTGGCGATTATTTTTATATTGAACTCTCTGATTCTACAAATGGATATGTTGAGAGTAAATATATTTTAGTAAACTTGCCTGACTTAATTCCTTCTATTATATATGATGATACTAATAGCTACAGTTCAATTTTCCGTTCTTCTGGATATAATTTGGAGAATATTACTGGAAAAGCTTTATATAATGTAAATCTTTATAATAAACGTTTTGATAGAAATGAATTTGTAATGCCTTTACTTTATACTATGGCTAAAAAAATTGCTCAAGTTCAAAAAGAAGCTTTAAAAAATGATGATTGCCTAAAAATTTATGAAACTTATAGACCTTATGATGTTCAAATGGATGTTTCAAAATCTTTAAGTAATCTTATGGACTCAAATGAAACTGTCAAAGCTGGAATTACGACTCCTCCATGGGATAAGAGTTGGTTTATAGCAGTTCAATTATCTAATCATCAAAGAGGTGTTGCTCTTGATGTTAGTCTATGTAAAGTTAATGAAAAAGAATATAATTACTGTGGTAAATACATATATTTTGATGTAACTAAATATGAGGAATACACAATGCCTACTAAAATGCATGAATTAAGTAAATCTGCTGCTACTTTTACGTCTCCAGTTAATAGCAAATCTAAAACAGATTGGAAAAATGCACGTCTTGCCTCTTCAATGACAAGTGGTTCTATAAAACTTCAAAAATATTTTACCTCATTTGATTTAACTCCACTTGCTTCTGAATGGTGGCATTTTAATGATTTAGATGCTAGAGAACTTACTAAAAATAATAGTAGTGCTGGAAAATATTTCTTAACAGAATGTTATAGTGATGTTGTCAATGGGGACGGAGTGTCAATGGGGACGGAGGATTTTGACATTGTTTAAAAAAGTGTCAACGGGGACGGAGATTATTGACATTAATTGTCAAAATTCTCCGTCCCCATTGACATTGACACTAGTAATCTAATTTCATAGATTTTTTTACTTTTTTTATAGTTTCCTTTGCTTTTTCTCTAGCATGACTTGTTCCTGTCATAAGAATGTCCATTACTTCCTTTGGTCTTTCTTCATAATAATGTCTCTTTTCTCTAATTGGCTCTAAAGTTTTATTTATGTTTTCAATTAATTGTTTCTTACAAGCAACACATCCTCTTTTACCAGCTCTACATTCTTCACATACATTTTTGCAAGTATCTTCATCACTAAATAATTTATGATAATAATAAACCATACAAACATCTGGATTTCCCGGATCATCCTTTTTTATTCTAGCTGGATCAGTTACCGCTCCCATAACTTTTTCTGTGATTGTTTCTAGACTATCTGATAAGTATATAGCATTTCCTAAAGATTTGCCCATCTTTTCATTTCCGTCTAGTCCTTTTATTCTTCCTCTACTGCTCATTACCGCAATAGGTTCTCTTAATGTTTCTCCATATATTGAATTGAACTTTCTTACGATTTCTCTACATTGTTCAATTACAGGAATCTGATCTTCCCCAACTGGTATATAACTTGCATCGAATGCTGTAATATCAGCAGCTTGACTTACTGGATATCCTAAAAATCCATATGTAACACTTTCTCCAAATAAATCCTTTTTCTGTGCTATTTCTGTTTTTACGGTTGGATTTCTTTGTAATCTAGCTATTGTTACCAAGTTAGAATAAAATACTGTAAGTTCAGCAATTTCTGGAATCATAGATTGTAAGAAAATTGTTGCTTTATTAGGATCAATTCCAACAGATAAGTAGTCCATAATTATTTGTGAAACGTTTTGTTTTACTTTATCTGGATTGTTAAAATTATCAGTTAAAGCTTGAACATCTGCAACTTCTATAAAAGTTTCAAATTTATCCTGAAGCTCTATTCTTGATTTTAATGACCCAAAGTAATGTCCAATATGCAATCTTCCAGTTGGTCTATCACCAGTAAGAATTATAAGAGATTTATCTGTCTTTACATCTTCTATATTTATTTTTTCGTCTTCCATTTTGTTTTCTTCTAAATTATCCATCTATAATTTCTCCTTCTTTCTTTTTTAAACTTTAGAAAAATCATCTATCTATGATGATATATTTGATAATAAATTTTAATATAGCTTTTTTTTACTTAATTGTTAAATTTAAATTATATAATTAAGCTTCTGCAGCTGTTAGTTTAATTAGTAGTTCCTTATTGTCATCATCTGCCGATTTATTTTTTCTAATTTCACCACATTTATCGCATTTATAAATAATAACATAACCTTTTTTACTACTTAATTCAACTTTTATTGGTCTTAATATTCCGTGACACTCTTCCTGTCTATCACCCGGCATTTTATCAACATGTTTTGAACATAAGCAAACTGGACAATGGTCTCTTGAACTATACCCCAGTTTATCCACTTTATTTCCACAGTTTTCACATACAAATTCTTCATCTCTTTTAGTAAATTGTTTCATTTCATCCTCTTATATATATTTATTAACTATTTTTCCAATAAATAACCATCAATACTATAGTTTTCAACTTCATTGGTTGATTCATTATAACTGATATAGAATGAATCTAATATTATTTTTTTATTACTATCAATAACTATCTCATTAACATTATCAAAACTTCTATCCAAAGAATCTCCCATTTGTATATACATTTTAACTAAATCAACCATATTAACGTCTATTGTATCTTTTGATTCATTTATTTCAAAATTAATTTTTTCAAATATTTTATCAATTTCTTTTCCTCTATATTCATTAGAATTATTAATTAATCTTAAACCATAATTATTTGCATTTATTTCATATAATTTTTTATATCCTTCAATTTTTAAATAATTAGATTTTCTTCTGGCACTGATATATATACTTTTATCTTCATACAGATCTATAGAATATTCACTATATGGCTCGTTTTTCATTTTATAGTTTTCTAAATATTGTTTTCCTATTGTAGAACTTCTTAAGAAGTAATATGCTCCATCTAATTTATTGTTTTCTTCTTTACTTAGGTTTTCTTTTTGGTCATATGTTTTTAAAATATTAAACTGATTTAATGCAGATAATTTAAACATATTAATAAATGGAGCTATTGTAGATATTATAATCAAAGCCATAATTATTAATAAATTTATTTCAATTTTTGATTTATTTTTTATGTATACCATTGTATAAATTATTTCAAAAATGATTAATACTACACATAAATATCTTGCTTCTGTTAATCCATTTGTTCCAATTCTTACTCCTATTGAATACATTTGCAAAAGTATAAATGGAATAAACAAATATGGTAATTTTTTATATATTTTATCAAAAGTTTTTCCTTCATCCATAGACATACACATTGTCCATATTGGCAGTCCTATTGCAAAAAGTGCTGCAAGAATTCTAAATATCTGATTAGATGGTATATCTCTTAATATTAATATTTTTAATATATATATGTAAATTATTGCAAATGCTATCATTACAAGTGTTCCTAGCACATACCTTATAACAATTTTTGCAAATTTTCCTATTTCATTGTCTTGTTTATAAAAAGAGTAAATTATTGTTGGTAAATAATATATTCCTAATAATAATATTTCAACTCTTCCTATTAGCGAATATTGCTTACCATTTAATATTAAATAATTGAAGATTGCTACAATTATTGCGCTTCCTATTGCAAGTATTCCATATATTAAACTCACTTTAAAAATACTTACTACAACATTTGTAAGATAATCTTCAAATGTTTTTTCTGATTTTTTACAATTAAAGTATATGCTTAAAATTGACACTGATAAAATATAACAACTAATAATTCGAACTATAAAATGCACAAATAGGTCGTTTTTTATTCCTAAAATATCAACTTGTGTGAATGCAAAAAACGTTAACAATCCTGCCCAAATTATTGCTAAAATGTAATATACAAAATATTTCTTTTTATTTTCTACTAATGTTTCTATTAAATATGTTGTGCTTGAAAAAATTGCAATGCACAGTGTTACCCTTCCTATTATGTCCCAATCAATTCCTTTATTATCAATGCAAACCGTAAAAATTAAAGTTAATATTAAAATTGATACTATTGTAATCGGAAACTTTTCTATACTTTTCTTTAATACATTTAATAAATTATAAATTTTTTCTTTTACTTGCATATTTGCAATTATCTCCTTCCAAAATATTATCAATATAAATAATTTCCTTCTATGGTTTTATTATAATTCACTTATTTTATATAATAGTTTTGTTAAAAAAAGCAATCCAAATAGAAATACTATAATTAATATTCAAAAATACTTCCACCTATAAATTCCCTTAGTATAGAGTTGTTAGGTACCAAACTTTCATCTTCAATAGGATTAAAATATTGTAAAAATGAGATTAATCTTTTAGCTTCTGAGTATTCTTTTTTGTCTTTTCCTATTTCTTTTAGAAGTGGAACTGCATATCTTGAAAGTACACATAATTCATATACTAAAGAACTATTGAACATATAATCTGCTTCTTCTTGGAATGGAAATATATTATTATGTTCTCCATTGTTTACAGATTCCCATCTGCTTAATGTTTCTAATGCTGTGTAACCTCTAAAATTATAGTCTCTTACTATTCTTCTAATAAGTCTTGTGTCTGTTGTTGAGATACGATTAAAGTAATCGACATTCAATACAGTTAAGTCACTTATATAAATTTTAAATTTGTTTTCTTTTGGAATAGACTCTGTTAATTTGTCATTTAAACAATGTATACCTTCTATTATTAGTATTTCATCATCTGCTAAACTTAAAAAGTTCTTTCCATTATATCTTTTTGTTCCTACTTTAAAATCAAATACAGGAATTTCTACCTTTTCTCCTTTTATTAATCTTATTAAATGATCATTAAATAGTTTTAAGTCAAGAGCTTCTATTGTTTCAAAATCATATTCTCCATTTTCATCTCTTGGTGTATCTGGTCTTTCAACAAAATAATTATCTGTTCCAATCGTTACTGGTTTTAATCCATTTATTTTTAGCTGTATGCCTAATCTTTTTGCAAAAGTAGTCTTTCCAGAAGAAGATGGACCTGCAATAAGTATCATTTTTACATTTTTTCTTTTTGAAATTTCGTCAGCAATTTCTGCGATCTTTTTTTCTAATAATGCTTCAGATGTAAGTACTAAATTTCTACCACCATCTTTTTCTATTTCTTTATTAACATGATATATTGTTCTAATATTCATTAAACTATTTATCTCGTCATAATCATTAAGTGTTGTTAAAAGTTTTTTAGTTTCTTTAAATATTCCTAATTCTGATGGATTATCTCTACTTGGATATCTTACTATAAAGCCAGTTTTATATTTTTTTATATCAAATATATCAATATATCCTGTACTAATTGGCATTACTCCATAAAAATAATTGTAAAAATCCTCACAGAAATATAGTGTAACTTCATCTTTCATTGTTTTACTTAATTGAAGTATTCCTCTTAAACTATTTTCTTTATCATAAAAATCTTTTGCTTCTTTTTTTGTCATTACCTTTCTAGTAATTGGAATGTCACTTTCAACTATTTCTTGCATTTTTGTTCTAACTTTTTCAATTACTTCATCAGTAAGTTCCATATTTTCAACTTCACAAAACATTGAATTTGATAATTGAAAATTAACTATAATTTTCGCTTTTGGATATAGTTTATAAAATGCCATAGACATTATATATAATGCTCCTCTTATATAAACCATCATTCCATCTTTGCTTGTTATATCAAGAAGTTCAACTGTATCCCCGTCTTTTATTTCATAATCTAAAGATTTAACTTCGTTATTGCATCTACAAGCAATTAAGTGTTTTGGAGATATCCTTATATTGTCTCTAAACATATCTATAACTTTTTTAATATCTTCCTTCATTCCAACTTCTTTTCCTTGATAAATAACCTTCATAAGTACCTTTTCCTTTCTTTTTGTTTAATTTATTGTTAATTTTGCATTTATTTTATTTTTTCTTTAATCTTTGACAAAATGTTTAAAGCATCTATTGGTGTAACTTCCTCAAGTTTGATTTGATCCAATTCATGAGCAATTTCTGCCAACTTATAATTAAACATACTTAATTGTCCTTGCTCTTGCTGCCTTTCTGATTTTGTCATATTTGTTTCTTTTAACATAGACTTTCTTTCTAATCCTTTTAGTATATCATTTGCTCTAACTGTTACATCTTTTGGAACTCCCGCTAGTTTTGCTACATGAACTCCATAGCTTTCATCTGTTCCACCTTCTAAGATTTTTCTTAAAAAGATTACATCTTCTCCTCTTTCTTTTACTGCTACATGATAGTTCTTTGTTCCTTCCAATGTACCTTCTAATTTTATAAGTTCATGATAATGTGTTGCAAATAGTGTTTTTGCTTTTATTTTAGAAATATATTCAGCAACAGCCCATGCTATTGACATTCCGTCATAAGTCGATGTTCCTCTTCCTATTTCATCTAATATAACTAAACTTTTTGATGTGGCATTATTAAGTATAGTTGATACTTCCATCATTTCAACCATAAATGTACTTTCACCCATACTTAAATCATCTGATGCTCCAACTCTTGTAAAGATTTTATCAACAACACCAATATGTGCTTCCATAGCTGGGACAAAACTTCCGATTTGTGCCATTAAAGTTATTAATGCTACTTGTCTCATATATGTTGATTTACCTGCCATATTAGGTCCAGTTATAATATTTAATCTATTATCTCTTGAGTCTAAATATGTGTCATTTTGCACAAAAGCTCCTGTATCTAATATTTTCTCTACAACAGGATGTCTTCCTTCTTTTATATCAATAATATCTGAATCATCTACCAATGGCTTACAATAATTTTGTGCCTTGGCAACATTTGCAAATGAACATAATACATCTATCTTAGATACAATATTAGCTGCCATTTGTAATCTTTTTACATTTCTTTCTATTTCTTCTCTAATGTTAGAAAAAATTTCATATTCTAGATTTACTATTTTATCTTGAGAACCTATAATTTGATTTTCAAGATTTTTTAGTTCCTCTGTAATATATCTTTCACCATTTGTTAAAGTTTGTTTTCTGATAAATCTATCTTGTGGCACCATATTAACAAAAGATTTACTTACTTCTAAATAGTATCCAAATACTTTATTATATCCAATCTTTAATGTTCTAATTCCTGTTTTTTCTTTTTCTCTAGCTTCGATTTCTAAAAGATATTTTTTTCCATTAGTTGTTACATCTATTAATTTATCTACTTCCTCATTATAACCTTTTTTTATAATTCCGCCTTCTTTTATTGTAACTGGTGGATCATCTATAATTGATATATTTATTAGTTGATATATGTCCTCTAAAGTATCTAATTCTTTATATAATGATGAAAGTAATTCTGATTTTGAATCTGATATAATAGATTTTAAGTCTGGAAGTTGTGCTATTGAATTTTTAAGTGATATTAAATCTCTTGCATTTGCACTTCCATATGATATTTTTCCTGATAATCTTTCTATATCATAAACATTTTTTAAAGAGTTTACTATATCATCTCTTAGTATATCATTATTTTTAAGTTCTTCTACTGCTCCTAATCTTAAATTTATGTCTTCTACATCTATTAATGGATCACTTATCCATCTTCTTAATAATCTTCCACCCATTGATGTTGATGTTTTGTCAAGTACCCATAATAGAGTTCCTTTCTTTGTTTTGTCTCTTAACTTTTCTGTAAGTTCAAGATTTCTTCTAGCAGTGATATCTAAAGCCATATATTTCGTTGCTTCATACATAATTATTTTATTTAAATTATCTGGTTTTTCCTTTTGGGTGTCTTCAATATAATATAATAAAGCATTTATAGCAGGTATTGCTAACTTTTTCTTGTTAAAATCTTTATATTCATTGCCATTTTTATTTACTATATCTAAATTTTCATTTATATTTTTTTCATCTTGTGAAAATATATCACTTTGTTGTACTGTTATAAAACTATTAAATCTTTGTTTAATAGTCTTAATCTCTTCACTAGATTCATTTAACATTGAATTTATTATTATTTCTGACGGATTATATCTTGATATCTCATCTAATAATTTAGAGAAATTATTATCTTCTTTTATCTCTGTTGAGTAAAAATCTCCTGTTGATATATCACATACAGCTAGTCCAAAATATATTCCTTCCTTATATATACTCATTATATAGTTGTTTTTCTTTTCTTCTAATACATTATCATCTAATACTGTTCCCGGAGTAACTACTTTTATAACATCTCTTTTTACTATTCCTTTAGCAAGTTTTGGGTCTTCTAATTGCTCACAAATTGCAACTTTATAACCTTTTTCAATTAATCTATTGATATATATATCTGCTGCATGGAAAGGAACTCCACACATTGGAGCTCTTTCTTCTTGTCCACAATTTTTTCCTGTTAAAGTAAGTTCAAGTTCTCTTGAAACATTTATTGCATCATCAAAAAACATTTCATAAAAGTCACCTAATCTATAAAATAATATGCAGTCCTTGTATTTTTCTTTTGTTTCAAGATAGTGTTGCATCATTGGAGAAAATTTATCAAACTCTACATCTTTTTCATCATTTTGTTCTACATTTTCTGCCATTTCTAATTCCTTTCTCTTTACTATAAGCAATAGTTATTTTTGAAATAGCCGCGTAGCGACCAAGCGAAGCGCGAATGGAGCGGCAACCATTAGGTTGCCCAGCGACAACAAGGCATGAGAAAATAACTATGCTTATAATTATTTTACTACATTTTATCACAAACTCCTTTTAAATACCACATATGCTCCGTAACAATTTTTAATTTTATTACTTTTCCAATTAAATCCCTACTACCTTCAAAATTAACGACTTTATTAGATTCTGTTCTTCCTGTTAAGGTTGACTTATTATTCTTGCTTTCTCCTTCTACTAAAACATCTACATATTTTCCAACATAATTTTTATTTTGAACTTCAATTTGTTTTTCTACTAATTCCTTTAGTCTCTCGAATCTTTTATGTTTTATATTTTCTGAAATCTGGTTGTCCATTTTATCTGCTACTGTTCCAACTCTTCTAGAATATATAAACATAAATACTTGTTCAAAATTAACTTTCCTTACAACATCTAGAGTGTCTTCAAAATCTTCTTCTGTTTCTCCTGGAAATCCTACTATAATATCTGTTGAAAAAGTTACTTCTGGAATCTTCTCTTTTATTTTTTTTGCTAATTTTAGATAATCTTCTTTAGTGTATTTTCTATTCATTTCTTTAAGTACCTTTGTACTTCCAGATTGCAATGGCAGATGTATTAATTTGCATACATGCTTAGATTTTTTTATTGCATCAATAACATCATCAGTAAAATCTTTTGGGTGTGGTGATACAAATCTTATTCTTTCAATTCCTTTTATTTTATCTAGAGCTATTAGTAATGTTGCAAATGAATTTACTTGCATCTCTTTTCCTTCCACTAATACTTTAAAGTTAACATCTTCTCCTTTTTGTTTTTGACTTACTAAATATGAATTTACATTTTGTCCTAAAAGAGTTATTTCTTTATACCCTTGTTTAGCTAATTCTTGTGCTTCATTAATTATATCCTGAGGATTTCTACTTCTTTCTCTTCCTCTAACATAAGGAACAATACAATATGTACAAAAGTTATTGCATCCATTCATTATTGTGATAGATGCTTTTATCTTATCTTCTCTAAATACAGGAACGCCTTCATAGACCACGCCATCAATGTCTAGTATATCTTCAATTTTTTTATTTTCTTTTAATGCTTCATATAAATCTTTTGGAAAATTTTCTAAGGTATGTGTTCCAAATATTATATCTACAAATTTATAGCTTTCCTTTAATTTGTTGGTAATATGTTTTTCCTGCATCATACAGCCACCAATAGCTATAATTGTTCCTTTTTCTTCTTTGTATCTTTTAACTTCTCCAAGCTTTCCAAATAGTTTTTCTTCTGCATTTTCTCTTACGCAACAGGTATTAAATATAATTATATCAGATTCTTCTATATTTTCAGTTTTAACATATCCCGCTTCTTTTAACATTCCTGCTATTTTCTCAGAATCATTTTCATTTAATTGACAGCCCATTGTAAAGATATAATATTTATTATTTTTTCCATTATTTAATTCTTTTATTTTATCAGTCCATGTTTTAATATTTGCTTCCATTGGCTCCTCCAAATTTAAATTACAATTAATGTTTCTTAAATTATATCAAAATACATATTAACTACTAATCTAATAAAACATATTTACTTAAATCAAAAAGACTCTGTAATCAAAATGTTACAGAGTCTATTTTAGATTTATTGTAATCCATATTTCTTTTTGAATTTGTCTGCTTTTCCACCTGTTGTTTCTTTTCTTAAATTACCTGTCCAAAATGGATGACATTTTGAGCATACATCAACTTTTAAATCTTTTTTTGTTGAATTTGATTTCATTACATTTCCACAAGCACATGTTATTGTAGCTTCTTGATATTCTGGGTGTATTCCTTCCTTCATTGTATTCACCTCTTTCTTAAATTTTTGTAGATTTTTATTCAGCCTTTTTAGCTATAACTTCTTTTCCATCATAATATCCACAACTTGGGCAGATTCTATGTTGCATTATTAATTTATGGCAATGTGGGCATTCTACTAAATTTTTGTCTTCTAATTTCCATGTTGATCTTTTTAGATGTGTTCTTGCTTTAGACCATCTTCTTTTTGGTTGTGCCATTTTTATCCCTCCTTATGTTTAAAGAATATATATTTTTTTATCTCTTTGCTTAGTCACTTATTTATTATACTTTGTTTTATGGATTTTGTCAAGTATTTTTAGTAAGTTTCATATCTCCATAGTGATTTCCAAGTACCTGTTGGGTCATTTACTGTATTGTCTATGAAAGGCTTATCTTGGTCCTGAACGATTTCAATCTTTGCTATATATTCTCCTTGACCCGTCTTATCAATATATGGTATCAGACAATCACCAGTTTTTCCATAAAAATGATCATATGTAAATTGTAACATATATGGATATCCTCCTTCCCAAGTATGTCCATCATAAATAATTGGTCTTTTTATATAATATCCCCATCCACGTGGTGAAGCAGGTGGACTACTGCCTGGTGATGAGTCAACATCCCAGAAATGTCCTTCTTCATATCCTTCTGGATATTCTGGATCAATATATGCAGTTATCATTATATCACCTTTTAAGTTAATTTTTTGTTTCCATTTTGCATAATATGTCATATCAGTCGTTCCAGTATAGATAAATCCAGCTGTTTTCATATCTCCCGATAAGCTTCCTTCTGCCCATCCAAGCCATGTAGCATCTTCTTTTAAACATTCATTAGATTTTATTACTGAACTATTACGTCTTGTATATTGGTTTGATTTTAAACTAATAGCTGCATTAAGCGTATTTCCACTACTATTGTAATATGCATACGCAGTAGATGAAGTCATTGATCCTCCTGTATGTCCATTACCATCATAGTTTACTGTTACCAATTTTTGATATAATCCATATAATGTTGTATCTACATCAAATTCTCTATTAACTATATCATTATAATCTGGTGTGGCATTAGCAGTTTGCAGTCTTGACCAACCTCGTTGTTGCCATCCAGTTCTATTTTCTTGATATACCGTAAATTGCGGATTTCTCACCACTCCATTGTTATAATACTGTGTACCTGTCTTTACAGTAGGATTTGTATTACTATTGTTATAACATGTTAGTGTAATATCTTTTGCAAATACAGCATAAAGATAAACTTCTTCATTTTCCATTGTTTTACTTCTTAATACATTTTCATCTGCTGTCTTTGACTCCTTCCATCCTACAAATCTATATCCATTTTTATTAGGAGTTCCAAATGATGGATTTAAACAATCGTCTCCTTTTCTTACTTCTTCATCTCGAACATCACCATTATCTATAAAATAATGAACCATAAATGTTTGTTTTAATGTTTGTATAATAACATAGTCACTAATATTTCCTGCCTCATCAATTAACCATAAATAATATAATGTGTCTTCTGAAAGTCCAGTAATTGTTGTGTTCATATATGTTGATGCTTTAGGCCAAGGTATAAATTGATTTGGTGATGGCTCCTGTGGTGTCGTTGTTGCTAAATATCCAACTATTCCTACACCATAATCATATCCATATATTTCTACTGATGTATAATATGGAATTGCTGACATTATTTCTGGTTTTACTCCATCAAATACTAATGCACTAGCAGTTGCTACAATATTATAACCATCTGTCAATCTTGCATAGGCATAATGATTATGATCTACATAATAGACTGTATCAGTTACGCTCCATACATCTGTATCATCAGCTCTTGATTCTATATACAGACTATCATCTGAAACATCGCTTGCAGCAAATTGTACTACTTGTCTTATATCTCCATCCTCAGCTACATACCATTCTTGAGATTTTACATATATTTTACCTGTAATATTTCTAGTAGTTCCTATAGTATCATCTGTTCCTACATTTCCTTCTAAGTCTGCTTCAACATCTACTTTAATATCATATGTTGTATCTGCTTTTAATCCTTCAAAAGTATATTCATCCATAGAATATCCATCAAATTGTTGCCATTCCTGTGTTGTATTATGTTCCTTAATATAATAGGTATAATGAAGAACTGACCTTAATCCTGTTCCTCTATCAACTGCTGTCGTTTTGGTTGTTATTGAATGAGTAGTTGTATTTACTACTACTATTTCAACTTCTGGTGGTACATCATCATCCCAGACTGTAGGAATAATTATATCTTCTTCTATAATTACTGGATCATCTGGGTCTTTTGGATCATCTGGATCATCTGGATTATCTGGATCATCTGGGTCCACTGGTCCTACTGGTCCACCCGGTCCACCCGGTCCACCCGGTCCTCCCGGTCCACCTGGTCCACCTGGTCCATCCGGATCATCAGGATCTTCTGGATCTTCCGGATTATATGGATCTATTGGATTTCCATCAGGGTCAATCCAACCTTTAAATGTATACCCATTTGGATTTATTTCTGGAAGATACAATTTAGCCTTTCCCCACTGTGCAGTCATAGGTATTATTTCACCATCTTTATCAGTTAAGTTATATATCTCTTGTTCATCCTGATAATTTTCTCCATTATATGTCCAACCTAGGAATTCTTCTCCAACAATGATTATCTCTTTATTACCTTCAACTTTAGTCTTAACATTAGTTACTTCAAATCTAGGATTTTTAATTTTTAACTCAACTGGCGTATCTGAATCTTGTACATATAATACACTATAATCATAAATTGAAGATGCATTTTTATTTTTATATGAGAAATATATTGTTGTCCATTCATTTGCAGGAACTTCTACTAAATTAGGTTCATCATTTCCGTCTATTCTACCACCATCTTGTCCTGTTTCTACTACTGAATTTTGCACTTTTAGTCCAAGGGTAACTTTTCTGCTAGAATAAACTTCATAACTTATTGTTGCTGTTTTTCCTCTTCTTAATATAGCATTTGTTCCTGTATAAAATAATCCACTTTGTCTTGTAGTAGAGCTATTTACTTTCATGTCAAACTCACCAGTGTTTTCATCAAAAGTTATATCAGCCGAATGTAACCATGAGCTAAATGCTCCATCATAAAAGTTTGTAGTACATGGTCCTAAATCTAATGTTACCTTATATTCCTTCTTATATTGATTTTTACTTAAATTTGAACTTTCATTAAATTTATGAGTTGAGTTTTCCATTTTTCCACTTGTAGCGCCATTTGATTCATAACTTACTTGATATGCAATACCTGTCCATTTAGCATATAGATCTAAATAGTATTCGTCGCCTTCTTTAGTCATATTACTTTCATCTACTCTTGCTATAACATCTGAATCTGCATATACAGGATCACCATCAGTTGTAAGTGCCCATCCATTAAATTTATTTCCTTCTTTTGTAAATGTATTAGGTTTTAGTTTATTACTTTCAAAAAATTTGTAAGTATCATTTTCCATACTGCCTATACCGCCATTTGGATGGTACCTAACAGTATAATTTTTATCTGTCCATTCTGGGTTAGGAGAATAATATGCTTCAATAACTCCACCTACATATATACTTTTTCCTGGCTCCATATATTCCTCTGGACTAGTATAAACTAAAATTGCTCCTCTATATTCATTAGGTAAAGTTACTATTAAACTATTACTAGCTCCTATCCATACATCAGACTGTTTTCTTACTTTTTCTATGAAGCTGTATCTTGCAGAACTTGTATCATATAAGTAATTTTCTACATCATAATAAACTGTTTTAGTTTGATTTAAATCAATATCAAAATAAAGAGCAATATCTGTTCTTGCATTTTCTTGCAATTTGTTATTACTATCATTAAGTGGTACATATCTATTTTGTGTATTGTCGTATATCTGAATTCTACTATCACCTGTATATCTATATCCTGTGCTAGGTGTTCTATTAAGATTTAATTCTGTTATATTTGTTCCTATTAAGCCTGCATAAGTATATGAATTTCTACTTTCACTATATGTACTTTCTGCTGTATTTAAATCATAGTCATAATCTTGGTAAAAATAATGTACAGTATATGCTACTTCTCCTTGGTTTAATATTATTTCAGTTTGTAATTCTTGGTTTAAAAATCCATAAGTTTTATATGAATTGCCTTTTTCCCTTGCTAGTGCTGTTATGTACGCTCTTCTTATTTCTTTATTTATGTCTGTATTACTGCCATCTGGTTTATTTCCGCTCAATAATTCATCTGTTGAGTATACATTATTATTTTGACCTATTACACATTCATAAGCTCCTGTTCCATGTTGTAGATAATAAAAGTATTCTTCATGAGTTGTTCCATCTTGATTTGGTAATATACAACTTTGTCTGTCATAATCTATATCTCTATATCCTACTAATTTTGTTTCCGTACCATTTGAATAATTTTTGTTTATTTCACTATTTAAGTCTTTGCATCGTGGATTATGATATTCACCATTATATGCATCTGCTGTCGAAGCATTTTGTACATAAATTGAATCTTTTGATATAAAATCTTTTACCTTAGTATTTCCAACAATTGAATAATTGCTATAATATTTATAATTTCCTATTGTTAATCCTTGCATAAATGTTGCCACGGTTAAATTATTACATATTGTGTTCCATTCTGATTCTGACAAAACAGGCATAGTATATTCATAAGTTGCCCCAATATAGCTATTAAAATTAGCCATTGCTGAAATTAAACTTGATTCTATTGAACTTATTATTACATCTATTCTATGTCTATTGAATGATGAAGATTCCAACTCTGGATCGTTGTCTTGTGCATTATTTTCCTCATCAAAATTAAATACTTTTGATGTGTCATATGTGCTTTTTACGTGTGACTCTACTCCATTCTGATATGTATATTTTGTATGGTATGTTTCTGTTTTTATTACATTTCCTGTATGTTCAATGCCATTTTCATCAACTAATCTTCCATTTTCATCATATGGTAAATTTGATAATATAACTTTATATTTTTCTCCTGTTTTTGAATCCGTTATTTCTGTTTTTCCTAAATCTATATCTTTTAATATACCATATACCTCTTTACTAAATTGTACTGAATTATAATAGTAATAATATGCATTTACATCTAAAAAGCTTTCTCCACTAAAAATCTTTCTATTTTCTTCTTCTACATTTCTTGTTCCATCACCATTATCTACATACACACCCAAATAACTTTTTAATTCATCATATGTGCTTTGGCTTATGTAGGTTCTTGTGTCATTATCTAGAAAAAATATTGGTATTCCATCATATGACATATTGTGGCTATAATTTATATCATTTTCTCTATCTGCCTCTTGTGAGCTACCATTATTAACCATATCGCTATCTAAATAATATTTTACGTTATTATAAATTATATATCTATAATATTTTGCTACTCCATTAGCTTGTGATAAGTTGTATGATGTTTTTGTTGGATTATCTCTTCCTCTTTTACTGTCTATTGTTGTTAAATATTCACCTAATACTTCTGGTCTAATTTCTACATTAACTTCTGCTCCGCTTCCTATGCCTTTTTTTATTGTTACTATTTTATTATTTAAATCTGCGGGATTGTTTTCATTTTTTGTTGCTACATTTATTTTATTGAAATTTATGTAATATCCTGATCTAGATATATACTTGTTTCCATATGTACCTGTTACAGTTATATAATTATCTAAAGTGTAATTAATTACTATGTCATAGTTTTGCCCACTTGCTGTTGTTCCTGCATATTCACATGAATAATACACATATGGTCTTAATCCATATTCCTTTTTATTTACTTGTGCATTTTCATTGTAACTTACTTCTCCTACTGTATTTACTATATTATCATATGTTCCGTATACATAATATCCATCATATAATGTATATAATATCGCTGGTATATATCCTTTTAGTTCTTCTTTTCCTAAGCCACTTGATGAAAATCCAGTTGCTAAACTACTAAAAAAAGAATTTACTGATGCATTTATGTCTCTAACTTTTGAATTAGTTTCTGCTTCATAATCATTATTCAATGTATTTATCTGATATGCTTTTATAGCATCATAAGTAGAATTTAATAGAATAGAATCATATGTAGCTTGTCTATTTGCAACTTCTATTAAATTTCCTGTATACACTGATAAAACCAATGCTATTGGCAATATAATAATAATAAATACTACAGCATAATTTTGTATTTTCATAAATTTACCTTCCGTTTATAAAATCTCTATAATATAATATCAAAACAAAATTGTATTTTCAATACAATAATAATATTTTTTTTATATTTCACAGCTTTAATTTTTAATGAATAATATATCTATAACAAGTAAATACTAAAGCTAATATATGGAGGATTTATGATTTCAATTTGCATTAAGGATAACGACAAAAATTTACAAAACTTTTTGATAAATGAAATTAACAAATCTGGAATTGACAATATACTTTATTCTAAACATTCTTTTAAAATATATGACAATGTAATTATTCATTATAAAGGTAATGAGATTGAAGCTTTTTATGATTTTTTATCAAAAGCATTATCAAAATCAATAGAAATTTTTTATGAACCTAAAAAAGTTAAAAGATTAATTCAATTTGAGTATTTTTATTTTGATAAAAATGATAAAAAGGTTATTTTTGATGAGTATAAAATATTAATAAATAAAATATCTAATTATGAAAAGGATTTAAAATTTAATAAAATTAATATTCCTATGAAAAATTATTTGAAAGAAAATAAATCCATTGTTTTGGAGGGTTTTCTTAATTTTAGATTAAGAGAATACGTTGAATATTTAAGAGATTTATTGCAGGAATCAGTTGATCAATTTATTATTGATAAAGAGTATATTGAATTTGTTAATTTACTTAAAGATTATGTGGATTCTAAAATTCCTAATAACAATATTGTAAACTTAGTATACGTAAATAATGAGGCTATTCTTTTATCTCAGAATGGTAATTTTGTTGAGCTTGATAAGTTTGATTCTGTATACCTTTCTGATATAAGTTTTAGTAATAATGATTATGTTTTAAATACTTTAGTTGGACTTCTTCCAAGGCAGATTATTTTACATTTATCTACCCCAAAGGATAATTTTATTAAAACTATTGAGCTTATTTTTGGTGATAAAGTCAAAACTTGCAATGGTTGTGAGCTTTGTTCTGCTTACAAAATTTTGAATTTAAAATAACTTACATTATGTACTACTAAAAAATTAATAACATATCTTTATTTATATAAAAAAATTAGGAGAATAAAATATATCCCCCAATTTTTTTATTTTTATTAAACTAATCTTAATATAACAGTTTCAGCTGCGTCTCCTCTTCTAGTACCCTTCTTAATTATTTGTGTATATCCACCTACTCTTGAAGAATATCTTGTAGCTAATTCATTAAATAATTTATCTGTTAAATCAATATTGTTTCCTTCACTGTCTTTTACTTTATTAAGTTTTGCCATCATTTTTCTTCTAGCATTTAATCTAGATGGCTTATCTTTTTGTCTTTTTTCTGTTTTTTCTTCTTTAACAACTTTTAAGAATTCTTTTCCATTTTTGCTCTTTGTTAATTCTGTTTCCTTATTTCCTTTACTGTCTAATTTAGCTTTTACAACTTTTACTTCTACTTCGTCAAAGTTATCTTTTTCTTTGATAGCTAATGCTATTAGGCTATCTGCTATAGCTTTAACTTCTTTAGCTCTAGTATCAGTTGTTTCAATTTTCTCATGCCAAATTAAATCAGTTGTTAAGTTTTTAAGCATAGATAAACGAATATCAGTTGTTTTTCCTAACTTTCTATTTGCCACTTTTTTCACCTTCCTTTTTTGAAATAATAAATTACTCTTCTTCTTGCATTAAATCTAATCCTAAATCATGTAATTTTTCAATTACTTCTTCAAGTGATTTCTTTCCAAGATTTTTAACTTTCATCATGTCATTTTCTGTCTTTTTTGTTAAATCTCCAACAGTTGATATTGCAGATCTCTTTAAGCAATTGAATGATCTTACTGATAATTCAAGTTCTTCAATTGGCTTTTCTAAGATTTTCTCTTTTTCATCTTCTTCTTTTTCAACCATTATTTGAGTATTCTTTGCAGTTTCTGATAAATCAACAAATAATTTTAAATGTTCACTTAAAACTTTAGCTGCTAAACTTAATGCTTCATAAGGTTCTAAACTTCCATCTGTCCACAATTCTATTGTTAATTTATCATAATCAACCATTTGTCCAACTCTAGTATTTTCAACTGAGTAGTTAACTTTTTTAACAGGAGAATATATTGAATCTATTGATATTACTCCTATTGGTTGATTTGGCATTTTGTTTTCATCAGCAGTATTATATCCTCTTCCCATATCTGCAACCATCTCTAAGTGTAAACTTCCACCTTTTGAAACTGTTGCAATATGTAGGTCTGGATTTAGTATTTCTACTGTTCCATCTGTAATGATATCTCCAGCCTTAACTTCGCCCTCACCTTTGAAGTCTAATCTAAGTGCTTTTTCTTCATTTTTATCTAATTTTAATCTAACCATTTTTAGATTTAAAATTAACTCAGGAACATCTTCTACAACATTTGGTATAGTAGTAAATTCATGTTCTGCACCTTCAATTTTTACACTTTTTATTGCACTTCCTGGTAGTGAAGAAAGTAGTATTCTTCTTAAAGAATTTCCTATAGTAATTCCGTAACCTCTCTCTAATGGTTCACATACAAATTTACCATAGTTCTTTACTTTATCAATTTCTACACACTTAATATTTGGCTTTTCAAATTCTATCATTTTTACCTCCTAATAATTTATAAAAAATTAAAATTAAAACAATTAATATTACTTTGAGTAAAGCTCTACTATTAAATGCTCTTCTACTGGTATGTCAACATCTTCTCTTGATGCTAATCTTACAACTTTACCAGATAATTTTTCAGTGTCTTTTTCAAGCCATGTTGGAACTGGTCTAGCTTCATTTGATTCAATTGCAGCCTTTACTGTTCCATTGTCTTTCTTTATTTCTCTAACTGAAATTACATCTCCTTCTTTTACTAAGTAAGATGGTATGTTTACTTTCTTTCCATTTACATCAAAAGTTCCATGTGTTACTAACATTCTTGCTTGTGTTCTTGAACTTGCAAATCCTAATCTGTAAACAACATTGTCTAGTCTACTTTCTAGTAAAACTAATAAACTTTCACCTGTTTTTCCTTTTGATTTTGATGCCATTCCATAATATTTTCTAAATTGTTTTTCTCCAACACCATAGAATGACTTTGTTTTTTGCTTTTCTCTTAATTGTGTGCCATATTCAGAAAGCTTTGCTTTCTTTTGTCCATTTTGACCTGGAGCATAATTTCTTCTGCTTATGCTACATTTGTCAGAATAACATCTTTCGCCTTTTAAGAATAGTTTTTGTCCTTCTCTACGGCAGATACGGCAAACTTCGTCCTTATATCTTGACATTTTATTTCTCCTTTCAATTTATTTAATAAGTCATATAACTAAACTCTTCTTCTTTTTGGTGGTCTACATCCATTGTGTGGAATTGGTGTTACATCCTTTATTGATGTAATATCAAGACCTGCTGTTTGTAAAGATCTTATAGCAGACTCACGTCCTGCTCCTGGTCCTTTTACATATACTTCTACAGTTTTTAATCCATGTTCCATTGCTGCTTTTGCTGCTGTTTCAGCAACTTCACCAGCTGCAAATGGTGTGCTTTTTCTTGAACCTTTGAAACCAAGTTCACCAGCACTTGCCCAAGATATTGTATTTCCTTGAACATCTGTTATTGTAACTATAGTATTGTTAAAGCTTGAATGTATATTAGCTTTTCCACTTTCTATATTTTTGCTAACTTTTCTTCTTGTTGTTTTCTTACTTGTGCTTTTTGTTGTAGCCATTATATTTCTCCTTCCTTAAAATTTAATTATTTGTCAGCTTTGCTTTTGCTAACTAATTTTCTAGGTCCTTTTCTTGTACGAGCATTAGTTTTTGTTCTTTGTCCTCTTACTGGAAGACCTTTTCTATGTCTCATACCTCTATAGCATCCCATTTCAACTAATTGTTTAATGTTTAATGCTACTTCTCTTCTTAAATCACCTTCAACAGTATATCCAGCCATAGCTTTTCTGATTGCTTGTTCTTGATCTGCTGTTAAATCTTTTACTCTTATATCTGGATTAACTCCAGCATCTTTAAGAATTTTTTGTGATGTTTTTAAGCCTATTCCATAAATGTATGTTAGTCCTATTTCTACTCTTTTTTCCTTAGGTAGATCTACTCCTGCTAAACGAGCCATTTTTACACCTCTTTCTTTTTGTTTTAATTAAATTTTGTTCTTTTCTAATTTCTAAAGGTGAAATGCACTATTTAAACTCTAAATATTTTAACTTGAAAGGTTTTCATTAAAATATTTTCCATTTATCTAGTCTTTAGAAATAATAGATAAGATTTTGTTGCTAATTTAAATATAACAACAATATATATAAACACAAATCTAAATCAGCCGCTTGCTAGATTTGTGTTGATATCTAAAAATTAACCTTGTCTTTGTTTATGCTTTGGATTTTCGCATATAACTCTAACTACACCTTTTCTTTTGATTACTTTGCACTTATCGCACATTTTCTTTACAGATGGTCTTACCTTCATTTTGAAACACCTCCTATAGTTTTCTAATAGTTGATATGTGAGGTCAAATGTAATAAATATTACATCTCACTTCACACTTCAACATTAGATTTTATTTATAACTTTTAATTTTACTTTATTAAAATATCATCTTGTATTTGTTTAAATTTAATTTTTTTTTTATTTTGCTCTCCATGTTATTCTGCCTTTTGTTAGGTCATATGGAGAAAGTTCGATTTTAACTTTATCTCCTGGTAAGATTTTAATATAATTCATTCTTAATTTTCCTGAGATATGCGCTAAAATTTCATGTCCATTTTCTAATTTTACTTTAAATAATGTATTAGGTAAAGCTTCTGAAACTGTACCTTCAACTTCAATTACATCTTCTTTAGACATATATTTTAAACTCCCCTATTTATTTTTTTACATAATTGTAGAATTTAACACAATAATTATTATATTATATTTTTAAGCTAATGTCAATATTTCTGGCTCTTTTTCTGTAATTAAAATAGTATTTTCATAGTGTGCAGAAAGACTTCCGTCATAAGTCCAAATTGACCAACCATCTTCATCTTGACAAATATCTGGTAATCCTGCTGTTACCATTGGTTCTATTGCCAAAGTCATACCTGGTTCTAGTCTTATACCTCTACCAGCTTTTCCGAAGTTTGGTATTCCGGGATCTTCATGCATTTCGCTTCCTATTCCGTGACCTTCAAATTCTTTTATTACAGAGAAGCCATTTTTATTAACAAACTCCCCTATTGCATGACTTACATCTCCTAATCTAAAGCCTTTTTTTGCATATTTAATTCCTTCAAAAAATGCTTGTTTTGTGATATCTATTAATTTTTTTGCTTCATCACTTATTTTTCCAACCGCATATGTTCTAGCGCAGTCTCCATTAAAACCATCTTTATATGCAACTAAGTCAATACTTATTATATCTCCTTCATGCAATATAGTTTTCTCAGATGGTATACCATGAATTATATTATCATTTATTGATGCACAAATAGAGCCTGGGAAATCTGGAACTCCTCTTATTCCACTAGGATAACCTTTCTCAGCTGGTATAGCTCCATTTTTTCTCATAGTTTCTTCTGCAATTCTATCTAATTCTAATGTTGAAATTCCTGGTCTTATTGCTTTTTCTACTGCTTTTTGTGCTAGATTAGCAATCTTTGATGCCTCTCGCATTTTTTCTATTTCAGATTTAGATTTAATTGTAACCATTTTATTTCCTTCTTTATAATCTTTTTATTGCTCTGTTTATTTTTTTATAGCTATCTATTATAATCTTTTTTCTATTGCTTCTATTGCTTTATTAGTTGTATCTTCCTTTGTTGTTGGAGAATAAATATCAATATCTATCTGCTCTAATAATCCTTCTTTTTCATAATATGAAATTAGTGGTTCTGTACTATTATAGTAAATTTCTAATCTATTTTTAATTTTTTCTGGTTTATCATCATCTCTTACAGTAAGTGGTGAACCACATATATCACATATACCTTCCTTTTTAGGAGGCATAAATATAGTGTTAAATGATGCTCCACAATTTTTATTTGTGCATATTACTCTACTTGCAGTTCTTTTTATTATATCTTCATCTGGAACTTTTAAATTTATTACTGCTGTAATATTTTTATCATTTCTGCTTAAAATATCTTTTAATTTCTCGGCTTGATTTATAGTTCTTGGAAAACCATCTAATAAAACATTATCTAGATTAGATAAGCTTTCTTGAACCATAGCAATAGTAATTTCATCAGGAACTAAATTTCCATTAGACAAATACTCATTTGCTTTTTTTCCAAGTTCTGTTCCCCTTTTAATTTCATCTCTAAACATATTTCCTGTAGAGAATGGAATTAAATTAAATTTATCACAGATTTCTTTTCCTATTGTACCTTTTCCACTTCCAGGTGCTCCTAACATTATTATATACATAATTTTTTCTCCTAACATAACAATACATTAAAGCCTATGTATGAATTTGACTATTTGAAAATTAAAAATATTGTAATTCTCTGTGCCTTGTTGTCGCGACGCAACCTAAAGGTTGCTGCTCCATTCGCCCTTCGTTTCACTCCGGTTGGTCGCTACGCGGCACTGCCGAATTTACAATATTTTTAACTATTCGTAAAATATTCAAACTTTCTTTCATTAGGCTTTATATAGTTTATTATTTATCTAAGAATCCTTTATAATGTCTCATTACAAGTTGTGATTGTAATTGATCTCCTAATTCTATTGCAACACCAACTACAATTAATATTGATGTTCCACCAAATGCAGTATTTAATCCTATAAATCTTGCAAGCATTGGAAGTATGGCTATAGCTGATAAGAATAGTCCTCCAAATAATAATATCTTTGAAAGTACTGATGATAAGTAATCAGCTGTAGGTTTTCCTGCTCTAATTCCTGGAATAAATCCTCCATTTTGTTTTATATTATTTGCTACTTCTGCTGGATTAAATGTTGCGTAAGTATAAAAATATGTAAAGCCAACTATTAGTAGTAAATATATAATTGCATTAATTATTGTATATTGCCATCCAACTTGTGATGATGATGTAGCAATTGATAAATTATATAAAACTCTTAAAAATCCAGTTTTTGTTTCAATATCATTTACAAATAATTGTATTATCATAGCTGGAAATGTCATAAATGCAGATGCAAAGATTATTGGAAGTACACTTGCCATTGCTGGTTTAATTGGTATATGAGTATTTTGTGCTCCTACCATTCTTCTACCAACAACTCTTTTTGAGTATTGTACTGGTATTCTTCTTTCTGCTTGTTGTACAAATACTACTCCAACTACTAGAAGTAATACACCTAATGTTGTTAAAATTGCTTTAATTAATCCAATTGTGTTAAATACTCCGTCTGGAAATGCTAATCCAACAATACTTGTAACTGCTTGTGGTAAGCTTGATACTATACCTGCAAATATTAACATTGATATACCGTTACCAATACCTTTGCTAGATATCTTATCTCCTAACCACATAAGTAAAGATGTTCCAGCTACTAATGAAAGTACTACAACAAATCCTGTAAGTGCACCATTTTCTATAAATATTCCAGAATTTTTATATGAGAAATATATTCCTAATCCTTCAACTAAGGCTAGTAATAGAGATACTAATTTAGTATATCTATCAATTTTCTTTCTTCCTTCTTCTCCACCTTCTTTTGTTAATCTTTCTAGGGCTGGTATAACCATTCCTAAAAGTTGAATAACAATTGAAGCTGTAATGTATGGAGTAATTGACATAGCAAATATTGATAATCTAGAGAAAGCTCCTCCTGATATCATATTAATCATTCCAGTTACACTATTTGCATAACTATTCATTGTTGATTGTAATGTTACTATATCTACCATTGGTATAGTAATATAACATCCTAATCTAAATACTACTAATAACAATAGAGTATATAATATCTTTTTTCTTATCTCAGGTGTTTTTAAAGCGTTTTTTATAGTATTAAACAACTTAAATCACCTCTGCTTTTCCGCCTAAAGACTCTATTTGTTCCTTAGCTTTTGCAGTGAATCTCTTTGCTTTGACAGTTAGCTTCTTTTCTAGTTTACCAGTTGCAATTACTACTATTCCATCATTTTCTTTGCTAATTATTCTATCTTTTATTAGGCTTTGTGCATCTACAACATCAGTTGTTGCTTTGTTAAGCATTGTTAAAGTTATTTCTGTATAATTTCTTGCAAATTTATTGTTAAATCCTCTTTTTGGTAATCTTCTATATAATGGTGTTTGACCACCTTCAAATCCACGTCTAACTCCGCCACCAGTTCTTGCTTTTTGTCCTTTATGTCCTTTTCCAGATGTTTTTCCAAGTCCTGAGCCAACTCCACGTCCAAGTCTTTTTCTACTAGCAACTTTTTGTGCTGACTTTAATTCATCTAATTTCATATGGATTACACCTCCTATCTAATATCTTCTACTTTTTTTCCTCTCTTTTTAGCTACTTGTTCAATAGTTTCCATATTTCTTAAACCATTTAATGTAGCATAAACAACGTTTCTTGGATTGTTAGATCCTAGAACCTTAGTCTTTACATCTCTATAACCAGCAAGTTCTAATATAGATCTTACACTTCCACCAGTAATAAGTCCTGTACCTTCTGCAGCAGGTTTTATTACTACGCTTGCGCTTCCGAATTTTCCAATGTATTCATGTGGTACTGTTGTTCCTACTATTGGAACTTCTACTAAATTCTTTTTAGCATCTTCAATTGCTTTTTTAATAGCATCTGGAACTTCTGATGACTTCCCGTTTCCAACACCAACATGTCCTTCGCCATCTCCAACAACAACAACTGCGCTAAATCTGAAAGTTCTACCACCTTTTACAACTTTTGCTACTCTATTAATAGCAACTACTTTTTCATTTAATTCAGTTTCGTTCTCTTGTCTTTCTTCTCTTCCTTGCACTTGTTTTTCCTCCTTCTCTTAAAAATTTAGTCCGCCTTCTCTTGCTGATTCTGCTAATGATTTTACAACTCCATGATATAAATATCCGCTTCTATCGAATACAACATCACTTATCTTCTTTTCCTTAGCTCTTGAAGCTATAAGTTTTCCAACTTCTTTAGCAGCTTCACAATTTCCATGCTTTGTTTTTACTTCTTTATCTAATGTTGAAGCTGATACTAAAGTTTTTCCAGCTACATCATCAATGATTTGAGCATAGATTCCTTGATTACTTCTAAACATACATAATCTTGGACATTCAGCTGTTCCGCTAACTTTTCTACGTACTCTCTTATGACGTCTATCTCTTTCAAATTTTCTATCTGTTTTAGAAATCATTTCAAACTCCTTTCTTTATAGTTCCTTACTTCTTACCTGTCTTACCCTCTTTACGTCTAATATGCTCATCAGCATATTTAATTCCTTTTCCTTTATATACTTCTGGTGGTCTCTTTGTTCT
>CANQLO010000010.1 GCA_947624715.1 uncultured Clostridia bacterium
ATTAGGAATAACAAGTAAGTCCATAAAATTTTTAATAAAAGTTGACTTACCAGTCCTTACAGGACCAACTACTCCAACATAAATATCACCATCAGTACGAGTTGCTATATCCTGATATAGTTTTAAATTGTCCTCCATTTTTTAATCCTCCTTTGAGACGTTTGTACAAAACTTTATTAAAGTATATTAGATTAAATGAAACTTATGACAAATTTATATAAAAATAATTGTTTACAAGTATTGTTGCATAAAATAAACAAATATGATAGAATACAGAAGATTGTTATATAAAAGTAACAATAGAGAATTACTAGTTTGAAAGAATTATCTTTTATTACTATGGATGTCTTTTAGCAAAATAAGAAAGGAATGAAATTTTATGAAAGATTATAGAGAGGTTTTAAAAGAAAATAACCAAGAACAATTACTAAAAGTTGTAGACAAATTAGATTATGAGAAAAAAGAAAAATTAATTAAAGAAATAGAGAAAATTGATTTTGAACAAATAAATGAATTATATAAAACAAGTAGCATGGAGATTAACAAGGCAATAAAAGGTATTATAATAGAACATGTTCCATTTGTAGATAAGTATAAGCTAGAGAAAAGTAAATACAAACATTTAGAACAATTAGGAACTGATGTTATGAAAAATGGAAAATATGCAGTAGTAACAATGGCTGGAGGACAGGGAACAAGACTAGGTCACAAAGGACCAAAGGGAACATTTATGCTAAATGTAAAGCCAGAAGAAAAATATTTATTTCAAATAATAGCAGAAAATCTACAAAGAGAAAATGAAAAATATGGAGTAGTACTTCCATGGTACATTATGACAAGTACAGAAAATAATGAAAAGACTGTAGAATTCTTTGAAGAACATAACTATTTTGGATATCCAAAAGAAAATATAAGATTTTTCAATCAAGGAAATTTACCTTTATTAAGCGAAGAAGGTAAATTATTACTAGATGAAAACTATGATATAAAACTTGCATCAGATGGTAATGGAAGCATATATAAATCAATGAAAAAAGAAGGCATTTTAGATGATATGAAAAAAAGAGGTGTAGAGTGGATATTTATTGGAGCAGTTGACAATGCACTTCTTAATATGTGTGATCCAATACTTTTAGGATTAACGATAGATGAAGGTAATGAAATAGGTTCTAAATCAGTAGTAAAGGCTAATCCACATGAAAGAGTAGGGGTATTTTGTAAAAAAGACAGTAAACCTGCTGTTATAGAATATACAGAACTTCCAGAAGAAATGGCAGAAGAAACTGATGAAGATGGAGAACTTCTATTTGGAGAATCTCATATAATGTGTAATCTATATAGTTTGAGAGCATTGGAAAAAATAGCTGAGCAAAATCTTCCATATCATAGTGCTCATAAAAAAGCAAACTATATTGATGAAAATGGAAATCTAATAGAAGCAACCGAACCTAATAGCTATAAATATGAAGCATTTATATTTGACGGATTTAACTATTTTGACAATATATCTATTTTAAGAGGAAGAAGAGAAGAAGACTTTGCACCAATCAAAAATAAAGAAGGTGTTGATAGTCCAGAAACAGCAATAAAACTTTACAATGAGTATTGGAAACTATAATTTAAATATTTTAAAAATAGAGAATAATTAAAATATTATAGAAATATTTTAGTTTAGTTCTCAGAAAGAGAGTAGAAGTATGGAAGAATGTAAAATTGTTAATTTATATAATTTAGATGAAACAATAGCAAAGGATTTAATGAGTAAGTATACGTATCCTTGGGAGGTACTAGCACATATTGAAGAATACATAATAGAACTTGGAAAGACACTTCCAAAAGAGGAATACAACCAAATTGGTGAAAATGTATGGATACATAAAACAGCCAATGTTTATGAAAGTGCATATATAAAAGGTCCAGCAATAATATGTAAGAATGCAGAAGTAAGACATTGTGCATTTATAAGAGGAAAAGCAATAGTAGGAGAAAATGCAGTTGTTGGAAACTCAACAGAATTAAAAAATGTAATATTATTTAATAATGTTCAAGTTCCACATTATAATTATGTAGGAGACTCTATATTAGGATATAAGTCACACATGGGAGCAGGTTCAATTACATCTAACGTAAAATCAGATAAAAAGTTAGTAGTCATTAAAGGAGCAAAAGAGCAAATTGAAACAGGAATTAAGAAAGTAGGAGCGATGCTTGGAGATAATGTTGAAGTCGGATGTGGTTCTGTATTAAATCCAGGAACTATAGTTGGAAGAAATACTAACATTTACCCACTATCATCAGTAAGAGGTGTAGTTCCAGAAAATAGTATTTACAAAACAAAAACAGAAATTGTAGAAAAGTGTCAATAGGGACGTGTCAAAGGGGACGGAGGTTTTTGTCAAAGGGGACGGAGGTTTTTGACATTGTCAAAGAAAACGGAAACTGTTTGACATAAAAAGTTAAATCTCAAGCAATACCTATCATGTAGGAATTTGCTTGAGATTTTAAATTATATATTATTTATTTTCTGTTTCTTTAAATTGTAACATTATTTGCTTCATATCTTGTTTCATGCTCTTTACTAGGAAGCATATAGTCAACTAAACCATAAACAAGAGCACCAAGGAAAAGTGATAAAAATGATAACATATAACCAATAACAAAGTATTGAACTAGAAATAAAGCAACTCCAGCTAAAACAAATCCAATTATAAATTTAATAAAAGGGTGATAATAAATTTTAGTAAAATTATCAATTAGAAAATCAATTACTGTTAAGATTATAATTGCTAAAGCTAATATACCAATACTAGAAGTAGTAAAACCGGGAGTAAAAAATGCTGTAATTCCTAAAACAAGAATGCTTGCAATAAGTCTACCTATAAATTGAATTGATCTATTAATTTTCATAAGAAATTTGTTCCTTTCTCTTTAAAAAGTTATATTGTAATTTAATTAAATTATTTCCAAAAATTATAAATATATACTTATAATATTTATCAGATAGTTTTTTAGTATAGAAAATAATACATTGGAAACAATAAATTATAATTTTATATTTTGTAAAGGGAGAACAAATAATTTATGTTAATAACTTTTGTAAGATCAATAATTTTATATATTATTGTATTATTAGTAATGAGAATGATGGGAAAAAGGGAAATAGGACAACTACAACCTTTTGAACTTGTTATTTCAATTATGATAGCAGACTTAGCATCAGTACCAATGTCAGATTTAGGTATACCAATATTTAATGGAATAGTACCAATTTTGGGACTTCTTGCTATGCATATGATAATATCTTTCTTGAATTTAAAATCTATTAAATTTAGAAGTGTAACTTGCGGAAAACCTAGAATACTGATTTATAGAGGAAGAATTGATGAAAATGCTTTGGTTAAAGAAAGATTTACATTAAATGAATTACAAGAAAGATTAAGAAATAGCAATATATTTAATTTAGGAGATGTAGAATATGCTATTTTAGAAACAAACGGAAATATATCAGTAATACAAAAGCCAGCAAAAAGAACAGTAATTCCAGAAGATTTAGGAATTGAGCCAGATTATGAAGGAATTCCTTATGAACTAGTGATTGATGGAAAAATCATGTATGATAATTTGCAAAAACTAGGCAAGGATTATAAGTGGTTAAAAAAGCAGATTGATAAATTTAATACAACACCGGAACATTGCTTAATTGCTACAATTGATGGAAAAGGAAACTTCTTCTGTCAAGAAAAAGATAAATACAATTAAATTTAAAATTTTATATTTAATGAAGGGAGAAAAGTTAGCACTCAAGTGTTGACATAAAATATAAATATGAAAAAAGAACTTATTATAACGATAATAATAATTATTATTATAATTATTGCAGGAATTTTAACTCAGGAAAATACTAAAAAGGTAATGAGTATCATGGATGAAAAACTAGATAGCCTTAAACAAGGTATATTATCAGAAAAGGAAAGTGATGAGCTAACTAAAGACGTAGATGATGTATATAATTATTGGTTAGGAGAAGATAAAATTTTGTCATTATATTTAGAACATAATGAACTAGAAAAAATAAATACACATCTGAAAACAATTAAAGGATACTTAGAAGCAGATGATGAAAGAGAAAGTGTACCTGAAATTGAAAAATGTATATCTGTAATAGATCACTTAGAGGAAAAGCAAGCAGTTAATATAAAAAATATATTCTAGTGAATAGTATTTATAAATGGAAAATATAACTACAATATTATGTTGACAATAAATAATATAAATGATAAAATTAAGCAAGTAGGAAACCTTCCTACTTGTTTTAGTTAACTTTAAAAATAAATATAAAAAATAAGGAGGAAATATGAATAAGCCAGAACTTTTAGCGCCTGCTGGGTCATACGAAAAAGCAAAAGCTGCTTTTTTATATGGAGCAGATGCAATATATTGTGGAACAGGTGAGCTTTCTTTAAGAAGTAGAGCCGAAGTTGATAATGATGATCTATCTAAAACAATTGAATATGCCCATAATATTGGAAAAAAGGTATATGCTACAATAAATATTTATGCTCCAGATGAAAAATATGAAGAAATAGAAAGACAAGTTAAAATGCTAAACAAACTTGCTGTTGATGCAATTATAGTATCTGATGGTGGAGTAATAGATTGTATTAGAGAATTAGCACCCGATATTCCAATACATGTTAGTACACAAGCAAATACTTTAAGTGCACATACGGCTAAATTTTGGTACAAAAATGGTGCATCTAGAATTATTTTATCAAGAGAAATGAATAAAGAACAAATAAAAAATCTAATAGATAATATTCCACAAGGCTTAGAAACAGAGATGTTTATACATGGAGCAATATGTTGGGCTTATTCTGGAAGATGTTATTTAAGTGACTTTTTAGCTAATAGAAATGCTAATTTAGGAGACTGTGCACAAAGCTGTAGATGGGCATATAATTTATATTTAGAAGAAAAAAATAATCCAGGAAATATGATGCCTATTGAAGAAGATACAAATGGTACATATATATTATCTTCTAAAGACTTGTGTTTAATAAAAAGAATTCCAGAAATAGTTGAAATGGGAGTAACAAGTCTTAAAATTGAAGGAAGATTAAAGTCAGAATATTATGTAGCAAGTGTAGTAAATGCTTATAGAAATGCAATAGATGATTATTGCAACAATAAAGAAAATTATGATTATACAAAATATCTAAAAGAATTAGAAAAAGTCAAAACAAGAGGACTAACAGAATTCTTCTTTAATGATAAAAACAACAAAGACTATCAAGAATTTGAAGGAAAACAATATAATCCAGAATATGAGTATGGAGCGCAAGTAGTAGAATATAATGAGGATAAATCAATTGTTAGAATTGGAAACAAGCTTACAGTTGGAGATAAAATGGAGATAATAATTCCAAATAAAATAACAGTAGAAGAATTTACAATAAATAAAATGTGGGACACGGAAACTGATGAAGAAATAGAAACAGTAAATCCAGGAAAATTAGGACAATCTGTAAAAATTCATTTACCAATTAAATGTGAAGCAGGATGGATGATAAGAAGAAAAAAATAAAACCTCTATGTATTTTTCTAAATTGATTATATAAGAAATAATAAGAGGTCAGGCACTTTCATTAAACTTTTGCATATAATAAATATGTAAGTTGCAATGGAGGTGCTTTTATGTTAGGCCTTACTTTATCTGGATTTTTAACATTCTTGGGTTCAGGAATGTATACGGTTGGTTACATAACTAATAATAATCTTTTTCCGGAGACATTAAGTCAGGAAGAAGAAAAAAAGTATATACAAATGATGAGTGAAGGTGATGAAGAAGCAAAGAACATTTTAATAGAGCATAATCTAAGATTAGTAGCACATGTTTGCAAAAAATATTCAAATTCTAATGTTGACCAAGATGATTTGATTTCAATAGGTTCAATAGGACTAATAAAAGGTATTAATAGCTTTAATGCTAGTAAAAATATTAAGCTTTCAACATATATATCAAAATGTATTGACAATGAGATTCTTATGTATCTTAGGTCATCTAAAAAATTAAATTCAGAAGTATATTTGGAAGAACCAATAGGAAAAGATAAAGATGATAATACCATTACGTTAAAAGAAGTTTTGGAAAATGAAGACAAACCGATAGATGAAGAAATTGAATTAAAATTAAGAATAAAGAAATTATATGAAAAGATAAAAAGTATATTAAAAGAAAGAGAAAGAACTATTATTGAATTAAGATTTGGCTTAAATGGTAAAGAACCTAAAACACAAAATGAAATTGCTAAATCAATGGGAATATCACGTTCATATGTGTCAAGAATAGAAACAAAAGCAATAGGAAAATTAGCCAAGGAACTTAAAGAGTAAATTAAAACTAATTTGAAGAAAGTTTATGTCAATGAATAACTCTAATTATTGAAAAATAAATTAATATTATGAAAAATCAAGTTTTCAAATGAAAACCTGATTTTTTCGTATATATTTAATTTAATAAGTAAACACCCAAAGTTAGGTATGTTGCAAATATTGTCCAAAGTAGATATGGTACTTGAAGTAAGCCAGCCACTTTATCTTTTTTGTAAAATCGGTAAATCATAATAGCTACTAAAAATACTAAAAGTAATATCCAAAAAAATGAAAATAATCTCCATTTAAAAACAAAGAAAAATATAGGCCACAAAAGATTTACAATTAGTTGAGTAATGTATATTTGATTAATGCTTTCGTCTACAAGTGACTTATCTTTCAGTATTCCATATGATACTCCCATTAAAATATAAAGTATAGTCCAAACAATTGGAAACAGTATAGCGGGAGGAGAAAACGGAGGCTTATTAAGTGAACCATAATCCATTGAACCAGATATGATTAATCCAACAAGCCCTCCTAACACAACAGGAAAAAGTATTGATTTAGCATAAAGCTTAAATTTAGACATAAAAAATTCATTCCTTTCTTAAATTATAAAAACTTTTTTAATTAAAAACCTCCATATTAGCAGTATATTATGCATAAATTAAAATAATACTAAATTTGTACATAATTAACAATCAATACTTGGTTGTATAGATAATGATTTTTTTTGTACTGACCTACCAGTCTAATTACTAAAGTGAAAAAAAGTGATAAAATATCAAATTGAAAATAAATGCAAAAGAGGGTAAAAATGGAAAATTTACAAATTAGAGATTTAAAAGATATGTTAAAGAAAACTGGAGAAATCTATGGAGATAGACCAGCTTATAAAATAAGATTATCAAATATAGAAGATGAAAATAAAAAATATTTAACAATAACACATAAACAAGTTCGAGAAATGATAGATGCTTTAGGAACTGCTTTGATTGAAATGGGACTAAAAGGAAAAAGAATTGCAGTAATTGGAGAAAACAGATATGAATGGGAAGTTGCTTATTTGGCAATAGTTTGTGGAACTGGAATAGTGGTACCACTTGACAAATCACTACCAGAAAACGAATTAGAAAGCTTGATAGAAAGATCAGGAGTTGAAGCAATATTTTACTCAGAAAATTATAAAGATGAACTAAGTAGAATAATTAGAAGAGGAACGGGTAAGCTAAAAAGACTTATATCAATGGATTTAAAAGAACACAAAGATGGCGTTTACTCAGAACTTGAATTAATTGAAACAGGAAAAAAACTAATAAGACTAGGAAATAGAAAATTCATAGATGCAAAAATAAGTCCAACTAAGATGAACATAATGTTATTTACATCAGGAACAACATCAAAATCAAAAGTAGTAGCATTATCACACAAAAACTTATGCTCAAATTTAATGGATATAAAATCTGTTCTTGATATAAATTCAGAAGATAGGATATTATCTTTCTTGCCACTTCACCATGTATTTGAATGTACGGTAGGATTTTTATTTTCATTATATTGTGGAAGTCAAACATCGTTTTGCGATGGTATAAGACACATTCCAGAAAACTTAAACGAATACAAAATAACATTTATGTCATCTGTTCCAGCTATTTATGAAAGTTTCTATAAAACAATTATTAAAAAGTTAGAAAAAGAAGGAAAGCTTGAGGAAGTAAATAAATTAGTAGAAAAATATAAAGATAAATCAATGGAGGAAAAGAAAAAAGTATTTAAAGAAATACATCAGATGTTTGGAGGACACATTAAACTTCTTATAAGTGGAGCGGCAGGACTTGATCCAAATGTAGAACAAGGTTTTAGAAATTTTGGATTAAATTTATGCCAAGGATATGGGCTTACAGAAACATCTCCTGTTATAGGAGTTGAAACAAATGAAAACTTTAGAGTAGGTTCAATAGGAAAAGTTCTTCCACATGTAAAGGCAAAAATAGAAGATGTAAATAGCGAAGGTATAGGTGAACTTGTTGTAAAAGGTCCAAACATTATGCTTGAATATTTTGAAAACAAAGAAGCAACAGATGAGGCATTGGTAGATGGCTGGTTTTATACAGGAGACTTAGCAAAAATAGATAAAGATGGATATATATATATTTGTGGAAGAAAAAAGAGTGTTATTGTTTTAAAAAATGGAAAAAATATCTTTCCAGAAGAAATGGAAAGTTTAATTAACAGAATTGAAGGTGTAAAAGAATCTTTTATATTTGGAAAAGCAAATAAGAATGACAAAGAAGATATAAGAATAAATGTAAAAATAGTATTTGATAGAAAGATAATGGAAGATGCATATAAAGTAAAAACAGATGAAGAAATATACAATGCTTTAAATAAAAAAATAAAAGAAATAAACAAGGAAATGCCACCATATAAAGCAGTAAGAAAAGTAATATTAACAGAAGTACCTTTAATAAAAACAACAACATCAAAAATAAAAAGACAAGAAGAAATTAAGACAGTTCTTTAGAAAAAGATGTAAAATAATACTTAAAATGAAGATTTAAAATAAAATAAAAAAATTCATAAAATAGCAAGTTGCAAAAAAGGTTATGCTGAAAAAAGTAGTTTAGAAAGGATTTACAGATTGAAAAAAATCGAGATTGAAGGATTAGTTACCAAAATAATTGGAACTGAAATCTATTATTATAAAGAAATAGATTCAACCCAAAAGGAAGTCTGGAGAAGATTAGAAAAAAATAATATAAAAAATGGAACAATTATCATGGCAGATATACAAACCGCAGGAGTAGGCACACATGGAAGAACATGGTATACATCACAAAAAGGTAACATTGCATTTTCATTTGTATTTTTTCCAAACTGCAAAGCTAAGAGATTAGAAAATATTACAACTGAAATAGCTAAAACATTTGTACAAATATTTTATGATTTTTACAAGATAAAATTAGAAATTAAAGAACCAAATGATTTAATTTTACATAATAAAAAGATTGGTGGAATATTAACAGAAACAAAATTAAGTGGTGAAAATGTAAAAGAGATAGTAATTGGTGTTGGAATAAATACAAGCAAAAAGAAATTTGAAGATGACATTAAAGAGATAGCGACATCTATTTATAAAGAATGTGAAATTAAAGTAGATAATCAAAGAGTAATAAAGGAATTTTGTAATAGATTTGAAAGATATTTATTGAAGGTAAGGTATTAAAAATGAAGATAGGATTTTTGTTCCCAGGTCAAGGTTCCCAAAGTGTAGGAATGGGAAAAGACTTATATGAAAGTTTTGAAGAATATAAAAAGGTTTATGAAGAAGTAAACAGAATAACAGGAATTGATATAGCAAAAATAACTTTTGAAAAAGAAGATATGCTTAGTCAAACTAAATACACTCAGCTTTGTATTTTAACAATGAGTATGGCAATTTTAAAGTTATTAAAAAAAGAAAATATAATAGCAGATATATCAATGGGATTAAGCTTAGGAGAATATTCTGCATTAATATATAGTGGATGCTTGGATTTTGAAGATGGAATAAAATTAGTTAAAAAAAGAGGAGAATACATGCAAGACTTAGTACCAGATGGAGAGTGGGCTATGTCTGCAATAATTGGTTTAGATGAAGAAACTTTAAGAAATATTTGCAACAGTATAAGTTCTGGTTTTGTAACACTAGCTAATTTTAATTGTATTGGACAGATTGCAATATCCGGTGAAAAAGTAGCAGTAGAAGAAGCAATGACAAAGGCAAAAGAAATGGGAGCAAGAAAAGCAGTTCCGCTAAAAACATCTGGTCCATTTCACACGAAGATGTTATCTAAGGCTTCAGAAAAATTAAGAGAAGAACTTGAAAATGTAAAATTTAATAATTTTGAAACACCAGTTATAAAAAACTTAGATGGGCAAATATATAAAAATAATGATAACATCAGAGAAATTTTGTCAAAGCACATTATAAGTCCGGTAAGATTTACAGAAAGTATAAAAACAATGTTGGATTATGGAGTAGATACATTCGTAGAAATTGGACCGGGCAAAACATTAACATCTTTTGTTAAGAAAACAGATTCAAATGTAAAACTTTATAACATAAATGATAAGAAAAGTTTTGAAGAAGCTGTATTAGATATTAAAAGAATAAATAGTAAAAACTGATACATAAAAGATAATAATAAAACGCTAAAAAAGTTAGAACTAAAGCTAATTGAAAAGTTCAATAAAAAAGTACAATTATAAAAATCGGAAATTTTTGAGTATGGAAAGGAAAAAATAAAATGAGTAAAGTTGCTTTAATCACAGGAGCTACAAGAGGAATAGGAAAACAAATTTCACTAACTCTTGCAAAAGAAGGTTATGATATAGCCTTAAATTACAGAACAGAAAATGATGAATTAGAAGATTTAAAAAAACAAATTGAAGGTTTAAATGTAAAATGCTTGCCTATTAAAGGTGATGTATCAAGTTATGAAGATTGTGAAAATATGACAAAGCAAGTAATAGAAAGATTTGGACAAATTGATGTGTTGGTAAACAATGCTGGTATTACCAAGGATACATTACTTGTAAGAATGAAAAAAGAAGATTTTGAAAGTGTAATAGATGTAAATCTAGTTGGAACATTTAACATGACTAAAAATGTTGCAGGATACATGATGAAGGCAAGAAGCGGAAGGATAATAAATATTTCTTCAGTAGTAGGTATAGCAGGAAATGCTGGACAAAGCAATTATTCGGCTTCAAAAGCTGGAATAATAGGATTTACTAAAAGTCTAGCGAAAGAGCTTGCAAGCAGAAATATATTAGTTAATGCAGTAGCACCTCGGTTACATTGAAACAGCTATGACAAATTTATTAAGCGATAGTGTAAAAGAAAATATATTAAATACAATTCCATTAAAAAGAGTAGGAAAAGCAGAAGATGTTGCCAATGTTGTTAAATTTTTAGCATCTGATGAAAGTAGCTATATTACAGGACAGGTAATAAATATTGATGGAGGAATGTTAATGTAATAAAAATGTAAAGTCTATCATTGCAGATAGATGAATTTTCTAGAGTATAAATAGCAAATTGATGATAGAAATAAATAATTAGAAAGGAAGAATTTTAAAAGTGGAAAAAAGAGTTGTTATTACAGGACTTGGAGCAATTACTCCAATTGGAAATAATGTAGATGAATTTTGGAAAGGTATTGAAGAAAATAAATGTGGAGTAGATGAAATTAAAGCTATTGATACTACTAACTTCAAAACTAAGTTTGACGCAGAAGTTAAAAACTTTGAAGAGGAAAAATACTTTGATCCGAAACAAATAAAAAGATTTGATAGAGTTTCTAAATTCGCAATTGTAGCTGCTAAAGAAGCTTTAGAAAATAGCAAAATAACAGAAGAAAACACAGACTTTAATAAAGTGGGTATATTTATAAGTTCAGGTATAGGTGGACTTACTACAATACAAAATCAATGTGAGGTTAACTTTGAAAAAGGTAATAGAAGAGTATCACCAATGTTTATACCAATGGCTATTGCAAATATGCCTGCAGGAAATGTTGCTATTGAATTAAAGCTAAAAGGGGAGTCCATTTCAATAGTATCAGCGTGTGCGTCTTCAACGCATTCAATAGGTGAAGCATATAGAACGATAAAAAATGGATATGAGGATGTAATTTTAGCAGGTGGAAGTGAAGCAGCAATATGTGAAGTTGGAATAGCTGGTTTTGAAAATATGAAAGCACTATCAAGTGCAGAAGAAAAAGATAGAGCATCAATTCCTTTTGACAAAGAAAGAAGTGGTTTTGTTATGGGTGAAGGTGCAGGGGTTCTTGTTTTAGAAGAACTAGAACATGCTAAAAAAAGAGGTGCTAAAATTTATGCAGAAGTTGTAGGATATGGTGCAACATCTGATGCATATCATATAACTTCACCAGATCCATCTGGAGATGGTGCTATAAGAGCAATGGAAAGAGCTTTAGACGATGCTCATATAAATATTAATAATATTGATTATATAAATGCACACGGAACATCAACATCTTTAAATGATTCGACAGAGACAAAGGCAATCAAAGCATTATTAGAAAAACAAGGAGATGTAGATATTTTAAAAGAAAAATTATTAGTAAGCTCGACAAAAAGCAATACAGGACATCTTTTAGGAGCAGCAGGAGCAGTTGAGGCAATTGCCTGCACAAAAGCTATTGAAAAATCATTAGTACCAGCAACAATCAACTATAAGGTAAAAGATGAAGAATGTGACTTAAACGTAGTGCCTAATAAAAATATAAAGAAAGACTTAAAATATGTAATGTCAAATTCACTAGGATTTGGCGGACATAATGCAAGTATTATATTAAAAAAATATGAGGATTAGAATGAAAGCAAGATAAAAAATATATGAGGCTAAAAAAGGAAAACAGGATTAATTTTAATCTTGCGCCTCAAGAAAGGAATAATAAAAAATGGAATATGAAAAAATAAAACAACTTATGGATGATATGGGAAACTCAAAACTAAGTTCAATAGATATTGAGTTTCCAGATGGTATTAAAATTAAAATGGAGAAAAAAGAAAACACAATAATTAAGGAAGTAACTAATGTTAAAAATAATGATGCAAAAACAACTAACTATAGTGGAGAAAATAATAATGATGCAAATGCAATTAGCTATAGTGAAAATAATAACAATCAAAACTTAGAAAATGATTTAAACAAAGAAGAAGGAAATATTGTTAAATCTCCAATGGTTGGAACTTTTTATATTAAGTCATCTCCAAGTAGTAATCCTTATGTTGAAGTTGGAACAGAAGTTAAAGAAGGAGATGTACTTTGTATAATTGAAGCAATGAAACTTATGAATGAAATAGAATCAGAATATACTGGTAAAATTGCAGAGATATATGTAAAAGATGGAGAGCCAGTTGAATATGGTAAGCCTTTATTTAGAATAGTTTAAGACACAAAGGTTAGGTATTATTTAAACAAGACTAAGCAAAAAAATGTAGCATCAATAATAAAAAAGTAAAGAAGGAAATGAATATGTTAGATAAAGAAGAAATAAAAAATATAATTCCACAAAGAGAACCATTTTTGATGATAGATGAAGTAGAAAGTTATGTTCCAGGAGAAAGTGCAGTTGCTTATAAAAATGTAAAAGCAGATGAATGGTATTTTCAAGGTCACTTTCCGGGAAAACCAATAATGCCAGGGGTACTTATTACAGAAAGCTTAGCACAAGCTGGTGCAGTTGCAATTTTGTCAATGGAAGAAAATAAGGGCAAAAATGCTTTATTTGGCGGAATAGATAAAATGAAATTTAAGAAAATGGTTGTTCCAGGAGATAGACTAAAACTAGAAGTTAAGATTATAAAAAGAAAAGGACCAATAGGAGTAGGAGAAGCAATTGCAACAGTAGATGGAAAGATAGCAGCAAAAGGTGAACTTACTTTTGCAATCGTATAATTAAAAAAGAATTTTTAAAATAACGTAAAGATTAAATAAAAAATAATGCAAAAAAGTTTACCAAATCGAACTTTTAAGATAATTTAAAGTAGTTCAAAAAAATTATGAAAATTTAGGAGAGGAATAAAAAGATGAATAAAATTTTAGTAGCAAATCGTGGTGAAATTGCTGTTAGAATAATTAGAGCATGCAAAGAAATGAATATAAAAACAGTTGCTGTTTATTCAGAAGCTGATAAAGACTCATTACATACAAGATTAGCAGATGAAGCCATTTGTATAGGTCCTGCTGCATCAAATAAAAGCTACTTAAATATCAAAAATATAATTGAAGCAGCTAATATAACAGGAGCAGACAGTATTCATCCAGGCTTTGGATTTTTATCAGAAAATAGTAATTTTGCAAAAATTTGTGAAGAGTCAAATATAAAGTTTATTGGCCCATCATATAAAGTAATTGAAGCTATGGGAAATAAAGCAAATGCCAAAGAAACAATGAAAAAAGCAGGAGTTCCGGTAATACCAGGTTCAGATGGTAGTGTAAAAGGCTTAGCTGATTGTGTAAAAATAGCAGAAGAAATAGGATATCCAGTAATGCTTAAAGCATCAAGTGGTGGCGGAGGCAAGGGCATTAGAGTAGCTAACAATAAAGAAGAACTAGAAGAAAATTATAAGTTAGTTAGACAGGAAGCAAAAGCCGCATTTTCCGATGATGAAATATATATAGAAAAATTTATAAAAAATCCTAGACATATAGAAGTTCAAATTTTAGCAGATGAATATGGTAATAGTGTATATCTAGGAGAAAGAGATTGTACAATACAAAGAAATCATCAGAAAGTTTTAGAAGAAACGCCATCACCAGTAATAGAAAATAAGTTAAGAAACAAACTGGGTGAATCAGCTTTAAAAGCTGTAAAAGCGGCTAGTTATACAAATGCTGGCACAATAGAATTTTTAGTTGATGAAAGTAAAAACTTTTATTTCATGGAGATGAATACAAGAATCCAAGTAGAACACCCAATTACAGAAGAAAACACAGGAATAGATTTAATAAAAGAACAAATTAGAATAGCAGCAGGAGAAAAGCTAAGATATAAGCAAAAAGAAATTGAATTTAAAGGACATTCAATAGAATGTAGAATAAATGCAGAAAATCCAAGTAAACATTTTAGACCATCTCCAGGAAAGATAACAGGACTTAACCTTCCGGGAGGAAATGGCATTAGAGTAGATACAGCTATTTACGAAGGATATGTGATTCCTCCAAACTATGATTCAATGATTGCTAAGATAATAGCACATGGAGTAAGTCGTAATGAGGCTATTGCAAAAATGAAAAGGGCATTAGAAGAGTTGGTAATTGAAGGAGTTGACACTAATATAGACTTTTTGTTAAGTATAATCAAAGATTTAGATTTTATAAGAGGAAATTATGACACATCATTTATTGAAAAAATGCTTAATAGAAAGTAAGATAAAAAACTACTGTGATTTATACTACATGGCGAGTATATTATCGTAGATAGATGACTTTTCTAGAGTATAAAAATAAAGAGGTTAAAAATGATTGTTGATAAAATAAAGAAAAGAGAAAATAACTCAGTTATAAAAAAAGACAATAAAGTTGATATACCAGTTGGAAAATGGGTTAAATGTGAGAAGTGTAAAGAAATTATATATAAGGAAATCTTAAAAGAAAATTATGGAATTTGTCCATCTTGTGGATATTATTTTAGAATATCATGTAGAAGAAGATTAGAACAGATTGCAGATAAAGATACTTTTAAAGAATTTGAACTAAATATTGATACTGTAAATCCGCTAGACTTACCGGAATATAAATCAAAGTTAGATAATTTAAGAGAAAAAGTTAAATTAGATGAAGCTGTTAAATGTGGAACATGTCTTATAAATGGAATTGAAACAGTGATTTGTATAATGGATAGTAACTTTTTTATGGGAAGTATGGGTAGTGTTGTTGGAGAAAAAATAACTTACTCAATAGAAAAAGCAATAGAAAATAAACTACCACTTGTAATATTTGCTTGTTCTGGAGGAGCTAGAATGCAAGAAGGAATAATTTCTCTAATGCAGATGGCTAAAGTAACAGAAGCTTTATCTAAACTTGACAAAGCAGGAGAACTTTATATTTCAGTATTAACAGATCCAACTTATGGAGGAGTTACTGCAAGTTTTGCCACATTAGGAGATATAATTTTAGCAGAGCCAGGAGCTATGATCGGATTTGCGGGACAAAGAGTAATAGAGCAAACAATTGGCGAAAAACTTCCAGAAGGATTCCAAACATCAGAATTTTTATTAGAACATGGCTTTATAGATAAAATTGTAGAAAGGGATAAAATGAAAGATACAATCTCTAAATTGTTAATACTAAATGGTTATAGCGAGAATTAAGTGCTAAAATAATATTTTTAATTAAATTTTTATGATTTGAAGATAAGTAATAAAAATTAAATATTTTTAAAGAAAGGAATGATAGAAGTAATGGAAACCAAAAAAGTTTCAGCATGGGATATAGTTGAAATTGCAAGAAGTTCAAATAGGAAAACTGCACTTGATTATATTGATGAAATATTTGATGAATTTATCGAACTTCATGGAGATAGATTTTTTAAAGATGACCCATCAACAGTATGTGGACTAGCAAGAATAAAAAATCAAAATTTTACAATCATTGCTCAGCAAAAAGGTAGAAATACTAAAGAAAATATACAAAGAAACTTTGGTATGCCTAACCCAGAAAGCTATAGAAAAGCAATTAGACTTATGAAGCAAGCAGAAAAATTTAATAGACCAATTATTACTTTTGTTGACACTAAAGGAGCATATCCGGGAATAGGAGCAGAGGAAAGAGGACAGCGGAGAAGCTATTGCTAAATCAATGTTTGAAATGTCCAAATTAGAGGTTCCAATTATCACAGTAGTTATAGGAGAAGGTTCAAGTGGAGGAGCATTAGCAATAAGTATTGGAAATAAAATTTTAATGCTTGAAAATGCAATTTATTCAATACTTTCACCAGAAGGATATGCAAGCATTCTTTGGAAGGATAGTAGTAGAGCAAAAGAAGCGGCAGAGAAAATGAAATTAACAGCAAAAGACTTGTATAATTTTAATATAGTTGATAAGATTATAAAAGAAAATGAAGATTATAAAAAGACTGCTTCAAATATGAAAAAAGAGATACTTAAAAATGTAGAAGAATTGCAATCATTAAGTAAAAAAGAATTAGTAGAACAAAGATATCAAAAGTTTAGAAAAATAGGAGAGTTTAAAGAGTATAAGTAAAAAAGGAAAGGAAAGAGATTTAAAATGTTAAAAAACAAAAAAATTTTAATAATGGGATTAAGAAATAAATGGAGTATAGCTTTTGGAATTGCTAAATCTGCTTATGAAAATGGAGCTAAACTTATATTTACATACATGGGAGAGGATAATAAAGATAAAATAGAGGAACTTATAAAAGATTTCAAAGGTTCTAAAGCTTATGTATGTGATGCTGCTTCAGAGGATAATGTAGTAAGAAAATTATTTGAAAAAATAAAAGAGGAAAATGGAAAAATAGATGGAATAGTTCATGCGATTGCCCACGCTAATACAGAAGATTTACACAATGATTTTGTATATACAAGCAAAGAGGGATATGCTCATGCTGTTGATGTTAGTGCATATTCATTTGTATTAGTATCGAGAATTGCTAAAGAATTAGATATGCTAAATGAAAATGCTAGTTTAGTAACATTAACATATCATGGATCTAGCAAAGTGCTTCCAGGATATAATGTAATGGGTGTAGCAAAAGCAGCATTAGAGGCAAGTGTTAGATATTTAGCAGAAAATCTAGGAAAAGATGGAATAAGAGTAAATGCACTATCTAGTGGACCAATAAAAACTTTATCTGCAAAAGGAATTAAGGATTTTAGTTCAATATTAACAGTTGTTGAAGAAAAATCACCACTTCATAGAAATGTTACAATCGAGCAAGTCGGAGATGTAGCAAGTTTTCTATTAAGCAATATGTCTAGTGCTATTACAGGACAGGTAATTTATGCAGATAGTGGATATAATATAATGGGAATTTAAATAATTGATTATAAAAGATAGTCCGGTTTTGTATAAAAAAAGTCCGACTAAAGCCGGACTTTTTGTGTCAATGATGTCAATGTCAACAGTGTCAATGTCAACAGAGACGGAGAATGTCAATAGGTGTCAATAGGGACGGAGAATATTGACACTTATTAATATAATATTTCAAAAATATTAAATCAAAGGCTATGTATTTTAGTGAAAGCTAAAATGCATGGTCTTTTTGTGGTAGAGTTTTTTAGTTTCTTATAATAAGTTGTAAATAATTTTTAGGAAATATATAAGTAAAATACGTTCTAATAAATTCACTAATATAAAATAAAAATAATTTTAAAAAAGTTATTGACAGTTGAGTAGATATTCAACTATAATATAAACAGTTGAACAAATATTCAACTATTTACATAAAATAAATAAATAGTATATGAATAAGTATAAAGAATTACCAAAAAAGTAAAGTATCACAAAATGTAAAGTATCAAAAAATGTAAAGCTTATAAATTTTATGAAAAAATATTAGGAGAATAATTCTATGGAAAGAAATATTGAAATGTGTGAAAATACAGTAATTCACAAAGAAGTTGTAGAAACAGTAAAAAAACAACTGCCAGCTGATAAGAAAATAGAAAGCCTATCAAATTTTTATAAAATGTTTAGTGACCCAACAAAGGCAAAGATATTATGGGCATTGGACATAACGGAAATGTGTGTTTGTGATTTAGCGGTAATATGTAAAGTTTCAAAATCTGCAATATCACATCAATTAAGTGCATTAAAAGAAACCAATCTTGTGAAATCAAGGAGAGATGGAAAGATTGTTTATTATTCACTAGCAGATAGTTGTGTTAAAGAAATATTAGAAAAAGGCGTAATTCATACAATAAACGAATAGACAAATTAAAATAAGCGATGCAATAAACGAATAGACAAATTAGAATAAGCAAATAGAAGTTACAATAAAAGAATAAATAAATTGAATCAACTACAAAAGTAAATAGAAAGGAGAAACATGTAATATATTACATGATAGAAAGTTATGTTAAAGAAGATAAGTAAAATAGTAATTAGTATGTTATTTCTTGCTCTCGCAAGTTTATTAAAAATGGAAAATACATGGATAAATATTATTTTATATATAATAAGTTATCTGGTTATTGGCTTTGATGTTATAAAAGAGGCTATAGAAAATATATTAAAAGGAAAGTTGTTTGAGGAAAACTTCTTAATGTCAATAGCAACAATAGGAGCATTTGCTATTAAACAATATCCAGAAGCTATTGCTGTAATGATATTTTACAGTATAGGAGAAATATTTGAAGAGCTAGGAGAGAAAAAATCAAAGAACTCAATCACTGAGCTTATGAATATTAAACCAGATTATGCAAATGTTAAATTAAAAGATGGAAACACTTTAAAAAAGAAACCAGAAGAAGTTAAAATAAATGATGAAATAATAGTAAAGCCAGGAGAAAAAATACCATTAGATGGAATAGTAATAGATGGAAATGCAAGTATAGATACATCAAGCCTAACAGGAGAGAGCATACCAAGAGAAGTAAGTAAAAATGATTTTATTTATAGTGGTTGTATAAACTTAAATGGAATTATAACTATAAAAGTTACTAAAGAATACAAAGAATCAACTGTATCTAAAATACTTGATTTAGTAGAAAATGCAAGTGAAAAGAAAGCAAATGCAGAAAAGTTTATTACGAAGTTTTCAAAAGTATATACTCCACTTGTTGTAAGTTTAGCAATTGCAATATTTGCGTTTGGTATAATTTCTAAAACAGAGACTATTTATGAATGGCTATATAGAGCACTTACATTTTTAGTTGTGTCATGTCCATGTGCATTAGTTATATCAGTACCACTTAGTTTTTTTGGAGGTATTGGAGGGGCATCAAAGAAAGGCATACTCATTAAAGGAAGCAGTTATATGGATATATTAGCTCATGTAAAAACAGTTGTGTTTGATAAAACAGGAACATTGACTAAAGGAAGTTTTGAAGTAAAAAAGATTATACCTAAAAATGTAACAGCTAAAAAGGTAACAGCTAATAAAGTAACAGAACAAGAATTAATAGAATATGTCGCATTAGCAGAGAATTATTCAAATCATCCAATAGCAGTCTCAATAAAGAAGATATATGATAAAAAAATAGAAAAAAATAGAATTACTGATTTAGAAGAAATATCAGGAAAAGGAATCAAATGCAAGATAGATGGTAAAAACTTTTTATTAGGAAATATGAAATTACTATCAGAAAATAATGTGGAATTTGAACAAGAAAAAGAAACAGGAACAGTTCTATATTCTGCACTAGAAGGAAAGTACATTGGTAAAATTATAATTTCAGATGAAATAAAAAAAGACAGCCAAGAAGCAATAGAAAATTTAAGAAAAATTGGCATAGAAAAAATAGTTATGCTTACAGGAGATAAAAAAGAAGAAGCATTAAGGATAGCAAAAAAATTAAATATTAAAGAAGTACATTCAGACTTACTTCCAGCAGATAAAATAAAAGAGGTAGAAAAATTAATTAAAGATAACAATGGAAAGGTTGCATTTGTTGGAGATGGCATAAATGACAGTCCTGTTCTAGCTAGAGCAGATGTTGGAATAGCAATGGGAGGACTAGGATCTGATGCTGCAATAGAAGCAGCTGACATTGTTATAATGACAGATGAAGTTTCTAAAATAAGTACAGCAATTAAGATTGCAAAAAAATCTATAAGAATAGCAAAACAAAATATTATATTTGCGATATTTATAAAAATTCTAGTTCTATTATTAAGTATGTTAGGAATATCTAATATGTGGATGGCTGTGTTTGCAGATGTTGGTGTGACTTTAATAGCAATCCTAAATTCTTTAAGATGTATGTAAGTAACTTACAAAAGCTACTCTTTATTGAGTAGCTTTTTCTGAAAAAAACTAATATAACTTATGAAGAAATTTTCATAAATAACATTGACAAAAAAGATTAGTTAAGGGATAATATTAAATGAAAAAACATAGGAAATAAAACTATACGAAGGAGGAAAATATGGCTTACATATTTAATAAAATAACAGTAAAACCACAACTACCAAAAAGAATAGGAAAATTATATGATATGTCATATAATATGTGGTGGTCATGGAATACAGAATTATTAAGATTATTTAAAAATATGGATACTGATTTATGGGAAAAGTGTGAAAAAAATCCTATTAAATTTTTAAAGTTAGTATCACAAGATAAATTAGAAGAAGCATCTAAAAATCAGGAATTTCTAAAAAATTATGATGAAGTTGTGAGAAATTTTGAGGATTATATGGATGCAAAATCAACATGGTTTAGTAAAAAATATCCTAATAATAAAAAAGATTTAATAGCATACTTCTCAGCAGAATATGGATTAGATGAAACTGTAGCAATATACGCAGGTGGACTTGGAATTTTATCAGGTGATTATCTAAAATCTGCAAGTGATATGGGAGTTCCTATTGTAGGAATAGGAATGTTATATAAACATGGATATTTTCAACAAGAAATAGATGGACAAGGTCGTCAGAAGACTTTATATAAAGACGTTGATGTAAATTATTTACCAATAAAACCAGTTAAAGACAAAAAAGACAATGATTTAATTATAACAATAAAAATGCCTTTAAGAAAATTGAATTTAAAAGTATGGAAAATAGATGTTGGAAGAGTAAATTTATATCTACTAGATTCTGATATTGAAGAGAATGAAGAAGAATGTAGAAATATTACAACTACTTTATATGGTGGAGACCAAGAAATGAGAATACAGCAGGAAATAGTTTTAGGACAAGGTGGAGTAAGCCTACTTAAAACTTTAGGAATAAAACCTACTGTATATCATATGAATGAAGGACACTCAGCATTTCTAACTTTAGAATTAATGAAGGATATAATTAAAGAAAAAGAAGTGTCTTTCAAGATAGCAAAAGATATGGTTACAGCTCAAACTGTATTTACAACACATACACCAGTTCCAGCTGGAAATGATATATTTCCAGTAAGTTTAGTAGAAAAATATTTTGACAAATATTGGAATAAACTTGGAATATCAAAAGAAGAATTTTTGCAACTTGGAATGAAACCAAATGATACTGAAAAGTCAACATTTAATATGGGAATATTGGCTCTAAAAATTGCAGGAAAGAAAAATGGTGTTAGCAAATTACACGGAGCAGTTTCAAGAGATTTGTTTAATGATGTATGGCCATCAATACCAGCTAATGAAACTCCTATTGACTATGTAACAAATGGTGTACATACTTGCACTTGGCTTGCACCAACTGTTAAAGATTTATATAATGAATATTTAAGACCATATTGGCAGGATAATATTCAAGAAGATGATGTATGGAAAGATATATATAAAATTCCAGATGAAGAACTTTGGAAGGTACATCAATCAAGAAAAGAAAAGCTTTTAAAATTAGTAAAAGACTCTACAACAGCAAGGCTTAGAAGATACAATTATTCATATGAAGATATAGATGACTTAGTAGGAAATCTAGATCCAAATGTTTTAACAATAGGATTTGCGAGAAGATTTGCTACATATAAAAGAGCAACACTTATATTTAAAGATTTAGAGAGGATAACAAAAATATTCAATGAAAAGAATACTCCAATACAAATAGTATTTGCAGGAAAAGCACACCCACAAGACAAAGAAGGACAAGAACTAGTAAGCTATATACATGAATTATCTTTAAAACCACAATTTAAAGGCAAGATATTTATATTAGAAAACTACAATATTGGAATGTCTAGATATCTAGTATCAGGTGTTGATGTATGGCTTAATAATCCAAGAAGACCATTAGAAGCATCAGGAACTAGTGGACAAAAAGCAGCTATAAATGGAGTTATAAATTTTAGCGTACAAGATGGTTGGTGGGCAGAAGGCTATAATCAAAAAAATGGTTGGTCAATAGGAACAAATGCACAATACCAAAATTACGAAGAACAAGACGAAGTTGATGCACAAAGTCTATACAGTGTATTAGAAAATAAAATTATACCAATGTACTATAACAAAGGTATAAACGGATATTCAGAAGAATGGGTCAATATGATGAAAAACTGTATTGCATCTATTGCAGGAAAATTTAGTACAGCAAGAATGTTACAAGACTATTTGGCTAAACTATATATACCAGTTTGTAATTTAGGAAATGAATATTATCAAGATTTAGAAAATGTCATAAGTTTTGAGGAATGGAAAGAAGTAATATCAAAACAATGGAAAAATATAAAACTTTCTCAAAGTGAAAAAAATTATAATGATGTTACAATTGATGCAGGCAACAGGATAAATGTAGAATGTTTTGTAGAACTTCCTAATGATTTAATAAAAACAGATGACATAGAAGTTCAAGTTTATTATGGAAAAATAACAACCCAGGGTGTAGTTGATGATATACAAATAACAAATATGGAACTTGAAAAGAATAAAGAAAATAATATATATAAGTATGTCGCAAATATAGAATTAAGAACAGGCGGAGATTACGGATATACTTTTAGAGTAATTCCTAAAAACAAAATGTTATTAGATAGCGCAAATTTAAATTTAATTAAGTGGATAAATGAGTAAGACTAAATTTTAATATTTAATAGATAATTAAATAAATATAGTTATTTTTTCAAGCCTTGTTGTCGCAACGAACCTAAAGGTTGTTGCTCCATTCGCCCTTCGTTTCACTACGGTTGGTCGCTACGCGGCATTTTCAAAAATAACTATATTTATTAAAATTAAGCTACAAAGATTTATAAAAAAGACGAGTAAAAACGTTGAAATTGGCATAACATATATGATATAATAACTTTTGTTTTTAAAATAAGGAGGACAAAATGAAAAGTGATATTAGAAAAACAAAAATTATCGGAACAATAGGACCAGCAAGTGATGATAAGTTAAAAGAATTATTTGAAGTAGGACTAAATGCTACAAGAATAAATTATTCACACGGTGGCTGGGAAGAACAAAAAGAAAGAACAGAAAAAATATTAGCATTAAGAAAAGAAATGAACATTCCAATAGCATTAATTCTTGATATGCAAGGACCAGAAGTTAGAACAGGAAAGTTAGAAGTTGGAGTTAAAGAAAAGATTGCATTAGAAGATGGACAAAAGTTCACATTAGTTAATGAAGACATATTAGGAGATAAGGATAAAGTATCAGTTTCTTATAAAGGATTATATAAAGATATAGAAATAGGAGCAAAAGTTCTTATTGATGATGGCGCAATAGAACTAAAAGTTGATGAAATTGTTGGAAAAGACATAGTTTGTACTGTAGTACATGGAAATGAATTAGGAAATAGAAAAACAATGAATTTCCCAGGAACAAATATAAAACTCCCAGCATTAAAAGAAAAAGATATAGATGACTTAAAAACAGCTTGTGAGCATGATTATGATTTTGTTGCAATGTCATTTACCAGAAATAAAGAAGATATTGCAGAAGTTAGAAATGTATTAAACGCAAATGGTGGAAAGGATATACAAATTATAACAAAGATAGAAAATACAGAAGGACTTGATAACAGAGAAGAAATTGTTGAGCATGCAGATGCTCAAATGATTGCACGTGGAGATTTAGCAACAGAAACAGATTTTACGGAACCTCCAATACTACAAAAAAGTTTTGTAAAGTTATGTAATAAAGAAAATAAACCAGTTATAACAGCAACACAAATGTTAGAATCAATGACTCATCAACCTTTACCAACAAGAGCAGAAGCAAGTGATGTAGCAAATGCTATTTATGACAGAACAAGTGCAATAATGCTTTCAGGTGAATGTGCTATGGGTGAATATCCAATTGAATGTGTAAAAACAATGGATAAAATTGCAAAAAGAGTAGAACCTGATATTGGTTATTGGAAAAGATTTGATTTAAATGAAAACTTAGAATTAGATACATTAGAAGAAAATGTTGCTTATGCTACTTGTATAGTTGCTAAAAACATGAACGCTGATGCAATAGTTTGTTATACAAATACAGGAGACTCTGCAAGAAACTTAGCAGGTATTGGAGCAGGTTGCCCAATATTAGCAATAACAGATAATAGAAAAACTTTCAACCAGTTAGCAATAGCTTGGAACGTAACACCAATATATATTGAAACAAAAGAAACAATAAACAAAACAATTGAAGAAGGAATTGAAAAATTAAAACAGCAAGAAATCCTTGAAAAAGGTGATATTGTTGTACTTGCTGGTGGAGATAAAATAGTTCCTCTAAGCAAATTTCCTATAAATAAAACAATAGGAGGAATAATTAAAATATAAGATATTATTATATCTAAACATATTAGCAGTTTACAATTTCTTAAATATAAATCAAAGGAGAAAAGAAAATTGAAAAAAAGTATTGTAAGAAAATTGTTAATATTAAGTATGTGTGTTGTAACTTTATGCATAATTAATAGTTTCAATATGTCATTTGCCGCTGAGCCAAATGCAGAGATACATGTCTCAGCAAGTGGTAGTGATTCTGGAAAAGGTACAGTAGAAAGTCCATATTTAACAATTGCTAAAGCATTGGAAGTTGTTGAAAACAATGGTACAATTTTACTTGATGACAATGTAAGTATGGGAGTAGATAACAATATAACTAAAAACGTTACAATTACCTCTAATGGTGATAATGTTAATACTTTAATGCGTAGCATTGGTTCAGAAGGATATTGTCTTATAGTAAAAGAAGGCTTTTCCTTAACACTTGAAAATGTTATTATTGATGGAAACAGCGATAATAATAGTTATTATCCTGTAATAAAAGTAGAAAGCGGAACTCTTAATATAAAAAATGGAGGAATAGTTCAAAACAATAATAGCCATAGTGATGGAGCAATTAATCTTCTTAACTCCACTTTTAATATGAGTGGAGGAGAAATAAAAAACAATATATCATCAATGCATGGTGGAGCAATTTCAGCAAACAATTCAACCATAAACCTTTCTGGAAATGCTAAAATTACTAATAATTCAGTAACAGCTGAATCAGCTAATTGGGCATTAAGTGAAGAAGAAAAGAAAGGAGCTCATGGAGGAGCATTTTATATTGAAGAGAAAAGTAATTTAAATATTTCAGAAAATGTTGAAATTTCAGGAAATACATGTGTAATGTATGGAGGAGGAATATTTTCATGGAATAGTACAATTAATGTGACAGGTGGAAAAATTTCAAATAATAAAGCATTAAAAGGTGCAGGACTATACTGTGAAGAAGGAAGTAATCTTAACCTTAATAAAGGAGAAATCTCAACTAATGAAGCAAAGCTTAATGATAAACTTACGGATTATAATGAGAATATTGGAGGAATAGGTGGAGGAGTTATGGCAGTTGGATCACCTGTTACTATTTTAGAAGGATTCAATATTCTTAGTAACAAGGCAGAAATAGATGGAGGAGGAATTGAACTTCTAAACACAACTCTTACAATGAATGGAGGAAAAATTGATGGAAATATAGCTGGTATTAATGGAGGAGGAATTTTAATAAGCAATGGTGCATCTGCTAATATAAATGCTGGTTATATTACAAATAATAACTGCGATGTAACAAAATTCAATTTTGACTTTGTAAATAATCCAAATGCAGTTTTAGGAACAATGGAAACAATTGGATCAGGTTCAGAATTTGTTGGAGGAGGTATATATTTACATGCTGGATGCTCACTAAATATTTCAAACCCAATAATAACAAACAATACGAATGACCAAAGTGCTGGAATTAACGTTTATCCAGATAAGACAATAATAGGATATTCAGGTAATGGAATAGTATTATGTCCAACAGCAGATGTAAAAATATATGGAGGAGCAATTTACGGAAATGACAATGAAGATGCATTTGATTTAGTTCTTGTACCTCATTCATATGTTACAGATTATAATTTTAGTCATAATATTGACAAAAGAACTTCTCCAAAACTTTATGTTAGTAAATTTGCTTTAGGTGGAGGATTTTATAATTGGACTGATTTTGAAGGAAATCCTGTAACTACAGATGAATATGATGGAAGTGAAATAATAGCATTAAAATCACATTTAAGTAATGATGAAATAGAAGTAGCTAAAGAAAATGCAACTGTATATATTACTGGAAACTCATCTAAAGGAATTTACGGTGCAGGTGGAATAATGTGTAATGGAACACTTACTATTGGAAAAAACGACTTTAAAGTAGGAAATTTAACTGTATCAAAAAATGTAGAAGGAAGCCAAAAAGACAAAGAAAAATCATTTACATTTACAGTAACTTTAGGTAATAAAAATATTAATGGAGTATATGGTGACATGACATTTAAAGATGGAATAGCAACTATTACATTAAAACATGGAGAAAGTAAAGTAGCAAAAGGTTTACCAGCTAATATTAATTATGAGGTAGAAGAAAAAGAAGATAAAGATTTTGACATTACTTCTACAGAAGATAAAGGAAATATTATTGAGAATAGTAATATACAAGTATTATTTACTAACAAAGCAAAAAATGGAGGTATATCACAAGGCATTCTACCACAAACAGGTTCGAAAACTATGATAATTGTTGCTTTATTAATTATTTCTACATTAATAATGACAATATCAACGATTAAGCTCGTTTCTATGAAAAAAATAGGTAAATTTTAAAATTGATGACAAAAGATACAGATAACCACACATAAGTTATCTGTATAGTTTTGTTGTTGCAATTCATATTTTTTAGAAAATATAAATTTATATTATATAATACTGAATTATGCAGAAATAAACAATTTATTTATTAACACATATAAAATATACAATTTTAAAAGAAGAATATTTGAGATTGAAAAGCATCTCACATTTGAATTAAAAAATAAATCTGAAAAAATAATCGAGGATATTAAACAGCAGAGGAGTAAAGCTATACAATATTTACAAGGAAAAGAACGTGCTGAAATGTATGATAAGTTTTCAAAAGAAATTGAATTATTAGAAAAAGGTTATAAGAAAATAATAAAGAAATACATAAATAAGATAGAAGATAAAAATTGTATAGAATATTATAAAGATTTTTTAGAAAATTATCTTTTAGAATTGGTTGACCAAAATAGTGACGAAGAAAAAAGCATAGCCGAATATATGAAAAAATCAACCTTAGAAAATTTACAAAAAAATGAAACTACTTTTGAAGATTTAGCACCTTTAATGTATATGCAATATAAAATAATAGGTATAAGTGATAAATGTAAAGTAAAGCACACTATAATAGACGAAGCACAAGATTATGGAGAGTTTCAATTTGATATATTAAAAACAATTTTAAACAGTAATTCTATGACAATATTAGGAGATATAGCACAAGGAGTACATTCATATAGAGGAATCGAAAATTGGAAAAGCTTTATTGATGTGGAATTTAGTAATATTGATGTAACTTATACAACTCTTAAAAAGACTTATAGAACAACAAAAGAAATTATGGACATTGCAAATAGTGTTATTAGCAATTTACCAGAATATGAAAAAGAATATATTGTTTTAGGAGAGCCAGTAATAGATAGAAAAAATTCTATATACTGTAAACAAAAAAATGATATAAAAGATTTAGTAGAAAGCATTAACGAAAGAATAGAAGAACATAAGAAAAATGGATATAAATCAATAGCAATTATAGGAAAAGATATAGAAGAATGTAAAGAAATACAAAAATATATTAGTAAAATAAGAGATGATGTAAAGTTAATTCAGGCAAAGGACTCAGAATATAATGCAGGAATTTCAATAGTACCATCATACTTAGCAAAAGGACTTGAATTTGACTGTGTAATAATTGCAAATGCAAATACTAAAATGTATAAAAACAACTCTTTAGATATAAAACTTTTGTATGTTGTAATCACAAGAGCAATGAGCAAATTGGATATCTTTTATATTGACAAAATATCTGAATTATTTCATAATAACAATTTAATAGAAGATTTTTAACATCAAGTGAAAAGTTAAATGCCATTCTGCAAAGTAAATGTAATTTGTGCTAAATAAAATCTTTTTAATTCTTTACAGCATTACATGAGTTTAGTATAATGATAAAGAAAGGAAAAAAGAAATTATGGAACAATTAGAAGTAACTATAAGGGTACAAGAAAGCTTAGAAAATGCTATGAAAAAGCTTGAAGAAAAAGAATTCAAACTAATAAGAAAAGGTCAAATTAATGACTTGTATATGTCACAATTAGTAGATGAATTAAATAATAACAATATTCAAAATATTTTATCAAAATCCGTATTACTTAGATATTTAAATCTAGATGGAAAAGAAATTAAAAAAATTACATATAAAAATAAAAAATATGATAAAAACAATAATTTGTTATCTGAGCAAAAGGTAAGTATAGACTGTGAAGATTTAGAAACAGCCCAAAAATTGTTTGAATGTTTAGAATTTAAAGAGTTAATTAGAGTAAAATACCAAATATTTGTCATGAAGAAAAACAATATGGAATTTGCATTTCAACTTGTAGAAAATTTAGGACTATTATTAGAATATGAGAATAGTAATGATTATATAGGAAAGACAGATGTTGAAATAAAAGAGGCAAAAGAAAAAATGTTTAAGGAAATACAAGAGCTTGGAATAAAAATTACTGATGAAATGGATGTTAGAAAAGCAAAAGAACTAATATGTAAAAAATATAAAAAGGAGTTAGATGGATGTTAAATGCAATAAAAAGGGCGACAATAGTCATAATAGGAGTTCTTCTACAATTTGGATTTGCAATTTTGATAAGACTATTTTTTTATAAATATCTTGGAATAATTACATTTTTTTATAGTGTTGCAAGTATTTTGATTGTACTTGGAATATTAAAAGAAAGTACAAGACTTTCAAATGATTTACCATGGATGATACTAATTTTAACTTTCCCAATATTCGGAACAATATTACTAATTACACTAGGAAAAAATTATTCTAAGAATAAATTATTAAAAAATATATTTAAACATGAAAAAGAATATAGTAAATATTTAATTCAAGATGAAAAAATAAAAGAAGAAATACAAAACAAAAAGTTAGACAATATCCAATACATAATAAATAGAACAAATTACTTTGTAAGTACAAATAATGAAATAACCTATTATGATTTTGGTGAGAAATTTTATCCTGATTTATTACAAGAATTGAAAAAAGCTAAAAAGTTTATATTTATGGAATACTTCATTATAAACAAAGGTACTATGTGGAATGGAATCTTGGATATATTAAAGAAAAAGGCAGCCCAAGGAGTAGATGTCAGAATATTATATGATGATATGGGAAGCCTTGCAATGATTTCATCAAATTATACAAAACAGCTTGCAGAGTTTGGAATAAAATGTATTACATTTAATAAATTAAGTCCTTTTAAAGGAATATTTATGAATAACAGAGATCATAGAAAAATGACTATTATAGATGGAAAAGTAGCCTTTTCTGGAGGAGTTAATTTAAGTGATGAATATATAAATGTTAATAGTAGACTAGGTGTATGGAAAGATAATGGAATAAAAATAGTAGGGGATGTTATCTGGAACTTAACGGTTATGTTTTTAACTCTATGGAATGCTAACATAAACGAAGATGAAGATATTACAAAATTTAAATATACATTTAGTGGCAATAATAAAAATAATGGTTATGTTGTTCCTTATGGAGTTGCACCTCTTCACAAAGATTTAATTGGAGAAGATGTTTATATAAATATGATAAATAGTGCTAAAACTTATTTATACATAATGACACCATATTTAATAATTGATGAAGATATGGTTAATGCTCTATCTAGGGCTGCTAAAAGGGGAGTAGATGTAAGAATTATTGTGCCAGGTATTCCAGATAAAAAAATAGTTTATACACAAACTTGTTCATTTTTTAAAGTATTACACGATAATGGTGTAAAAATTTATAAATATACAAAAGGATTTGTTCACTCTAAAGTATTTTTATCAGATGATATTAGAGCGGTAGTAGGAACAATAAATATGGACTATAGAAGTCTATATTTACATTTTGAAAATGGAATTTATATGGAAAATGTAGATGAAATAAAAAAGATAGTTAAAGATTTTGAAAATACATTTAAAGATAGTAAAAAATTAGAAGATGAGGATGTTAAAGTGAATTTCTTTAAAGGTTTATGGCAGGCAATTTTAAGATTGCTTGCACCATTATTCTAAAAAATATTGATTAAATAAAAAGATAGATAGGAGAAATAATGGAGTTAATTAATATATATAATGAAAATCATAAATTTTTAGGAGTTTGTGAAAAAAATCTAGCACACAAATTGGGGTTATGGCATGAGGTTTTTAATGGAATTATAGTTAATAAAGAAAATAAAAGTATTATTTTCCAAATAAAAAATGCAAAACATAATCAAGTACACAATATGGATAAGATAGATATTTCAGTAGGAGGTCATTATCAATCAGGTGAAAAAATAGAAGATGGAATAAGAGAAATAAAAGAAGAAACTGGAATCGAAATAGATTTTAAAAAATTAGTTTATCTAGGAGAAAGACAAGTTTCGACTACTGTTAAAGAAGATTACATAGTTAGAGAATTTCAAAAAACGTTTATCATTCCATATAGTGGATCAATAACTGATTTAAAATGCCAAGATAATGAGATAAATGGCTTTATGGAATTTAAAATTAATAACTGTATAGATTTATTTTTAAAAAAGAAAACAAGTATCATTGGTGTAGATAATAATAAAGAAAATGTAGAAGTAACATTAAAAAATTTTGTAGAAGCTTATTTAAATGGAGACGAATTATATTTAAGATTGACAATAGCCGCAAAAAGATATGTAGAAGGGGAAATAGTAGAATTGTTGAAATGGTAAAATCTTTTATTGCGACCTATATGTCATATATTTTAAAAATATTTTCTACAGATATTCTTATATTATCTATTACTATAAATCTTTGATCCTATCAACTTGATTTAGTGTGCCATAATCTATTTTGTATTGTTTATTTTTATAAAAAAATAAACTAAAGAAATTGTATATAATGTAATTATTTACAAATAATAAATTAAAAAAAATAACGAAAAGTATTCAAAAATAATGAAATTTATGCTATACTATAAATAGTATAGAAAAAGAGAGGTGTATTTATATGCAACAAATAAATTTAAAAGAAATAGAAACAGCAGTAAATAGATATGGAGAAGTTGTATTAAGTAAAAACAACAAAAATAATTTTATAGTAATGAGTATGGAAGAATATAATAAAAATATATTAAGAGAAGAAATAATTAAAGCATTAAAGAAATCAGAGCAAGAGATTGAAAATGGAGAAGGCATTGAGTCAGATGAAGCATTTAAAAAGCTCAAGGCGATTTTTTTATACAATATTAAGATATAAAACTTATACTATTTTATTACTAAGAATTGAAATATTACAAGAATATTACAATTACCAAAAAAGATTGAAAAATGAATAGTGTATGTGGTAAACTAATTACAAGATAGGAGAAAGAATAAGAATATGAAGATGAATAAAAAACTTGTAAGCCTTGAGGCTGTAGAGAGAGAGAGAGAGAGAGAGAGAGAGTTACACTTTAGAAATAAAAAGTGTAACATGTTTAGGCAGTCTGACACGCACATGTAATTTAATAAAAAGAGAAAAAGATAAACATAGTAGAGCTATGTGTTTTAAAGGTTCGTAAAAATCTTTAAGGCACATAGCTTTTTGTACGTAAAAACGAAAAGAAAAAATTTTTTAATAAAAAACAAAAGGAGAAAAAAATGAAAGATTTAAAAGAAAAAGGAATAACTCTAGTAGCACTAGTAGTGACAATTATAATACTTCTAATATTAGCAGGAGTAACATTAAGTTTAGTATTAGGAGATGGAGGATTAATTGAAGTAGCAAAAAAGTCTGTGAATACTCATAAAGAATCAGCTAAAAATGAAGTAGATTCGTTAAAATCAATGGCAGATGAAATAGATAAGCTGATGCAACCAGAAAATAAAACAGCAGATAGAACAGGTTTAGAGGTAGGAGATATAATAAAATATACGTATGATTCAGCAGAAGACTATGAATTAGAAGGTGTAAAAAGTGGGGCTGGTAGTTATTCAAATGAAAATGGAGAATATAAACTAACAAGTCCACAAGATCAATCAGTAAAACAATATAAAAATGCAGAGTGGAAAGTACTAAGTATAAATTCAGATGGAAGTGTAGATATTGTAAGTACAAGCATCGCAGTTGAAGGGGTAAAAGCAATGCTTGGAGGAGCTGGAATATCATTAAATAATTCTAATGAAAAAGTAGCAACAATAGCAAGTGGTCCATCACTTTCAGAAATGCCAGCAGGATTAGTAGCTTTTGGAGGAGCAATGGGATATAATAATGGAGTATATTATTTAAATGATATTTGTGCAAAACAGTATGGAAATAGTAAATTGAATGTAAAAGTAAGAAACATAAATAAAGAAGATATAGAAAATGCAATGAGTCAAGAAGGTTTAGATGCAATAAAACAATATGAAGAAGATGAAAAAGAGAAATATAACGAAAAGAATACATATGAAGAAGAAAGCGGATATACATATTATCCAAATCTTTATGAATATGAAAATGGTTCAGGAATAAATACTGAAAATGTAAAAGAAAATGGAATAGAACAAAGTAATGATGGAAAAGGAAGTTTAAGCATTCCGTTAACAAGGTCAGAAGGAAATGAAGGTTATACAAAAGCAAACAAGTTAACTGTAAAACAAAATGCCTACGTCCTTACAAATGTACCAAGTACATATTTTAAGAATTCAAAGGTACATGATATGTTATTTAAAACAAATAGTATTTTTTGGCTTGCGTCTCGTTGTTCGAATTCGAATCCAGATGACGGTGCTTACTTCGGTCTTCGCTATGTGTCTTACTCTTACCTCTATTGCAACGACCTGTTCTATTCGTACTCTTATTACTTCGACGGCGCCTTTGCGTTCGTTTGTCCGGTAGTTTCTCTAGGATCTGATGTCCAATTGACAGAAGAATCAGATGGAGTATGGACAATACCACAATTGGGAGTACTAGAATAAAATAGACAATCCCACTATGGAGGCCTTAGGTCTCCAAGTGGGAAAGTTTAAAGTGATGGTGTATCATATAGTGTGTAGATTTTAGAAATAAAATTTATGCATTATCATATATTCTAAAAATATTTTCTACAGATATTCTTATATTATCTATTACTATAAATCTTTGAATTCTATCAACTTGCTTTAGTGTGCCATAATCTATTTTGTATTGTTTATTTTTATAATGGACAACTTTTATTTTATCTCCCAATTCAAGGGAGTTTATTTTTCGTGATAATTCTTCTTTAATTTCTTCTGATAAATCTTTCTTTTCTACTAATATTTTCTCTTTTTCTCTTAAAGCCTTATTTAGTCCATTTAAAGCTTCAAAAGGTAAAAATTGTTTTGCTCTATTATCTTCCATAAGTAACATCCTTCTTTCATTATTTTAGTTAGCGTTATTTATTTTCTTACTTTAGCTGTATTACATTAGCATAAAGTAACCAATATAAGTTAATTAGCATTATGTCCACCAATTAATTTATTTCTTATCATTGCAGTTGCATTTTCTTCTAAATCCAAGCCTTTCAAAATTGAATTTTTTCCGAACTTCTCTTTAATATTATTTATTGTCCTCTCAATATTTTTTTCTTTATCTTTTTTCTCTTGATTAACAAACAAGCTAAGTTGTTCATAATCATCACTAGATAGCCTACCAAAAGATATTCCAATTCTTCTTATTGGAGCAATTCTGCTAACTATTTTATCATATATTTTTTCATATTCTTTTGATAAATCTTTATATATATTTGTTGCTACTTGCAACTTTTTACTAATTTTACTTGCTTCAATTACATCTTTTGAATAACCAACATATAAACTTATACTTTCTGCTTTTAGATTTTTCTTTACTAATTGTAAGCTCAATACTTCAACCATTTCTTTCATTACTTTTTTAGCATCTTCATAATTATAGTCTTTAAATAATATTTGGCTTGTTGATATTGAATTTGACTTAGGCTTATAATCTTTTATCTCTTTTATTGTACAATTTTCAATTCCTTTTGAATGATCTATTAAATATTTTGCATTTATTCCAAATTTATTATAAAGCCTTCTTGGGTCTGCTTTGCTTATATCATTCATTGTATATATTCCCATTTTTCTTAGAGTTTCAGATGTTCCTTTTCCTACTTGCCAAAAGTCGGTAAGAGGAGTATGGTTTCCTAATTCTTTTTTATATTTTTCCTCATCTAGATATCCAATATTTGTGGGACTATGTTTTGCTGTGATATCCAATGCTATTTTTGCCAAATACATATTTGTACCAATCCCAGCGGTTGCAGTTATTCCATAAGTATCATATATGTCTGCTATTACTTTTTTGGCTAAATCTATTTTAGATAATTTATATAATGAAAAATATCTAGTCGCATCTATAAATACTTCATCTATTGAATATACATGTATATCATCTTTTGAAAAATATTTTAAATATATTTCATAAATCTTAGAAGAATATTCTATATATTTTTGCATTCTTGGAAGAGCAACTATATATTCAACATTTTTGGGAATCTCAAATATTCTACATCTATTTCTTATTCCAAGCATTTTCATTTTGGGAGATATTGCTAAACATATAGCTCCGTTTCCTCTGGCAGGGTCTGCTACTACTAAATTTGTTTCAAAAGGATCTAAATGTCTTTCCACGCACTCTACTGATGCAAAAAATGTTTTTAAGTCTATGCAGAAAAATGTTTTGCCTTCCATTTTATTTCCTCCATTCTTGTTTTAGATAAAAGTATTTTGCTTAATATGATAAACTAATGTATAGAAAAAATTTGCCTTACTTTGTATTTAGTATAACACTTTTTATTTTATTTGTAAACACCTGTTTGCGTGTAATTTTTTTCATTATTATTTAACATAAAGTAACATTCTATATATCTTAACATAAAATATAAGTATAAAGGAGGAAAAAATGTATAGATGTAGAAATCACAATACTTGTCCTTGTATGAATAATAATTCAAATCAAGTGATTACTATAGTAAATAATCAAAACAATAATATGGAAGATGAATGTGCTTGTGGATTTAATGATCCATCAGTATTTCCAGAAAACTATATGTATGGTCAAAGCTATGTTCCTATTCAATATATAGACACTACTTTCAAACCAACAGTTGCATTAAAAATGGGTAGTTTATATCCTGAACTTGTAAGTCCTTATGCTCCAGGTCAAGGAATGGCTGAGATTGAATATTTAAGAAATGCTACTATGAACGAAGGGAGATGTCCAAATGCCTTATAATTGCGTAATAAATCAAGATAACAATTTATCGAAAGCCGAATTAATGAATTGTATTCAGAGTTATGCTTTTGCTGTTAATGATTTAACTTTATATTTAGATACTCATAAGAAAGATGAAAAGGCTTTAGAACTTCATAATAAATATACTAGAGAATTAAAAGATTATGTAGATAGCTATGAGAAAAAATATGGACCTCTTACTATGTATTGTCCATGCAATAGCTGGAGATGGATTGCTAATCCATGGCCTTGGGAAGGAGGAAATGATTAGATATGTGGACTTATAATAAAATGCTTCAATATCCTATAAATATAAAAGAGAAAGACCCAAGACTTGCTAAATGGATAATTTCACAATATGGTGGTCCTGATGGAGAACTTGCAGCTTCTCTTAGATATTTATCTCAAAGATTTGGAATGCCAGATACTAGATCAAAAGCAGTTTTAAATGATATTGGAACTGAAGAATGAGCTCCAAAATGTTATCATTTAATCTGTTTATTGTTGTCAAATATCAACTATTGACACTATCCTAAGATAGGACAAAATCGACAAGTTCACATAATTATGAATAATTTGTTCATAATTAGTTCATTTTTTAATGCTATAATATTAATGTTGAATTAAAATACAGTGAAAGGAGTCATTATTTTATGCAAAAGTTTGGAAAAGCAATTTGCAAATACAGAAGATTAATTTTAATAATTGCTTTACTACTATTAATTCCTGCTTTTATAGGAATGAAAGCAACTAAAATCAATTATGATATACTAGTTTATCTTCCAAGCGATGTAGAAACATTAAAAGGAGAAAACATATTATCAGAAGATTTTAATATGGGTGCTTTTTCAGTAGTAATGGTAGAAGATATGGAAACAAAAGATATATTAAAATTGGAGGACGAATTTAAAAAATTAGACAATGTAGAAAAAGTAGCAAGTATTGCTGATGTTATAGGAACTGCCATACCTGTAGAAATGATACCTGATGACATAAAAGACAAAATCTACAAAGACAATGAAACACTTATGTTAGTTACATTTAAAGATAAGATATCAGATGATACTACTATGGAAACAGTAGAACAATTAAGAGAAATGACAAACGAGCAGTGCAAAATAAGTGGAATGACAGCAACAGTAATAGACACAAGAGACTTATCATCTTCAGAAATTGCTATTTATATTGTAATAGCAGTAGCATTATGCTTAATCATATTGGAGTTAGCACTAGACTCATATATTGTACCAATTTTGCTACTATTAAATATAGGTCTTGCAATTTTATATAATATGGGAACTAATATATTCTTAGGTCAAATCTCATACATAACTAAAGCGATAAGTGCAGTATTACAACTAGGAGTAACAATGGATTTTGCTATTTTCTTATATCATAGTTATATGCAAGAAAAAGCAAAAATAAAAGATAACAATGAAGCAATGGCAAACGCTATTGGAAAAACATTATTATCTGTAATAGGAAGTTCATTAACAACAATAGCAGGATTCCTAGCATTATGTAGTATGAACCTTACTTTAGGAAAAGATATTGGATTAGTAATGGCAAAAGGTGTATTAATGGGAGTTATTTGCGTAGTAACAGTTCTTCCAGCAATGATATTAGAGTTAAATGGATTAATTGAAAAAACAAGACATAAAGAAATATTCCCTAAATTTACACATATAAGAGATTTTGTTATAAAACATTATAAAGCATTCGCAATAGCATTTATTATAATTTTACCAATAGCATTTTATGGATATAAAAACACGGATATTTATTATAACCTAGATAAATCTCTACCAGCAACATTAGAGAGTGTTAGCGCTAACAATGAATTAAAAGAAAAATATAATATGGTTTCAATGGAATTATTATTAGTTGACAAAGATATTCCAGATTATAAAGTAAATGATATGGTAAATGAAATAGAAAGTTTAGACGGTATTGAATGGACTATAGGATATTCAAAAATAGCAGACTTAGGAATTCCAAAAGAAGCATTACCTGATGATATAAAAAATATGTTCCAAAGCGATGAATATCAGATAATCATAATAAACTCAAATTATGAAATGGCAACAGATGAACTAAACGACCAAGTAACAAAAATAAATGATATAATTAAGAAATATGATGAAAAAGCTATTTTAGCAGGTGAAGGACCTCTAATGAAAGACTTAGTAGAAATCAGTAATCATGACTTTAATAGCGTAAATACAGTCTCAATAGCAATTATAGTTATCATTATGGTATTTGTATTAAAATCAATAGCATTACCAATTATACTAATTGCAGCAATTGAATTTGCTATATTTATAAATATGGGAATACCATTCTACACAGGTACAATACTTCCATTTATTGCATCTATTGTAATTGGTACAATTCAATTAGGAGCAACAATTGATTATGCAATATTAATTACTAATAAATACATAACTTTAAGAAAGAGCGGAAAAGACAAGAAAAAATCTGTTACGGAGGCTCTAGGAACATCAATAAGTTCTATTGTAGTCAGTGGACTATGTTTCTTTGGAGCAACATTTGGAGTAGGAATGTATTCACAAATTGAAATGATTGGTTCTCTATGTACTCTAATGTCAAGAGGTGCAATTGTTAGTATGATTTGTGTTATAACAATATTACCATCATTCTTAATGATTTTTGACAAACTTATTTGCAAAACAACACTAGGTATGAAAGTAAAAAATTAAAAAGTATATTTTAAAGAAAATTTTAGAAAGGATTTAAAAAAATGAATAAAAATATAATTTCAAAAATAACTTCTGTTGCAATACTAAGTACATTAGTTTCATATTCTGTACCAGTATTTGCCTTTACTAAAGATGAAACAGTTTATTCAAAAATAAATTCAGATGGAAATACATATAGTACAATTGTTAGTGACCATATTAAAAATGAAGAACAAGCAAATATAATAAATGATATTTCTGATTTATTAAATATAAAAAATGTAAGTGGAGATGAAGAATTTTCACTAAATGGAAATGAGATTTCTTGGAGTTCAAATGGAAATGATATATATTATCAAGGAGAATCACAAAAAGAACTACCAATAGAATGTAATTTAAAATATGAATTAGATGGAAAAGAAGTTACTGCAGAAGAACTAGTAGGAAAGAGCGGAAAAGTTAAAATAACAATAGAGTACATTAATAAAGATGAACATGTTGTTAATGTTAATGGAGTATATGAAAAAATGTATACACCATTTGTAGTAGTCTGCGGTACAGTTTTAGATAATGACACTCACAAAAATATAGAAATAAAAAACGGAAAATTAATTGACAATGGGGACAAAACAGTAGTTATAGGAATGAGTATGCCTGGAATGCAAGAGAGTTTAAATATTTCAAAAAATAAACTAGAGATTCCAAGCACAGTAGAGATAACAATGGACGTTACTGATTTTGAATTGGGCAATATAGTAACTTATGTTACACCAAAATTATTAGAAGAAGAAGATTTAGAAATATTTGATAAAGTAGATGAAATATATAGCCAAGTAAACACATTACAAAGTGCATCTACCCAGTTAGTTGATGGTTCAAGCCAACTTAGAGATGGTATGGTTGAATTAAGAAGCGGAATTAATCAATTTGCAAGTACATTAAATGGAAAAATTGATGTTTACGAAAATACTCGTGTTCAAATAAACAAAAAAGAAGTTGAAAATAAATTAGTAGCAATGGTTAGTGCAGAAGTTAAAAAATTAGCACCTGAATTAGAAGCATTAGCAGTAGAAGAAGCATCAAATGTAATCAAAGCACATAAAGAAGAAATAGAAGAAAAAACAACAAATACTGCTTTAAAATATACGGGGGTGGCTGTACAAGGAAAAATCGAAGAAATAAAAAATAGTGATGATACAATCGAAATTCCTGAAGAATTATTACAACAAATTGAAAATGATGTACAAACTGCTTTATCAAATGTTTTACAACAAGAAGATGTAAAACAACTTGAAACAGCAATAAAAACAGCAATAATAAATGATGTAAAAACAACTGTAAAAGATACAACAAAAGCAACAATAGAACAAGGTGTAAGTTCATTAAAAAATGTTGATCCAACACAATTATTAAGTGAAACAGATAAAGCAAATTTAGTTGTTCTTCAAGAAAACATGAAAAAAGGAATAATGGCACAATATCCAACATTAACAGAGGCTCAAGCAGAAGCACAAGCAAAAGAATCAATAAATGGTTTAGTAAAAAATGTTATGAGTAAAACATTAGATACAGTTGCAAGCAAAGCACCTGATATGGCTGTAGGAGCAGTTGATGAAATTGCTAAGAGCCTAAATACAGATGAAGCAATTGCAAAAGCTATTTCAGATTTTAAAGATAGAATAGTTACTGAAATTACAAAAAATGTAAGCCAAGAAACATTAGCAGCAATGAAGAAAAATATTAAAAAAGAAATAATAGAAGAATTAGAAACTGCATTTAAAAATGATAAAGTTTTACAACAACAAATAATGCAAGTTTATGGTGCTAAAATAGAAAGTGAATTAAACTTAGCAATAGATAGTGTTGCAGAAAGTACAGCACAAGATTTAGCAAAAGACTTAACCGAAAAATTAGCAAATGAAATTGCAACAAACTTAATTAAAAAACAATTAAATGGAGAATTAAGTGAAACAGAACTTAGTAAAGAATTAGCAAAATATGAAACTACAATAAACTCAAAACTAGAAGAAGTAGATGGTCAAATTAGTGTATTAAAAAATGCTTTGGGACAATTAAGTAATGGAGCAGAACAATTAACAATAGGAGCAAATACATTATCAGAAGGAATGATAGCATTTGACGAAGAAGGAATTCAAAAAATTTGTGGACTAGTAAACGGTGACTTAAATAACATCACAACAAGATTAGAAAAATTACAAGAATTATCAAAAGAATATAACAACTTTACAATGTTAAATGATGAAGATAATGGTGATGTTAAATTTATAATGATAATGGATAGTATAAAGAAATCAGATGAAAGTAAACAAGAAGTTTATAATGAAGAAAATAAGAAAAATAACTAATACTGATTAAAAATATGTAAAAACATAAATATAGTTATTTTCTCACGCCTTGTTGTCGCGACGCAACCTAAAGGTTGCGGCTCCATTCGCAGGCTTCGCCTTTGATCGCTACGCGGCTTGCTTGCAAATAACTATATTTATTATTATAATTATTAAAAAGAGGTAATAATTGTGTTTAATGTTTTAGTAGTAGAAGATGATAAAAATTTAAGAAAACTAATAGTAACTTATTTAAAGAGAGGTCATTATAATGCTTATGAAGCGGTTAATGGCAATGAAGCTTTAGATGTATTAGATAAAAATTATATTGACTTGATTATAAGTGATTTAATGATGCCTGAGATGGACGGTTTTGAATTAATAAAAGAACTAAGAGCAAGTAATTATAAGATACCTATTCTAGTAGTTACTGCTAAAAGTGATATTCAAGATAAAAAGCAAGGATTTCTATTAGGTGCAGATGATTATATGGTAAAACCTATTAATATGGAAGAAATACTTTTAAGAGTCCAAGTGTTATTAAGAAGAAGTCAAAGTGCTAATGAGAAAAAGATAAGAATAGGAGATTTTGTACTTGATTATAATCAAATGAGTGCAACTAAAAAAGATAAAACTTATTCTTTAGCAAATAAAGAATTTCTACTACTATATAAATTATTAAGTTCACCTGGTACTATTTTTACAAGGCAAGAATTAATTGAAGAAATTTGGGGATTAGAAAGCGAATCAGATTATAGAACAGTTGATGTTCATATTAAAAGAATAAGAAAAAAATTGGAAGATGTAGACGAATTTGAAATTGCTACAATACGTGGAGTAGGATATAAAAGTATTATATGTAAAAGAGGGTAGATATGTTAGAAAAAGTATTAGGAAAGAAAAAATCAATACAAAGAAGTTTGACAAAAGATATGTTTATTTCTGCTATTATTGTTTTTTTCTTATCTATTGTAGGATTTTTTCTATTTGTTCATAGTGATACAACTGAAAAATTAATACAAATTAATATAGGAAATGGTCAAGAAATTAAAGATGTTTTGCAAATAATTCAAAGATGTATTATTATTTTATTTTGCAACTCAATTATAATTAGTTTTGTTTTTATCAAAATTGCAAGTAAAAAAATGTTACAGCCAATTGAAAAATTAACAGAAGCAACAAAAAAAGTTGCTTCTGGTGATTTTGATGTAAAGTTAGAAACAAAAAGACAAGATGAAATAGCAGAACTAACAAATAATTTTAATGAGATGGTAAAAGATTTAGGAAGCATAGAATGTTTGCAAAAAGAATTTATTGACAATGTTTCACATGAACTAAAAACGCCAATTAGTTCAATACAAGGATTTGCAGAACTTCTAGAAGATGACACATTATCTAAAGAAGAAAGAATAGAATATGGTGAAATTATCAAAGAGGAGACAAATAGGCTACTTAATATATCTACAAATATGTTAAAATTATCAAAATTGCAAAATCAAAATAAGATTACACAAAAAGAAGAAATTGATGTTGCAGAACAAATAAGAAAAGCCATTTCTTTATTAGAACCAAAATGGACAGAAAAGGAAATTACATTTAATATAAGTATGGAAGAAAAATATTTTTATGGTGATGAAGAATTAATCTTCCAAATTTGGGTTAATCTAATAGATAATGCGATAAAATTTTCTAAACAAAAAGGAAAAATCAATATTACATTAAAAGAAAATAAAAAAGAAAATGTAATAGAAGTCAAGGTAAAAGACAATGGAATAGGAATGAGTGAAGAAGAAAAAGAAAAAATCTTTACTAGATTTTATCAAATTGATAAATCTCATTCAAAATCAGGAAGTGGTCTTGGACTTGCAATTGTAAAAAGAATAGTTGAATTATCAAATGGTAAAATTGATGTAAAAAGTAAAGAAAATGATGGAACAACAATGATTGTTAAATTACCATTGGAAAAGAAAACTACAGATAATATTTTAATTAAATAATTAGTAAAATATAGTTGTTTTTAATTAAATGCTTACTTAAGGCATTGAAAAAACAACTATAAGTATTGTAAAATATTAATATGAATAGGAAGGGAAGAACGAAAATCTTCTCTTTTTTTCATATTCTTTAGTATTTTTTAGAGATTAACTAATATTTATTAAATATGAGGTGTTTTAGATGAATGTAGTTAAAGAATATGTAAATGACAAAACTAAAATAAGAATACATAATGACTACATAAGCAAAGATGATAAAGAAACAAAAGAAATGCTAGTAAGCTTAGTAATAAATTACTTAAAAAATAGGAATATTTAATTATGGGATATTCCAATAATGCTATTATTGACATTGCTAACGGTGAATATTCTTTATATTTAAGAAAATCTAGA
>CANQLO010000011.1 GCA_947624715.1 uncultured Clostridia bacterium
CGTTCACCATTAAACTGCAAAACAAAACATGGAGTATGTGCAAAATGTTATGGTATGAGTATGGCAACAAGAGAAAGAGTAAATATTGGTGAATCAATAGGAACAATAGCAGCACAATCAATTGGTGAGCCTGGTACACAGCTTACAATGAGAACTATTCACTCAGGTGGTGTTGCAGGTGTTGCAGATATCACACAAGGTCTTCCTAGAGTTGAGGAGCTATTTGAAGCTCGTAAACCAAAGGGATTAGCTATAATCACTGAAATAGCAGGAAAAGTAAAAATTTCTGAAGAAAAGAAGAAAAAACAAGTAACAGTTACTTCAAAAGATGATAGTAAAACATATTCAATACCATTTGGATCTAAACTTTGTGTATCAGATGGTGATGAAGTAGAAATTGGTGATCCAATCACAGAAGGTTCAATAAATCCTAATGAAATATTAGCAATAAAAGGACCAGATGGAGTTCATGAATATCTAGTTCAAGAAATACAAAAAGTTTATAGAAACCAAGGTGTTGATATAAATGATAAACACATTGAAGTAATAGCAAGACAAATGCTTAAAAGAGTAAGAATTGAAGATAATGGAGACAGTGAACTTCTTCCAGGTTCTCTAATAGATATGAATGAATTAGAAGAAATAAATGACAAGCTAAAAGAAGAAGGTAAGAAACCAGCTAAAGGTAAGAGAATATTGCTAGGAATAACAAAAGCATCTTTAGCAACAGAAAGCTTCTTATCAGCAGCATCATTCCAAGAAACAACAAAGGTACTAACAGAAGCAGCAATAAAAGGAAAAGTAGACAACTTAATAGGATTAAAAGAAAATGTTATAATTGGTAAGTTAATCCCATCAGGAACAGGAATGCAAAGATATCAAAATACACATATTAGTACTGAAGATGTTGAAGAAGAATCAGAAGCACCAAAACCTTCAGAGACAGAAAGTTATAATGTATAAAATTAAATAAAAATTATATGAAAAAGAAATGAGAAAATTATTTAATCTCATTTCTTTTTTTGATGTTCAAAATAAGTAAAAGTTTTGTTAGAGCAGTATTATGTAGACAATAAAATTGACAAAAGCTTAAAAAAATAGTAAAATATATAATGTATAATTGTAAACAAAAATATACAATTAGTTAGGAGATAAAAGAATATATGCCGAGTGGTAATAAAAGAATAGAAAAGTATATTTCCAGAACAAAAATATATTTAGTTGTAATAGCGATTTTAATTGCTATTATTTGTGCAATGCAGATAAAACTTATACCAGCTGGAATAGGATTATATACAATAATAATTTTGTATACGAGCTGGTCAAATAAAAAAAGAAAAGCAGAATTATCAGAACAATTAAAAGATTTAACATTAGATGTTAATAACACAGCAAAAACAACTTTAATAAACTCACCATTTCCACTAGTTATGATAGAAACAACAGGAAATCTTATATGGAAAAGTGAAAAATTTGTTCAAGAATTTAATGAAGTTAATATAAACGACATATTAAATGAAATACTTAAAGATATTAAATTAACAATTGAAAATTCTGAAAATAAAGAAAAAGGAAATATAGATTTAGAAACTAAGATAGATGGAAAAGATTATTCAATCTTAGGCTCATATGTGAAATCAAAAAAGCAACATAAAAAAGAACAAGAATATACAACAATATTATATTTTATAGAAAATACTTATACTAAGAAATTAGAACAAAAAGCAAAAGATGAAGATATATGCATTGGTATAATTATGATAGATAATTACGAAGAAATAAGCCAAAGAATATCAGATGAAGTAAGACCATTAATTACAACACAAGTTGAAAAAAATATATATGACTGGGCAAATAAATATAATGCCTTAATAATAAAGGCTGATAGAGATACATTTTATTGCATAATAGAACAAAAAAATTTACAACAAGCAAAAGAAGATAAAATGACTATATTAGATGATATTAAAGACATTAAATTACCAGAGGTTGATTTATCAGAAATAAGCCAACCAACACTTAGCGTTGCCTTTTCTGATGATGGTGAAACTTTTGTTGAGAAACTATCTTCAACTAGAGCAGTTATAGATATAGCATTAGGAAGAGGTGGAGACCAAGCAATAGTCAAACTAGATGGAAAATTTGAATTCTTCGGAGGAAGAACTCAAGAGGTAGAAAAAAGAACAAAAGTTAAAGCTAGAATGGTATCACACGCATTAAAAGAACTTATCCAAGAATCAGACAATGTTATTTTAATGGGACACTCAAATGGAGATATGGATTCAATCGGATCTTCAATGGGATTATATAGATTATCAAAAACTTTAGGAAAAGAAGCAAAGATAGTAAATGAAGGAACTGGAGTTGGATTAGAGAAATTTATAGAAACAGCTAAAAAAGAAGATGAATATACAGAATGCTTTGTAACAATTGAAGAAGCAAAAGATCTTGTAAAACCAAATTCTCTTTTAATTGTAGTAGATACTAACAAAAAGACTTATGTTGATTCACCAGAATTATTAGAAATGGTATCAAGAGTTGTTGTAATAGACCACCATAGAAGAAGTACAGATTACATTGAAAATGCAGTACTCATGTTCCATGAAGTATATGCATCATCTGCATCAGAATTAGTAACTGAAATATTAGAATATTCACAAGAAAACATAGAACTTACTAACTTAGAAATAGAAGCTTTATATGCAGGAATTATGCTCGATACTAAAAACTTTACATTTAAAACAGGAGTAAGAACATTTGAAGCAGCAGCATATTTAAGAAAATGTGGTGTAGATATTATAAAAGTAAAAAAATGGTTCCAAAGTGATTTAGAAACATATCAAGCAATTTCAAACATAGTATCTAAATCAGAAATAATAAATGAAAGTATAGCAATTTCATTGTATGAAATAGAAGATGAAAATGCAAATATTATTGCAGCAAAGGCAGCAGATGAACTTTTAACAATAGGAGGAATAACAGCATCATTTGTATTAGCAAGAAAAGACGATAAAGTATATATTAGTGGTAGATCAATTGGAGATATAAATGTACAGATAATACTAGAAAAACTTGGAGGAGGAGGACATATTACATTAGCAGGTGCACAACTAGAAAATATGTCTTTGGAAGATGCTAAGCAAGAACTAATAAATAGAATAAATGAATATTTCTTTGAAATAGAAAATTAGAATTCATTATGTATAATATAGTTATTTTTTCAAGCGATGCCTACGCGGCGTTTTCGAAAATAACTATAATTATAAAAAAAGGAGTGCGAAATTATGAAAGTAATCTTATTAGATAATGTAAAAGGTGTAGGGAAAAAAGATGAGATAATAAATGCAAATGACGGATATGCACGAAATTTTCTATTACCAAAAAAATTAGCAGTAGAAGCCAATAACAGTAATCTATCAAAACTAAAAGCAAAGCAAGACTCAAATGCATTTAAAAAAGAAGAAGAAAAAAAAGCAGCAATTGATATAAAGGAAAAACTTAGCAAAATAACATTAAAAATTTCTGTAAAGGCAGGAGAAAACGGAAAAATATTTGGTGGAGTTACATCAAAAGAAATATCAGAAAGACTAAAAATAGATTACAAAATAGACCTAGACAAAAAGAAAATAGACCTTAAAGATACTATAAAAACAGTAGGAATATTTACTGTAGATTTAAAACTATTTGAAGGAATTGTAGGAAAACTCAAAGTAAATGTAGTTGGAGAATAATAACATTTAAGGATTCTTTGCTATATAATTCTAAAAAGTAATACAAGAAAGGGATAATTTTTAGTATGGAATTAGAGAAAATACCACCACATGATGATGAAGCTGAGCAAGCTGTACTTGGAAGTATGCTCACAGATAAAGAAGCAGTAGTAGCAGCAATTGAAGTATTAAAACCAGAAGATTTCTATAGAAATGATAATGTTACAATTTATGAAGCTGCCATGAATATATATGGTAAAGGTGAACCAATTGATATTATTACTTTAAAAGATGAATTAACATCTATGGGAAAGCTTGATGCCGTAGGAGGACTTGAGTATTTAGCAAGTTTACCAGATAAAGTTCCAACAACTGCAAATGTTGAAAAATATGTTAAAATAGTTGAAGAAAAATCTTTATTAAGAAATTTAATCAAGACAGCAAATGAATTAATAAATCTTGGATACAGTCAAAATGAAGAAATAGAAACAATTATGGATAGTGCTGAAAAAAAGATTTTTGATATTATGCAAAAGAAATCTCAAAAAGGATACGAGTCTATAAAAGATATATTAGTAGATTCATTTACAGAACTTCAAGAATTGTATAATCAAAAGCAACATATAACAGGTGTATCAACAGGATTTATTGATTTAGATAACAAAACAGCAGGATTTCATAAATCAGAACTAATACTTATAGCAGCAAGACCTGCAATGGGAAAAACAGCATTTGCATTAAACATAGCAACTAATGCTGCAATAGGAGGTAATACACCGGTTGTGGTATTTAGCTTAGAAATGTCAAAAGAACAATGTGCAAACAGAATTTTATGTGCACAAGCAATGGTAGATAGCAGTAAGGTTCAAAAAGGTGAAATAAATGATGATGAGTGGACTAAACTTGCAATTGCATCAGGAGAATTATCAGAATCATCAGGTATATTTATAGACGATACACCAGGAATAACAGTTGCTGAAATTAGAGCAAAGTGCAGAAAATTAAAACTAGAAAAAAATATTGGACTAATAGTAATAGATTATTTACAGCTTATTACAGGAAGCGGAAAAGCAAGTGGCCGTGAACAAGAAATAGCAGAAATAAGTAGGTCACTAAAAATATTAGCAAAAGAAATAGATGTACCAGTAATAGCTCTATCACAGCTATCACGTGCTCCAGAAGCAAGAACAGATCATAGACCAATGCTTCAAGATTTACGTGAATCTGGATCAATAGAGCAAGATGCTGATATGGTTATATTTATATATAGAGATGATTATTATAACCCACAAGCAGAACAGACAAATATTGCAGAAATAATAATAGCAAAAAACAGAAGTGGTCCTGTTGGTCCAGTAGAATTATTGTGGATGCCAAATTACACAAAGTTTGCAAATAAATATAACGGTTAAGTTTTAAAAATATAATAGTTGTAGCTACCGCGCAGCGACCAACCGAAGCGTTAGCGTAGGGCGAATGAAGCAAATTACATACAAGTATTTATAATATGGAATTTGCGACAGCAAGGTGCTAATACTATTATATTTTTAAAACTAAAATTAAATTTAATTAAAGGATGAGAAAATGGCTCAGAGATTAGATGTACTAGAAGAGAAGTTTTTAAAAACAGTTAAAGAAAATAATTTAATAAAAGCAAATGATGTAATAGTAGTCGGGGTTTCAGGAGGCCCAGACTCTATTGCACTTTTGTATTGTTTAAATAAATTTAAAGATTTACTAAAATATAAAATAGTATGTGCACATATCAACCATTTAATTAGAAAAGATTCCACAGATGATGAAAAATTTGTGGAAAACGTATGCCAAAATCTTAATATTCCATTTTATAAGAAAAGAGAAAATATAATTGAATTATCAAAAAAATTAAAAAAAGGAACAGAAGAAACAGGGAGAGAAGTCAGATATAATTTTTTTGATGAAGTTCTAAAAAAAGAAGGGGCAAATAAAATAGCAATAGCGCATAATAAAAACGATAATGCAGAAACAATTATATTAAACTTAACAAGAGGCTCAGGACTTAATGGGCTAGAAGGAATACAACCAATTGAGTATAATAAATACATAAGACCATTTATAGATATATCAAGGAAAGAAATTGAAAATTATTGTGATAAATATAATTTACAGCCAAGAATAGACAGTACAAATAAAGAAAATATATATAATAGAAATATAATAAGAAATGAAGTCTTACCAATTTTAAGACAGATAAACCCTAATATAGAAGAATCCCTAAGTAGAATATCTAAAATAGTAAAAGAAGAAAATGAATTTGTAAATAGTTATACAGAGAAAGTTTACAAAGCTATAAGCCAAATCTCCGTAGGAAAAATAAGCTTTGAACTAAAAGATTTTAATAACGAATCAAGAACTATAAAACAAAAATTAGTATTATATACAATAAATGAATTGGTAGGAAGTACTAGAAATATTGAAAAAACTAATGTAGATGATATCATTAAATTGGCAGAAAATAATGTTGGAAATAAATTTATGGAATTAAACAAAAAAATTAAAATTTTTATAAAAAATAAAAAAATTTTTTTTGTTATTATAAATTAAAGTTCCGTAGATACAAAGCCACTGATACCAATACTTACAGGAAAAAAGTTTTGAAAAAAGTATTGCATAAACTTGTTCTATGTGATACTCTGTTATTATAATAATCGTTTATAAAAATTAACGATTTAAATTTATGTTTGGGAGGAACTAAATTGAAAAGCGGAATTAAAACATTAGCTATATGGTTAGTTATAGGAGTTATAATAATATTTGTATTACCAGCAATTCTTAATAACGCAAACAACAGATTAACATATTCAGAATTATTAAGTAAAGTAGAAGCTGGTGAAGTAACAGATATTGAAATTGAATATGAGGGAGAAGAAGCTAAGGTTAAAATTAAAGACGATACTAATATCAAAACAGTTAATATACCAAGTGTAGATAACTTACTTGAAAATTTAAATGAATCAATGCAAAGTAATAATGTAAATGTTACTTATCAAGATGAACCTTTCTGGTTAATTGTAGCAGATTTATTATTACCAATATCATCAATTATAATGATTTTATTAATATTAATGTTATTTATGGGTGGAGCACAAGGACAACAAAAAGGACCAATGACATTTGGAAAGAGTAGAGCCAGAATGTTAAATAACACAGATAAAAATAAAGTTACATTTAATGATGTAGCAGGTATAGATGAAGAAAAAGAAGAATTACAAGAAATAGTAGAATTCTTAAAAAATCCAAGAAAATTTACAGAAATGGGTGCAAGAATTCCAAAAGGAGTTCTATTAGTTGGAGCACCTGGTACTGGAAAAACTTTATTAGCAAAAGCAGTAGCTGGAGAAGCAGGAGTACCATTCTTTATTATAAGTGGTTCTGATTTCGTAGAAATGTTTGTTGGTGTTGGAGCATCAAGAGTAAGAGATTTATTCGAAGAAGCAAAGAAAAATGCACCATGTATTGTATTTATAGATGAAATTGATGCAGTTGGACGTCAAAGAGGAGCAGGACTTGGTGGAGGACATGATGAAAGAGAACAAACATTAAATCAAATGCTTGTTGAAATGGATGGATTCTCAGCAAACGAAGGAGTTATAGTGTTAGCAGCAACTAATAGACCAGATGTACTAGACAAAGCATTATTAAGACCAGGAAGATTTGATCGACAAATAGTAGTACCAGCACCAGATGTAAAAGCAAGAGAACAAATATTAGAAGTACACAGCAAGAAAAAAAGATTTGAAGCAGATGTTGACTTAAAAATAATTGCAAAAAATACATCAGGATTTACAGGAGCAGATCTTGAAAACTTACTTAACGAAGCAGCATTATTAGCAGCAAGAAAAGATAAACATGAAATTGGTCAAAAAGAAATAGAAGATGCAATGATAAAAGTAACAATGGGACCAGAAAAGAAAACAAGAGTAAGAAGTGATAAAGAAAAGAAATTAGTAGCATATCATGAAGCAGGTCATGCTGTAGTAAGTAAATTCTTACCAACACAAGACCCAGTACATGAAATATCAATTATTCCAAGAGGAATGGCTGGTGGATACACAATGTATAGACCAGTAGAAGATAAATCATTTATATCAAAAACAGAAATGAATGAAAATATTATATCATTACTAGGAGGAAGAGTATCAGAATCTTTAGTATTAGGAGATATATCTACTGGAGCAAGTAATGATATAGAAAGAGCAACCAAAATTGCCAAAGCTATGGTTACAAAGTATGGTATGAGTGATAGAGTAGGTACAATATCATTTGGCTCAGACCAAGAAGAAGTATTCTTAGGAAGAGATTTTGCACAAGAAAAATCATATTCAGAAGAAACAGCAGGAGTCATTGACGAAGAGATAAAGAAAATTATAGATTCAGCATATACAAGAGCAAGAGATATTTTAAATGCAAATAGAGATAAATTAGACAGAGTAGCAGAGATTTTAATAGAAAGAGAAAAAATTACTGGGGAAGAATTTGATGCAATATTTAATGATTAGTTAAAAAATTTATTTATAGGAAAAAACAAATGCCAAATAAAAAAGTAGTTCCAATAACTAAAAATAAAAAAAACATAATAAAAGTATCAGGAAAAAAATTGATACTTTTATTAGTTGTATTTGTGTTGTTTTTTACAATTTTAGTAGGAAGAATTGGGTATATACAATTTATACAAGGAGCATGGTTAAAGCAAAGAGAATATAGACAATCTACATCTAATACAGTAATAAGTGCAAAAAGAGGAACTATTTATGATGCAAATGGAAATGCGTTAGCAATAAGTGCTGCTGTTGATACAGTATCAGTAAATCCACAATATATAAATGTAAAAAAGGATGGAGTTACTGATGAATATGAAACAACAAAATTAAAGGAAAAAATGGCGAGAGCATTTGCAGACATTTTTGAATTAAACTATGATGAAGTGTACACAAAATTAACAAGTACAAGAAGTGTAGAAACAATAGTATCTAAAGTAGAAACTGATAAAGTAAAAGTACTACAAGAATGGCTTGAAGACAATAAAGCAACAGCAGGAGTAAATATAGATGAAGACACAAAAAGATACTACCCATATGATAATCTAGCATCTAATTTAATAGGCGTATGTGGTACAAGCAATCAAGGACTAGATGGAATAGAACTTAGTTATGATAGTATTTTAAAAGGAACAAATGGAAAGCTAACTACAGCAATATCAGTAACACAAGATGCAATACCAGACCAAAATGAGAAATACATTGCACCCGAAAATGGAAGTAATATTTATTTAACAATAGACTCAAATATTCAATCAATAGTTGAAAAGTATCTAAAACAAGCAGTTGAAGAAAATAAATGTAGCAGGGGCGGGAATGCTATAATAATGAATCCAGAAAATGGTGAAATTTTAGCTATGGCTACATATCCAGACTATAACTTAAATGACCCTTATGTACCAAATTCTACAATTTCAGAAGGTTGGGACGAACTTTCAGGACAAGAACAAACAGATAGAATATACACTATGTGGAGAAATAGGGCAGTTTTAGACGGATATGAACCAGGCTCAACATTTAAAATAATAACAGCATCAATTGCATTAGAAGAGAATCTTGTAGAAACAGACCATGCAGGAGATTTTTATTGTAGTGGTATACAGAATGTCGCAGGAATAGATATACGCTGTACTGCATCATCAGGTCATGGAAGTCAAACTTTAAGAAAAGCTATAGAAAACTCTTGTAATCCAGCCCTAATACAATTAGGACAAAAAGTTGGAGCAAGTACATTTTATAAATATTTAAAAGCTTATGGATTTTTTGACAAAACAGGTATTGATCTTCCAAGTGAAGCTGAAAGCTCATTTTGGAGTGAATCAAATGTAGGACCAGTTGAACTTGCAACAATGTCGTTTGGACAAAGATTTACAATTACTCCAATGCAATTAGTAAAGGCTGTAAGCGCAATAGTAAATGATGGAGTGTTAGTAACACCACATGTTGTTAAGCAAATAGAAAATCCTGACACAGGAACAATAAAGACAATTGAAACTAATGAAGAAAGACAAGTAATTTCAGCAGAAACATCTCAAAAAATGAGATCTATAATGCAATCAGTTGTAGAAGATGGTGGAGGAAGTCATGCAAAAGTTGTAGGATATACAATAGGAGGAAAAACAGGAACATCAGAACCTGATCCTAATCACCCTGAAAATGGTTATGTTGCATCTTTTATAGCAGTAGCACCAGTAGAAAATGCAAAATTGGTAACATTGGTTACACTATATGGACCTCAAGGAAAAAGCTATTATGGTGGAACAATTACAGCACCAGTTGTATCACAAATGCTATCAGAAATTTTACCATATTTAGATATTCCAGCTAATGGTGAAAATGGAGGAACAACTGAAAAACTAATTACAGTGCCAAATGTAACAAATAAAACATTATCAGAAGCTCAAAGAATAATAAGTGAAGCAGGGCTAGAATATAGCTATGTAGGAGATCTAGAAGAAATAGTATCTGAGCAACTTCCAAAAGCCGGAACACAGCTTCCAACAGGAGGAGTAATTAAATTATATACAAAAGGTAATGATGAAAGAGTATCACAAACAGTACCAGATCTTAAAGGTGTAAGCTATGCTCAAGCAAAGATAATGTTAAGAGCAAAAAATTTGAATATATCAAGTAAAGGAAGCGGAATAGTAGTAGCACAAGATCCGATATTTGGAACATCAGTTGATGAAGGAACAGTTATAAATGTAACATTACAAGAACAGATAACTCAGGGACAGCACTAAATACATAAAAGGTGGAAATTTATGAACACATATCAAGAAACAAAATATATAATGAATAAATATAATGTAAATCCTAATAAAAAACTTGGACAAAATTTTTTAATAGATGAACAAGCTTTAAATAAAATTGCAGAAGATGTAAAAGAAGAAGATACCATCATTGAAATAGGACCAGGGTTAGGAACACTTACTAAAATTTTGTTAGATAAAGCCAAAAAAGTAATTGTAGTTGAATTAGACAAGAAAATGTGTGAAATATTAAAATCAAGATTTATAGCATATAATAATATAGAAATTATAAATGAAGATATATTAAAATTAGACATAGATAAATTGGCTTCTCAAGCTAAGGTTGTCGCTAATTTGCCATATTACATAACAACATCAATAATTACTAAGTTATTAAAAACAAATATAAAAGATATTACTATATTAATACAAAAAGAGGTTGCAGAAAGAATATGTAGCAAGCCGGGAGAAAAGCAAGCAGGAGCAATAACATATTTTGTTAATTATTATGCAGATAGTAAAATTATAGGAGATGTATCAAAAGAAAGCTTTATACCAAATCCAAAAGTAGAATCTAGCATAGTAAAATTGACAAAGTTAGACAAGCCAAGAGTTGAAGTGAATAATGAAGATTTGTTCTTTAAAATAATAAAAGAAAATTTTACAAAAAGAAGGAAAACAATTTTAAATTCTCTATCTACAATAATTGATAAAGAAAGATTAAAAGAAGTTTTAAAGCAACTAAATTTAAATGAAAATACAAGAGGAGAAGAACTTACAATCAAGCAATATGCTGATATAACAAACATGATATGAAAAGTTTTAAAGAAAGGAGTTTCGTATAATTTTTATTATACGATAAAAGATTATGAATCAGATACTTATATCACAAAAAATATATGTGACAAAAGAAATGAAAAGAAAACAAAAAATATATAAAACTTTGTATATAATATCTGTTATTATAGTAGTTATTCTTTCTTTGTACTACATTATTTCTGAAAGAAATAAAGCAATTCAAGAAGGGTATTCATATGAGATAATGCAACAGATAAGTAGTGACGATAATACTATTGTTGAAGAACATACGATAGTTGTTGCATTAGATGATAATTCAGATGATTCACAAGTTGTTCCAATTCAAGAGCCAGAAGAAACACCAGAAGAGCAACCACAAGCAAGAGAAATAACAGCAAGCAATGGTCAAATATATGAAATAGAGGGAACACTTAGTATACCATCAATAGGAATTAGTTACCCAATACTAACAGATCAAAATGAACAATTATTAAAAATATCACTATGTAAATATTGGGGACCAAGCCCAAATGAGCCGGGTAATTATTGTGTAGTAGGTCATAATTATGCAAGTGGAAAAATGTTTGGAAAGTTGTCACAAGTTAGCATAGGAGATACAGTTACATTAAAAGACTTATCTGGAAGAGTAGTAACATATTCTGTATATAACAAATATCCAGTAGAACCAACTGATGTAAGTTGTACTAGCCAGCTAACTAATGGAAATAGAGAGCTAACCTTAATTACTTGTACTGATTATGGAAAAAGAAGATTAGTTGTAAAGGCAAGAGAATTATAATAAAAAATATTGTAATTATCTGTGACTTGTTGTTGAGATATATTAAGATAATTTTTAATAAAAAAATAGATAAAAAAAGAGTATTTGAAAAAATCATTTTTTCAAAATACTCTTTTTTAATGAAAATGTATAAATGTAAACAAAAAGAAATATTTCATTAAAAAAAACGCAAAACGGTATAAATTAAAGGAAAAAACAAAAATAGTAACATAATTCAACAAAAAATAAACATCTAAAAATCACACTAAAACCAGTACTTTGAATAGGAAATAAACATAAAATATAAACATAGATGATTTCAAAAAAAATGTTGACTTTTAAAGATTTTTTATTGTAATATAAAAATGCAAGAACAAAAAAAACAAATCACATAAAAAATTAAAAAAATAAAAAAATCATTTTTTAAAAAAGTTAAAAAAATAACTAGAAGGGGTACAATATGAAAGTAGTAAAAAGAGATGAAAGAATTGTTGATTATGATAGGGCAAAAATCTCAAAAGCAATTGAAAAAGCCAATACAGAGGTAAAACCAAAGGACAGAGCAAGTAAAGAACAAATTAAAGAAATAATTAATTACATAGAAGACCTAGGCAAAAAAAGAATGCTTGTTGAAGATATCCAAGACATAATAGAAGAAAAATTAATGGAATTTGGTAAGTTTGAATTAGCAAAAAGATATATAGTATATCGTTATAATAGAGCATTAGTAAGAAAACAAAATACAACTGATGAATCTATATTAAAATTAATAAAAGACCAAAATAAAGAATTAGCAGAAGAAAATTCAAATAAAAACACCAGACTAGCATCAACTCAAAGAGATTATATTGCTGGAGAAGTATCAAGAGACTTAACTAGAAGAGTACTACTTCCTGAAAAAATCACTAAGGCAGACAAAGATGGAGTTTTACACTTTCATGATGCAGATTACTTTATTCAACCAATATTTAATTGCTGTTTGATTAACATAGGAGATATGTTAGATAATGGAACAGTAATGAACGGAAAAATGATTGAAAGCCCAAAAAGTTTCCAAGTTGCATGTACTGTTGCAACACAAATAATAGCTGCTGTTGCAAGTAATCAATACGGAGGACAATCTGTAGACTTAATACATCTTGGAAAATATTTAAGAAAAAGTCATGACAAATACAAAAATAAATTAGAAAAGAAATATAAAAACAAATTATCTAAAGAAGTTATAGAAGATTTAGTAGAAGATAACGTAAGAAGCGAGTTAAAAGCAGGAGTTCAAACAATTCAATATCAGATAAATACATTAATGACAACAAATGGACAATCTCCTTTCGTAACATTATTTTTACATCTAGAAAAAGATGATCCTTATATAAAAGAAAATGCAATGATTATTGAAGAAGTAATTAAACAAAGATATGAAGGAATAAAAAATGAAGCAGGAGTATATGTAACCCCAGCATTCCCAAAATTAGTTTATGTATTAGATGAGTTCAATAATCTATCTGGAGGGGAATATGATTATTTAACAGAACTTGCAGTAAAATGTTCTGCAAAAAGAATGTATCCAGATTATATTTCAGCAAAGAAAATGCGTGAAAATTATGAAGGAAACGTGTTCAGTCCTATGGGATGTAGAAGTTTCTTATCTCCTTGGAAAGATGAAAATGGAAACTATAAGTTTGAAGGAAGATTTAATCAAGGTGTTGTAAGTATAAACTTACCACAAGTTGCAATAGTTGCAGACGGTGATATGGATAAATTCTGGAAAGAATTAGATGAGAGACTAGAACTATGTAAAGAAGCTCTAATGTGTAGACATAAAGCATTACTTGGAACAAAAACATATACAAGCCCAATACACTGGGAATATGGAGCAATTGCAAGATTAAAAAAAGGTGAAACAATAGATAAATTACTATATGGTGGATATTCAACTATTTCACTAGGATATATAGGAATATATGAAATGACAAAACTAATGACAGGAGAATCTCATACGACTGAAAAGGGGCATGATTTTGCATTAAAAGTTATGAAACACTTAAAAGAAACAGTAGCACGCTGGAAGGAAGAAACAAACATTGGATTTGCATTATACGGAACACCAGCAGAAAGTCTATGCTATAAATTTGCAAGAATAGATAAAGAGAAATTTGGTACAATTAAAGATGTTACTGACAAGGGATATTATACAAACTCATACCATGTAGATGTTAGAGAAAAAATAGATGCATTTGAAAAATTAAAATTTGAAAGTGAATTTCAAAAATTATCAACAGGAGGTGCAATATCTTATATCGAAGTACCAAATATGCAAAATAACCTAGAAGCACTAAAAAGTGTAGTAAGATTTATATATGATAACATTCAATATGCAGAGTTTAACACTAAATCAGATTATTGCCATATATGTGGATTTGATGGAGAAATAAAAATAAACGAAAATGATGAATGGGAGTGTCCAAACTGTGGAAACAAGGATCATACCAGAATGACAGTTGTAAGACGTACTTGTGGTTACTTAGGAGAAAACTTCTGGAATGTTGGAAAAACAAAAGAAATAAAACAGAGAGTATTGCATTTGTAATAAAATAGTTTGAAAGGAATATATAATTCAATGAATTACGCAGATATAAAAAGAATTGATGTAGCTAATGGAGAAGGTGTTAGAGTATCAGTTTTTGTAAGTGGTTGTCACCATCATTGCAAAGGATGTTTCAACCAATGTGCATGGGACTTTAATTATGGAAATGAATTTACACAAGAAAAAAGAGAACAAGTTGTTAAATTTTTGGACCATGATTACATAAAAGGGCTAAGCTTGCTTGGTGGAGAACCACTAGAGCCAGTAAATCAAGAAGGATTGCTACCACTAGTCAAGGAAGTGAAAGAAAAGTTTCCAAATAAAACAATATGGTGCTATACTGGATATGATTTAGAAAAAGATATAATAGAGGATATGGCTAAAAACAATCCAACAACGAAAGAATTACTAAAATATATAGATGTTGTGGTAGACGGAAAATTTGAAGAGAATTTAAAAAGTCCAAAGTTAAGATTTAGAGGATCTGCAAATCAAAGAATACTAGATGTACAAGAAACAATCAAAGAGCATAAACCAGTAACAATTCCAAGATTGTATGAAGCAGAACCAGTAAATATATAAAAAGTAAAAATATTGAAATCAACACTTGACAATATTATGCAATATAATCCCATCTTTAACAGCAAAAGAAAAAAATAAGTCAGCATTTAGTTAATATAACTAAAATACAGACTTTTTTGAAAAAAATTGAATTGTGGTATGTAATATATTTTACATAAGAAATTCTTCAAAATATCTTATTTATAATACATATAGCAAATTATATAAAAGGTCAATAGTAGTTTTCAAAATGTAATAAAGATGTAAAGTACGTGCTACAATATACCACAAAATAAAAATGATAATTTGACAAAAAAATTAAGCATTTTTAATGTTTACATAGATTTTTCTTATTTTCAACTGTTAAACTTCCGTAAAAATATTGAAATCAACACTTGACAATATTATGCAATATAATGTATAATAATTAAGTATTAAAAGAAATTGGACAATATGTCCAAATCCCACTATTTAAAGTTAAAGCATTGGAAGGAGGGGATGTAAAGATGTCAGAGATTAAAGTTAATAATGGAAATATAGAAGATGCCTTAAAAAGATTTAAAAGACAATGCGCTAGAAATGGCGTATTACAAGAGGTACGCAAAAGAGAATGCTATGAAAAGCCAAGCATAAAAAGAAAGAAAAAATCAGAGGCAGCTAGAAAAAGAAAATTTTAAGAAAATAGGGGCGCTTTTAATAAGCGTCTTTATTTATATTCAAATATTTTAATATAAAATTGATAAAAAATAAAATAAAGAAATAAATAGAATAAAAAACAAAAAATTAAATAATAATAAAATTAGTGAGAAAATGTAAAAAGCAAAAAATAATTTTGCATTATACAAAAAGCTAAATTATATAAAATTTATTTTAAACTTTTTATAAAAAGGGAGGAAAAAATGGAAAGTAGCATAATAAAAACAAAAGGATTTAAAACAAATCTATATGCAATATTTTTAACAGTTCCAATGAATAAACAAAATGTAACTTTTAACAGTTTAATACCGGCAATTTTAAGACGTGGAACAAATAAATATCAAAACCAATTAGAGATAAACAAGAAGCTTGAAGAAATGTATGGAGCAAGCTTTAATTGTGGTGTTGATAAAATGGGAGACTACCAAGTATTAAAATTTTATATGGAAGTATTAAGTAACAAGTATTTACCTGAAAAGCAAAATGCCGTAGAGTTTTTAATAGATTTAGTATTTGATCCATTAGTTGAAAATGATGGATTTAAAAAAGAATATGTAGAGCAAGAAAAGGAAAATGTAAAAAAATTAATAGAAGCAAGAAAAGACAATAAAGTTAGATATGCATCAGATAGATGTATTGAAGAAATGTTTGAGGGAGAAGCTTACGGATTATATAAATACGGAAAAATAGAGGACTTAGATAAAATAAATGAAAAAAATTTATATGAACGTTATCAACAAATTTTAAAAGAGGCAAGAATAGACTGTTTTAGTTGTGGTGAAGAAGTTGAGAAAATAGAACTACCAATAAAAAATGATAAAGAAAATCAGATAAATAATGAACTAGAAGAACATAAAATTAAAAACAAAGAAATTAAAGAAAAAATGGATATTTCACAAGGAAAATTGATAATTGGACTTAATACTCCAAAAAGTCCTAAAACCGTAATATCATTGTATAATACTGTTTTAGGAGGAGGAGCTAACTCTAAATTATTCCAAAATGTTAGGGAAAAAGAGAGTTTAGCTTATTCAGCTAGTTCAACATATATAAGAAGAAAGAATGTAATATTTATAAAAACAGGTATAGATACAGCTAATTATAATAAGGCATTAGATGTAATAAAAAAGCAATTAGAAGAAATGAAAAATGGAAATATAACTGATGATGAATTTAATTCAGCAAAACAATTAATAGTATCTTCTTTAAAATTAATTGCTGAGTCACAAGAAGATTTGATAACATATTATTTTGATCAAAAATTATATGAAGAAAATTTATCACTAGACGAATACATTGCAAACATAGAAAAGGTTACTAAAGAAGAGGTTATAAATATATCAAAAGATATAACTTTAGATACTATTTACTTTTTACAAGGAGAAGAAAAATAACATTATATAAGAGACTAAAATGTTTTAAATTTTAACAAAGGGGTATAAAAGATGGAGACACTTAGAAATAATAAAATAGACGAAACTGTGTATACAGAAACTCTAGAAAATGGAATGAAAATTATTGTAATTCCTAAAAAAAATACAAGTAAGAAATATATAATCTGGGCAACCAAATTTGGGTCAATAGATAATAATTTTATAGAACCTAAAACAGGAAAAGAGATAAAAGTTCCAGATGGTGTTGCACATTATTTAGAACATAAAATGTTTGAAAATGAAAATGGAGTAGATAGCCTTTATAAAATGATGGCACTTGGATTAGATGCTAATGCATACACAACTAATGACCATACAGCATATCTTTTTGCAGGAACAGATAATTTTTATGAAGGTTTAGATGAGCTAATGAATTATGTTCAAAATCCATATTTCACAGATAAAAATGTAGAAAAAGAAAGAGGGATAATTGGACAAGAAATTGGTAGATATGATGATGAGCCATCATGGAAATTATATGTTAATACAATGGATTGTTTATACAAAAATAATGCTGTAAAACTTGATATAGCTGGTACTGTAGAATCTATATCAAAAATAACAAAAGAAGTGCTATATTCTTGTTATAATACATTTTATCATCCATCAAATATGGTAATGTGTATAAGTGGTGATTTTGAACCAGAAAAAATAATAGAAGAAGTTAAAAAAAGATTAATTCCAAGAGAAATAATAGAGGAAATAAAAAGAATATATCCTGAGGAGCCAAAAGGAATAAATAAAAAAGAAAAAGAAACAAATATGGGAAATAGTATGCCTACCTTTATGATAGGATATAAAGACGAATTAGATGAAGATAAGGTAAAAATTGATTTAGCAAGCAGAATAATATTCAATTCTCTACTAGGAAAATCTTCTAAGTTATTTCAGGAACTTTATGCTGAAGGACTACTAATAAGTCAATTAGATATGAGTTATGAATTTTCTAAAACATATGCTCATGCATTAATAGCTGGTGAATCAAAAGATCCAAGAAAAGTATATGAGAAAATATTAGAAGTTCTACAAAAAGAAGAAGTTTCAAAAGAAGATTTTGAAAGAAGTAAAAAGAATATATATGGTCTTTTAGTTTCTGAGTATAATGATGTAGAGGACATTGGAAGAATGTACTTATCAGATGCTGTAAAAGGAATTAACAGTATGGATTACATTGATAAGATTGAAAATATAAATCTTGAATATGTAAATGTAATATTGAAAAAATTATATAAAGAAAATGAATCTGTAATTTCTATCGTAAAATAGGTAAAACCATTGAAATATGTCGAATACGGTCGATGAAAAGATAGTAAAAAACGACAAAATTTATTGACTACTTTGTAATATTATGGTATTTTATATATAAGAAAACCATAATTAGGAGATAAAAAATGTCAAATAAAGAAAAAATAAATAATTTAAGGGAAGAACTCAATGATAGTATAGCAGAAAATAAAGATTATAGTACAATTTTAGATATAAGTGTAAAACTAGATAAATTAATAGCAGAATATTATGAGGAAAAGAATAATAATCTAAAAATAATTAACAAAAACAAGGCAAAATGTACTTTTTGAGTAAAATTTTTATAAAAAATGTTATTTTTTTCAAAAATATTTGACAATTTCAAATAAATACTTTATAATTAAAAATGAGAAATAACAAAAGGAGGATTAACTATGAAATTTAAGACAATGTCAAAAATAGTAGTAGCTTTAGTTATAATTGCTACAATTTTATCTGCAGTAAGTATGGTATTTGGCGTAGATATTCCACAAGGAGATACAGGTGCAACTACCAGATTGAAAAGCCCTGTTGAAAGAATAATTGGTATAGTTCAATTAATATGCTATGCAGCTGCTGTTATATTAATAGTAATACTTGGTGTTAAATTTATGACAGCCTCACCAGATGGAAAAGCAGAAATTAAGAAGAGTGCAATTATATATGTTGTAGGTGCAATTCTTGTATTTGCAGCAGGTGCTCTATTAAATCTATTAAAAGGTGTAGGATCAGATATTGTAGGAACAAACACAGCACAATGATAATTAATTATGCAATTTATCTAAAAAGCATACACGCAAGTGTATGCTTTTTTAGAACCTATAGTTTTGATTTATAAAGTAGTTAATAAATTTGACAATATACTTGAAATATAAAATTTAACATTATATAATAAATATATAATTATAAACAAAATAGCGGAGGGAAAAATGAAATTTATTAAAATAAAAAGTATATTAAGATTGTTAACATTAGTATTAGTTATAACTTTAGCCTTATCAAGTATATCAAATGTAAGAGCCGAAAGAATAGATAGAGCAGATATAGAAGACGGATGGGCAAGTGGAAAAACAAGCACAGCAACAAGTGGTGGAATTGATATAGATACTAGTGAACTAAAAGACATATATGGAAAACAAGATGAAACATACAATAAAGTTGGAGGTAGGATAATATCAGCTGCAACTTATTTATGTTATGCAGCAGCAGTTATAGTATTAATTGTAAAAGGAGTCCAATTTATGCAAAAAGCACCAGAAGCTAAGGCAGAGGCAAAAAAAGAATTAGTAAGTTATGCAGTTGGAGCAATTATACTATTTGGAATAGGTAGTATAATAAAAATAATAGGAGATATAGCAATGAAATCATTATTTTAGTAACAAAACAGGAAGGTATAAAAGCCTTCTTTTTTTGTTATATATAATTGTAATAAAAAATTGTTACAATTATATTAAATTTTCTTTAAAGTATTGAAAAATAAGCCTTAAAATTGTATAATATATAATGTATAAAAATTGGATTATTATATCCAAAACACGGAGGAAAATATGAATTATAGAAAAACAAAAATGATTACTAAAATAATATTATTATTAGTGCTTGTAACAATTATGATAGCAATAAGTTCAAGAGTGTGGGCAGCATTTAATCTTGAAGAATTATTAAAAGCAACAGATGGTAAATCAGGTACAGGAACAGGACAAACTTCGGGCGGCAATACTCGGTAGCGGAGGTGGTACTGGTGTAGGTTCATTTTCAGATTGGCAACAACAAGCAGAAGATTTTATAAGTAGAGGAGAACAAGAACAAACAATAACAACACAAGAGGCAATAGAAGTACTTTTACCAGCAGGAAGACTTTTAGTAGGAATAGCAACAATAGTTTTAGTTATAGTAGGCTCAATAATGGGAGTAAAATATATGATTGCAGGAGCTAATGAAAAAGCTCAATTAAAACAAAAGTTAATATATTATGTCATCTCAGTAGTTTTAGTATATGGAGCAGTAGGAATTTTCACATTAGTAGTCGGCTTAATGAATTCAATTTTAGCATAAATATAACAAAGGAGGATTATATGGGAAGTTATTATATTCCAAGTAATAAACTAAAGGGAGAAAGCAGAATACTATATATTTTTACAACAAAATCACTTATATGGACAGCAGTTGGAGGATTTATAGGATTTTTATTTTATATTATATTTCAGATACTAGAATTAAAAACTGTAGGAATAGTAATATTAGTTATATTTGCAGTATTAGGCTATGGCATAGGAACAATAAAATTTCCATCAGGAGGCAACGGAAAGATAGCTAAAAATGTAGGTGGAGAATCAATAGATGAAGTTATAGGAAATTATATAAAATTTAAAAAGAATAACAAAGTATATACATATTCTGTACCAAGAGAAGAGCCAGATTATATTACGATAAAATCACCACTGGATATACTAAATTTTAATAAAGGCGAAAAGTCTGAACAAAATACTACAAAGGAGGAAATGAGATAATGTCAACAATAGATATGTTAAATATAATATTAATTGGTATTTTAATTATGCTAGTACTACTAGGTTTTGTGCTATTTGTGCTTATAATTAAGATAAGAAGTAAAAAGAATCCAGATGAAAAAGAAATTATAAAAGATAAGCCTAAGGAAGAAAATGCAAATTTAATAACCAGAACTGGCAAAGCCATAAATTCTATATATAAGTTTATGGAATTTGATGAAATAACAGACAATATGATAGCAAGAAAAAATAGAAAACAGTTTGTAATGGTAATTCAATGCAAAGGTATAAATTATGATTTATTATCAGAAGATGAAAAAAATGCTGTTGAAGCAGGATTTATAGAATTTTTAAATACTCTAAGATTTCAAGTCCAATTATATGTACAAACAAGATCTTTAAATTTAACCAACATTTTAAATCAATATGAAAAAAGAATAGAAAATGTAAATGATCAAATTGTAAAGATAAATGCACAAATTGAAATGGCTAGAGCAAGAGGAAATAATGAACTAATAGAAAGACTTATGTTTGAAAAAAGAAGAAAAGAAAATATACTAGAATATGGAGAATCAATTGAGGATTATACACAAAGAATTAGCGAAAACAAAAACATATTACAACAAAAAACATATATTATATTATCTTACTTTATCTCAGAATATGGAGATACAAGCAATTATTCAAAAGATGAAATAAATGATATTGCTTTTACAGAATTATATACTAGAGCACAAACATTAATTAGAGCATTATCTTCAGCAGAAGTATCTGGCAAAGTACTTGATTCAGAAGAATTAACAGAATTACTATATGTAGCATACAATAGAGATGCATCAGAAAAATATACTTTAAGGGATGCTTTAAATGCAGAATATGATAAATTATATTCAACAGCAAGAGATGTATTTGAAGAAAAGAAAAGAAGACTAGAAAGAAAAATAGATGAGGATGCTTTAAAGTTAGCAACAAATAGTATTATTAAGGCTGATGAGATAACTAGGGAAGAAAGACAAAGAAGAGTAAAAAAGAGAGCAATGGAAATGGTAGACGAGTATAAAGGAGAATTAAGTGAAACTTTATACAATGAAACAAAAAATCAAGTACAACAGGCAAATCTTGATGAAAATGTTACTGATAATTCAATAAATGCAGTTAGAAGAAATATATAACTAAAGAGGAGGAATTTTTGAATGAAAAAAGATAAACAAGAACAAATCTCTAATTTATCTGACTCTAAAAAAAAGGAAGAATTAAATAGTTTAAACAGCAATAAAAAAGACATAAAAGATTTAATTGCACCATCAGGTATAGATGCAACAAATACGAATCATTTAGAAATCATTTCATATAATACAAAGTACTCTAGAACAATGACCGTATCTACACTTCCAAGAATGTGTACCTTCCCAGAACTTTTAAGAGGAATGTATACATTTGGAGATATTAATGTTTCAGTATTTATTAATCCAGTAAGTGAAGCAAAATCACAAAACGAATTAAATAGAACCATTAATGAACTAGAGTCAGAAAGAATTGTTGCAGCAGATAGAGGAAATATAAACCGTGAAAGTTTATTAGCACAAAAAAGAGCTGAAGCAGAAGAATTAAGAGATGCAATAGCAAGTGGACTTGATAAGCTATATGAAGCATCAATTATATGTACAATATTTGCATATAGTATGGAAGAATTAGATAGACAAACAGAACTACTAACATCAGAAATGTCAAAGACTCTTACAGGAGTAAAAACAGCATGGGCATTACAAGAAGAAGCTTTCAAATCTAACTTACCACTATGTGAAGATAAAATTGGAAAAAAGCATACATTTGACCGTAGATCTATGGGAACAGTATTTCCATTTATAAATTCTGATGTAGGACATGAAAATGGTATACCAATCGGATTTAATAGACAAACAGGACTTCCAATTTTATATGATAATTTTAGTCCAACCCTAAGTAACTATAATATGGTTGTATTTGGTAAGTCTGGAGCTGGTAAAGGTGTTACTATCAAAACTCTAATCGCAAGGTCAGCAGTTTTAATGGGAATTGAAACTCTAGCATTAGATGCTGAAGGTGAATATGGCATAGTTGCAGAAGCTTTAGGAGGATTAAATGTAGTAATTTCACCAAACTCAAATACAATAATAAATCCATTCGATATCGAACCAGAAATAACAAAAAATGAAATAACAGGAAGAGAAATAGTTGCTCTTAATGTAGAAAATAAAGTAGAAGATGTTACTCAGATATTACTTACAATGGCAAGAGGAAGCACAAGAACAGAAGATGTAAATGAAGTAACAAAACAAATTATAGCAGAAGTAGTTTCAGAAGAATATGCAGGATTAGGTATTACAAATGATGTAAATAGTTTATACGAATCAAACCAAAGAGGAACAGTTCAAAATGACTACTTAGGAAGAAAGAAAAAGAGAATGCCTACAATAGGTTCTTGGTATAGAAGGTTACTAAACAATGCAAATCAAAACCAAAATCCAGATTATAGAACTCATTATAGTTATCTAATAAAAGTTATGAGGCAATATGTAAGAGAATTAAATGGACAATTATCTTACTTTGATGGACAATCTACATTTGATTTATTAGAAGGAACATCATTTATAAACTTGGATATATCACAACTAGAGGAAAGATTTGCTAGACCACTAGCACAGCAAATATTACTAACATGGATTTGGGAAAAATATGTAAAAAAGAATAGTGAAGACAAAGCAAAAGCTGGAATGAAGAGAGTACTTGTTGATGAAGCATGGATGCTTTTACCATTCCCAGAAGCAGTAGATTTCTTAAATAAAATGGCAAGACGTGCTAGAAAAAGAAATGTATCGTTAGCTGTTGTTTCACAAAGATTCCAAGATTTCTATGAAAAATCAGAAGTACAAGCTGTTTTAACATCATCTGATACAAAATTGTTCTTAGCACAAGATAAATCAGAGATTCAATATATAAAGGAAGTATTTAAACTAAGCGAAGGTGAAGCAGCATTCTTAACAACATGTAGCAGAGGACAAGGATTATTTAAAGTTGGAGAGCAAACAGCAATAATAGAAATAAGACCAACTAAGAAAGAATTTGAATTCATAGAAACAAATGTAAATAAAATAAAAGAACAAGTTACAAATCAAGCATAATAACAATAGGGAGTATTTTAATGAAAAAAATATTAGCATCATTATTAACTATACTAATTATATTAAATTCATATATACCTTCTTCAATGGCATCAGAAATATCAATAGATTATAATGAAATAATGTATGAAGAAAGTTCAGAAATACCAGCTAAAAATGGAAATACACTTACAACAATGACTCAAAGTCTAGATGCAAGTGGTAAAAATAATAGATATAGTCTAATAACAAATATATTAGAAGTTTTAGCTATTTTACCTAAAACAGTTAACTGGGTAATGTCTCAGATTGTATTACATGGAAAAGTAAACTATATTGACTCAGAAGGAGATGAACATTCTTTATACACAATACAAGATATGCTTTTAGGCAAGTTTTATATTTTTGATATAAATTTTTTTGATAATTCTACTAACTATGATGCAAACGCAAACACAATAAATACACTAAAAGAGAATGTTGCAAAATGGTATGTTGCTGTTAGAAATATTGCATTAGTAGGGAGTTCATTAATTATTATATACATAGCATTAAGATTAGCAATAGCAGTATCTAAAGGTGGACCAGCAGAGAGAGCTAAGTACAATAAAATGCTTATGAGTTGGGTAATTGGATTTATATTAATTTTTACATTACAATATATAGTTAGATTATTATTTGCAGTAAGTGATTTATTTATAAATTTAATAAATAAGACTATTATAAAAGGAACAACAGAAGCTAATATGGAAAAAATTATTCTAACAGATTCATGGAATAATATAGAAGGTGCAAGAGGTATAAATAAATTAGTTCATGTCGCAGTATATTATGCTCTAGTTTATTATGAAGCTAAATTTTTTATAATGTATTTTAAAAGGATGTTTGAAGTATTTTTCCTTATGACAATATCTCCATTAGTATGTATGCTATATCCTGTGGATTTTGTAGGAGATGGCAGATCACAATCATTTAAAGCTTGGATTAAAATGCTTGTAGCAGATATAATAATGCAACCAATTCATTTAGCAATATTTATTGTATTTTCATTTACTGCCAGTGAATTAGCAAGCCAAATGCCTATTATAGCAATAGCATTCTTTGCAGCATTGAGCAATGGAGAAAAAATTATAAAGACATTATTTGGATTATCAGGTCCTAATTTAAAAGATATAAAATTTGGTAAAATCAAAAGACCAAGATTTCGTAGATAACATGGAGGAAATATGAGGAATAAGAAAACTATCATTATTATATCTATAGCAATTATTTTTATTATATTATTTTTAATTGTTGCAATTATTTTAATAAATAATAAAAAAACAGAAATAACTTCAGTAAAAGATTTCCTAAATGTAAAAGAATTGGTAGAATATTATGATTGCACTTATATTTCAATGGAAAAATCTAAAGAAGAAGGATATAATAAAGATTTAAATATTGTATTTTCGATTAACCCAATAGAACAAGATGGAACCTCTAATAAATTAAAATACGAAAGAATAATAAGTTCAGTTGGTGCTAAAATGAATAACAAGGATTTTAGAATAATAGATCAATCTAAAAATCTGATTATTAGAGTAAAATTCTTTGAACAAGGAAAAGCAAGTTATACCATAAATAATGATACGGATTATTTTGAACATTTATTATCTAATTATTCTATAGATAATGAACTAAAAGAAGATTTAACTGATATACAGATAAATTCAAGAATACTTTCACAAATTATGAATAAAAACTGGCAAACAGTTGGATTAAATTTAGGAACAATTGATAGTACAGTAGATAAATACGATATTTATTTTGATGAAGGGTATAAAATAAGAAAAGTAAATGGTAAAGTTTTTAATATAGTATTTGATAAAAAATATTCTGATAATGTAGTCAATAACCTAAAAGCAGATAGCAAATTTGAAGATATACAAAATGTCTTAGGACAAGCTACATACTCGAACGAGATTGAAACAGGAACAAATGTAATTGGATATAAAGCAGAAAATTTATATGTATTTTTTACAGGAGAAGAAATTTCAATATATCCTAATCAAGCAATAGATAACCAAGCAGAATTTGCAGACTTAATTACTAAATTTATAGAAGAAAGAAATGTACAAAATTTTTTATCTAAATTAACAGATATATGGCCTGATTATTGGGAATATACAATAGACGGATCTTATATAAATATAAAATACCCATTAAAAGGTGTTGAAATTGAATCAAATGAAAATAATAGTGTGACAATAAGATTTTATAACAATTATACAGGGAATGTAACAAATGACAAAACTATACAAGATATAAAAGAAAACAAAGTTTTACCAGCATTTGTAAATGTTTCTTTTAATGAAAATATGGTAAATATAGCTGAACAAATTAGGATTTCAGGAGATGATATTAGTAGAAATCCTTTAGAATATGAAAGTACAATAATAAATGAAAAATATACAGTTTATTTGCAAGAAGACAAATGTGAATTTTATTCGAGAGATAAGGAAAATATAGACTCAATTATAAATGTAACGGGATTAAATAATATATATCAATTAAATGATACAGTATTTGTATATAGTATAGAAGGAAAAGGAATTTACATTTATGAAGCAAGTCAAATGAAAACTACGCAAATTGTGTCAGGAACAGACCAATATAAAATAAATGAAGTAAAAGATAATACAATATATTATGATAACACATCAATAACAGTTAGTATATAGCAATATAGTTAGAAGAAAAGGAGCAATACATGATAATAAAACTATTAAAAAAAATCATACCAATATTATCAGTTATATTATTGTGTATGACATTTTCTATAAACACTTATGAAGTAGTAGCTGCACCAGAACGATTGCAAGCGACAGAAGAAGGCAATACAGAAGATATAGAACTTACTCTAGAAAACGCTAGGGAAAGATTAGCCGTTTTCGCTGAAGACTTTGCTGAAAAGAAGGGAAAATTTAGCAGTTATGCAAAGATAGATCATCTTATTGATTCAGATGAAGGAATACGAGCTAGAGCAGAAACTTACAAATTAAGTCCAGAGAGTAATGGCCCATTTAGATTTGACTGTGTTGGATGGGTTAGTTATGCAATTCATTGGGCATTGAGTATAAGTTACTCAGGAGCAGAAAGTGGATTGAGTGGATTCATTACTAATAATGGAGTAAAAGATAGTTCACATTTTGCTAAATTAGCAGATATAACATCAGCAAAGAGAGGAGACATATTAATTTATAGGAGACTTGATACTGAAAAAAGAAAAAATAGTGGACATGTTGCAATCTATTTAGGAATAAATGAAGCAGGACAACAGATGATTGCGGATTGCAGAGGAGGCGGTGTAAAAGTTAGAACAATGTCAAATTGGCAACCAAGCGGGCAGGAAGCACCTTTTCAATCTGCAGCTACACTTTCTTCATTAGATGGAGTAAACTTTGGTGAGTTACCTGGTGGAATTGATCTAGATAATACTTTAGGGGGAAGTTCATCATCTGATGGAGGAAGCATAACTGCACCAGAGATAGATTTAGATGATATTATTATGATAATGGATTATGATGGTATGCCACCTGATGCTAGTTTTGATGGTGGACATAGCATAATGTATTATATAGAAAAAGTATCACAAGTTTTTAATTACTTAATTGGAATAATGTTTAATGGAATAAAAGTAGCTGTAGTAGGTTTAATGGATGGTGTTCAATCAATAATTACAAATGCATTAGAATTCTTGAGTGGGATAATTTCAGGAGATGATACATATGATGATGAAGAATTTAAATTTTATACTATAGAAGAATTAATATTTAATAAAGTTCCGGCTTTAAATGTAAATGTATTTAATAATACAGATGTTGAAGCTAGTAGTATAACAATGAATATTAGAAATTCAATTGCAACATGGTATGTTACAATTAGAAATATATCAATAGTATGCTTAGGATTTGCAATTATATATATAGGACTAAAGCTAGCAATTTCAACAGTAGCAAGTGATAAGGCTAATTATAAAAAAATGCTTATAAATTGGATTACAGCAATACTCATAGTGTATTTTATACATATTATTGTAATATTTGTCTTAAATATAAACGATGCTTTACTAAAACTATTTTATTCGGAAGATTTATCTTCTGTTTCAATATATGAAACTATAAGAACAAGAGTAAATGACCTAAGATTTATTACATGGCTTCCAGCTTTAATTATATATAGCGTATTATTTATATATAGTTTAATGTTTTTATGGATATACATAAAAAGGTTTTTTACAATTTTAATTTTAATAGTATTAGCACCATTAGTAGGAGTAAAGTACGCAATAGATAGTGCGGGAAAAGGACAGAAAAGCAAGATACTTTCAACATGGCTTTATGAATTTACTATGAATGTACTTTTACAATCATTGCATGCTTTAATTTATACTGTGTTAATGGGAATAGCAGTAGATTTAGCTACAACTTCGATTTTAGGATTTATTATTGCACTAGTATTTATAAACTTTATACTAAAAGCAGATAAAATATTTATGAACATATTTAAGTTTAGTAGATCAAAATTAGTTGGAGATGTTGCTAAGCCTTTGACAAATCCTAAAGAGGAATTTGGAACAGCAATTTTCCTTGCTGGAACGGCTTGGAATTTTGCAGGTGGTGTAAAAGATGTTGCTTTGTATGGAGGAAAACAAGCTGGAAGGTTAGGAAAGAAGTTAGGAAAGAAAGCTTATCTACATGGAACCGATTTTTGGGGATCAACATCAAAAAAGTATAAAGATAATGGCAAAGATAAGGCTGGAAAAAAAGTAAGAGAAGATATTGAAAAAAGTAAAAATAACACTTTTGATAAAATTGATAATACATTAAACAAAGTATATAAAAAGGTTACGGGTAAAGATAGTAATTATCTAAGCTTAGCTGTAATGTCTAGAAGAAAAGATTTTACTGGTAGGGCTGCTAAAAAGCAATTAAGAAAAGCAAAAAGTAGTATAAAGGCTAGGTATACAGCTCCATTTAAGTTTATAAAATCAGCAGGTGGTGGAGTCTTAAAAATAGGTGTTGGTATACCATTATCAGTTGTAAATCTAGGAACTGGTATAGGATTAACGACTAGCGGTACACAAGATTTAATTAAAATGGGCACAAAAAGAGACAAAAAGGGAAATAGATATACTGGAACACAAGGATTGAAACAAGCTGGATCACTAGGAGCTTACGGAACATATAAAGAATTAAAAAGTGAAAAAGATAAATTAGGAAAAACTGTTGGATACTTTAATAAAGTTGTAATGAAAGAAGATGAAATAGAAAAAGAATTTAAAAATAGATTTGAAAAGATATCAAAAGAAGCAATAGATAAGTATAAAAAAGAATTAAAATTTTACATAACATATGGAAATAAAGATAACGTTAATATGATTGTAAGACAAAGAATGGCATATAGAGGAGTTTCAAAAATAAGTACAGATAACATAGATGATGTTATTGAAAAAATGGCAGATGACATGTTTACAGAGTTAAAAATAGATGATCAATATTCTAAAGAACAGTCTTCAAGAATAAAAAAAGCAATGATTGAAAAGGCAAAAGATGCATTTAATAAATCTAAAGAAAACGAATTTGGTTCATTAGAAATGGCTAACTCTTTTTCAGATGCAATTAGAGATGAAGGAATTAGCAAAGAAACAGATATTGATAATATAAGAGATATGACATCAAGATTTATAGATAAAGATATGACATTTGAAGAAGCTAATCTAGAAAGTTCGGTAGATAAAGTAGCTAACGAAATTATGAAAAATATACAAATGGAAGAAAGAGCGTCAAAACAAGTAAGTACAAAAATGATAGCAGATGCAAAGAAAAAAGCTAAAGAGATGTATGAAGAAAAATATAAAAAAGATCCAAAATTTAATAGACTATCTACTGATGATGTAGCTAGATCTATATATAGTAGTATAAAAAGCAATATTGAAGAAAGCAATGCTAAAGAAATCAAGATTGATGAAAATAAATTTGGATTTGGAAGTGTAACTAATAAATTCATAGAATTGCATGATATAAAGCTTAAAGCACAAAAAGATGTAAAAGTTAATTTAGTAAAAGAAAATAAATTTATAGATACATTATAAATAAATTATATGTTCTAATTTTATGAATTAAGATTATAAAAGAGGTGCAAAGATGTTAAAAAGAAAACTAAAAAAAGTACTAATAATTTTGTTATTGCTAGTGATGGTAGTGCAAATTTGTCCTGTAACATATGCTGCGACTGATGAATGGAATAATATGACAGAAAAGAAAAAACAAAATGCAGTTTTAGATATTAAAGGAGGAGATGACTATCAAGGAGCTATTGATGATTTTTTAAGTAAATATGATATAGATATAAATGAATTAAATTCAATAGCAGAAACACTAAAAGAAAATGGTAAGTATGATAGTGACTTTGATTTTAGAAAAACATATATAGCATTAAATAATATAAAGCATGGAAGAGATGCAAACACTGGTATTGAGAATTTGAAAAAAGAAGGATTCTGGGGTAGATTCTTTAATGGAATAGAAAAGTTTTTTACAGGAATTGATCCAACCTCAACGCAAGAAGTATGGGAAAATTTGCCTGATAATGAAAAATGGGAAATTATGACTAAAGCTGATAAGCTAGATTTAATACATGATTTTTCAGCAGGTACTGTAAATGATAGAACAATCAAAGAATTTATAGAAAAATATGGAATTACGGCAACAGATTTTTATGAAATTTCTGTATCACTAGACGCAATGTTTCCAGAGGACCCTCAATATGACGGTCTTGTACAAACGAAGCCAGAGCAATTAGTAGAAGGAAGTGTGGAGATTATACAAAATGGATCAACAGACGTAGGAGATGAAAATACAATTGGTAATTTTATTGATGGAATAGCAGGAGTATTATTTATAGGTATAAAAATATTACCAGCAATTGCAGGAAAAGCACTTTCATGGATAATGGATAAAACGAGTGGAGAAAAGATAACAATATATAATGTTTTATTTAATAAAGTTGACCTAACAAGTATTAACTTTTTTGATTCTACATCTGGTTCATCAACTGTAGATAATATTAAACAAAATGTTGCAATTTGGTATGTTGGAATAAGAAATTTAGCAGCTATTATACTTGCCTTAATTTTAATATATGTTGCAATAAGGATGGCAGTAACAACAATAGCAGAAGATAAAGCAAAATATAAAACAATGCTAATAGACTGGCTTACAAGTTTATGTTTATTGTTCGTTTTACACTATATAATGATATTTACAATAAATATAAATAATACGCTAGTAAATTTATTGTCTGGAGCAGGAAGTTCAATTGATTTAACAAGTATAGAAAATACATTATTTGGAAATGCAATAACATCCCGGATTTGTTGAAGGATTAGGAAATTCTGTTGCTTATATGATGCTAGTAGGAATGTCATTTATTTATTTCTTCTCATATGTAAAGCGTATGATAACATTAGCATTTTTAATAATAATAGCACCATTAATAACAGTAACATATTCAATTGATAAAATGGGAGATGGTAGATCTCAAGCATTAAATACGTGGATGAAAGAATTCGTGTATAATATATTGATACAACCATTCCAATGTATAATATATTTATCTTTAGCAACATCAATTTTAGGAATGTTAACTAGTGGTTCTACAAGTATAATTAATGTTTTCATAGCAATATACATATTGATGTTTATGTATCAAGCAGAAGAAATTGTTAAGAAAATATTTGGATTCCAAGCAGACAGTTTGGGCAAGACTTTAGCATCTGCAGCTATTACAACAACATTAATTAGTAAAGGTACATCTTTATTTAAAGGTAAAGATGAAAAAAGAAAAGTTGGTGCACCTACTCCATATAAAAAGAGACCAGATTTGCCAGGACGCGGTTCAAATGGAGCTGATAATAATCCAGAAGGAGGAATTACCCAAAGAGGAAATGGTGGAGGAAATACCACAGGTTCAAATAGTAGCGGAGGAGATACTGCAGGTCCAAATAATAGCGGAGGAAATTCTTCTGGTAAAGGTTCAAAAAGAAAAATTGCTGGTGTTGCAAAAGGTGTTGCTGGAACATTATTGAGAGCAAATATTAAAGGAGGCTTATGGCTTGCTGGAGCGGCTTTAGGATTATCTACAGGAGATCTTAAAGGTGGTGTTGCAGGAGCGGGACTTGGTAGTGCGGCATCAGGAGCAATTAATAAATCACTTAATAAAAGAAAAGATAAGAAAAACGAGGAATTACGTAAATCTCAAATTGCAAGAGATATTGATGAATATAAAAATAATCACGGATATAATAATAATCAAGTATATCAAACAATTCAAGATTGGTTAGATGGTGTATCTGTCCCAGAAGGTGAGGATGATTCTACATTACAGTTATATCAGCATTTAATGGAACATAGAGAAGGATTAGAAGAAACAGGTTTATCACAAGATAATGCAAGAGAGAGAATAGATAGATTAATTCAAGATGTATTTAGTGAAAAACAATCTAAAAATGATCCACCTACAGCATCGCAGAAAGCAAGACAGAAAATTGATAATGTATCTAATATAATTGATAAGATGAAAAATAGATTTACAAATAATGGATGAAATAAAACATAATGGTTGAACGAAGGGTTGGTGATAAAATGGCAGAAGATGAACAAAATAGTACAGTAAATACAGCAAATGATGAAGAACAGAAAAGAAAAGAAAAACAACAAGAAAAAGAACAAAAAAAGCCACGATTTAATATAATAAGCTTTATAGTAAAACACTTTGCCATTATATGGAAAGTAGCACTAATACTCTTCTTCATCTTATTTGTTATAGGAATTATACAGTTGTTAATTACTATGCCAGGCTTTATATTAGGAAAAATTAAAGAATATAGTGCAAATTTTTTAAGTATTGCAGAAGGTTGGCTTTATGGAGATAATATCTCAGCTAAAATATCTAAAGAAGATGAAATAGAGATGGCTCAATATATACAAGATATGGGATATGATGTACTTGGGTATGGCTTTGGAGAGGTAACATATGAAGAGGATAGTAGTGAAACAGGTAAAACAGGATTAGAAAATAGTACTATAACAAATCTAGGAAGAAGTTTCCTAGAAGGCATGGGAGATGTATTAACAGGTAAAACAGTTACAAATGATTATATAAAAGCATATATGGTACAAAATGAAGCAACATATACTCTAGCTACATGGAACTTAGCTGGAGTGTTTGAATCATTTGTAAATGGAGGTTCATCTCGAGATTATTCTAAAGGGATGATTCATGTAACAAGGGAAGGTAGAGAAATATCAAGTGGATATTTAGATGGCTATGCGGATGTTGTTATAAATGCAATAAAAGATTCAAGTGTATCAGTTGATAGACAAAGAAAATTATTAAGAATACGAATGGGAGGAATTAGTGGATTCCTTTCTCAAGCATATTATTACTTTAACATGGCAAATTGGACTTCAAGATATGGTAAGCCATTAGAGTTATTCCTAGCATTACACTTAGCATCTATGATGCCAGACTTAACATATGACTTAGCAACAGCAGAATGTTTTAATACAAAAGTAAACATAGATTTACAGAAAGTTGATACAACATATACAGTTTCTTATAAAGCAAACAATGGAGAAGTAGTAGAACAGGAAGAAATTGAAAAGATATATTTAAATGCTAGATGGGGTATTAGTACAAACTATACAGGAGAAGATTTTGAAAAATTCGTTGGATATGTAATGGACTATAGTAAAAAATCTACATACAATTCAAGTAAAGGAATAGATTTAACATATATTGAACATCAAATGAATGGAGAAGAAGCAAAAGAGGAAGATGATGATTTTGAAGAAGTTCAATCAATTGATAGTAATGGAAATCCACAAGTTGACAGAAATGGAGATCCAATAACAACAAGAGTAAAAAAGACACATACATTTAGTGGACCAGAAAATGCACAAAGTGAATGGCAACCTACAATTGATGCTAGTAAGTTAGCAGGAATAAAGCCTAAAGAATTGCAAGGTTTTATGAATTTGATTGATGAAGGTAAAAAAACACAGATAGCATATTGGCCACGTATAACAAATGTAGTAAATCATTGGTATTACAATGAAATAATATTTAAATATGGAAGAGCTGGAAAAGCTTATAAAAGAATAAAATATGCACCAGATGATACTAATAATGAATTATATGGAGTAGATGGCATTGTATTAAATGCTACACTTACATCAAATTCAGGTGTATATTATCAATTATGTGAGCCAGAAATGATAGGACCTAATCAAGCAATAATTGATTTGTTTAAAGGAGGCAGTGGAACATTAGATGGTATCGCTTATGATTTTGAAGGAGAATATTATAGATATGATGGCTCAAGAGATACTGCAAAAAAGATCTTAAATGCTAAAAGTGGAAGTGGTGGCTATATATTTGGTGGTAAAACATATCCTAAAGAAGAAGTAACTGTATATAAAGAACCAGTTTCATTCTATGATCAGGGTGAGGGTGAGAAGAACTCATACAAAAATGCATATTCTGCTTTTGCAATACTTGAGAGAGCCAATTCAGAAGAGGCAGAAGCATGCTATAGAAATTTAAAAGAATTATTAGTATACTTAGATTATTTTAGTGTAGATGATTTAAAAGATCCTTATTATAAAGTATTAATATGGTTTATGCCAGGTAACATAGATAGAGACAATGTAATAAAAGATGCTAATAAATATGGAATAGTATTAAAAAATTCAGCAGGACAAGAAATAATAGCACCGGGAAATGGAAGGATTATTAGTGTTGATGGAAATTCTGTAACAATAAAATTTACAAAACTTGACTCAGATAAAGTAGCTAGCTTAAATCAAAGATTTGCTGACGATTTCTACTCAGTAGATGAGAATTGTGTATTAGATTTAGAAATGGTTATATCAGGAATAACACCTTCTGTGAGTGTTGGACAATATGTAACTGGAGGAACTAGTATAGGAACAGCTTCAGAAGATGAAGTTCAAGTGTATATGAAAAACGTAGATGGATCTATAATAGATGATGTAACAAAATATATGAGTTTAATGGATTCAACTATTTCGTTATCTATAGATGTACCAACGGAAGAATTACAAATGTATGCACATGAATTATGCATGGAATATGGCTGGACAGAATACGACTTTGAATGTTTAGTAAATTTATGGAATAAAGAAAGTAGATGGATACCTACTGCGGAAAATGCTTCAGGAGCTTATGGTATTCCACAAAAATTAGGACATGATGATGAAATAGTACGGTGAATATGCAGATTTTTATACAAATCCTGCAACCCAAATCAGATGGGGACTTAAATATATTAAGGAGACATATGGAACACCAGCAAATGCATGGGCACACTCTATTGAAACGAATTGGTATTAAAATTAAAAACTAAGAAAGGAATAATTACAGTATATGAACAAAAGCTTGAAAATAATTATGATTTTGATTGCATTTCTTATAATTGTAGCAATAATTTTAATAATTGTTATTAATATATTAGATTCACAAAAAAATGATAATGTAATAAATGAAACAAATAGTGTGATATCAGAAGAAGAATTAGCTAAAGCAAGAGATGAAGTCGTAGGAACAAAAAGTGAAACTACAAGAATAAAAACTTATATAGGACAATATTTCTCTTACATAGAAGAAAAGAATTATCAAAAAGCCTATGATTTGCTTTATGATAGTTTTAAAAGTAATTATTTTACAAGTATAGAACAATTTGAACAATATATAGAAAATAAATATCCAAAAAATATAGTACTAAACTATACAAATATAGACAGACAAGGAAGCATATATATAGTAACTGTTGAAGTCATAAATGGACTAGAAATAACAAACAAATTTGAACAAAGAATTGTAATACAGGAAAATGATTTAAACGATTTTAATATTTCTTTTCAGGTAGAAAATTCAGAAGAGTAGGAGTATAAAAAATGAATTTTAATGCAAAAGTAATATTATCAGTTAGAAATTTTTTTAGAAAACATGGTAGATTAGTGCTAATTATATTGACAATTTGGCTAATAATGTTTATAGCAAATATATATTTAAAATTAAGACCAAAGGAGATAAATTTATCAACATCATATAATCCAGATGTTCCAATAATGGATAATGGAGATACAATATCAAAAAATAAAATAAATAATGTAAATGATATAATAAAACAATATTTTGAGTTTTGTAACTCAAAAAATTATAATGAAGCATTTGATATGCTTACACAAGAATGTAAAGATTATTTATATGACAATGATGTAAATTTATTTCAAGAATATGTAGATAGCATTTTTACATCACCAAAAATATATAATATCCAAAATTACTCTAACGTAGATAATGTGTATATATATAATCTAAGAATTCTTGACGACATCACAGCTACTGGAACATCACAGGATTATCAAGTATATCAAGATAAATTGGTAATACATGATGAAAAAAATGAGTACAAGTTATCTAATCAAGGTTATATAGGAAAAAAACAAATAAACAAAGAGACAGAAGAAGATAACATGAAAGTAAAAGTTATAAAAAAAGAAATGAGTTACTACAGAGAAGAATATACTTTAGAAATAAGAAATAAAACAGACTCATATATAATGCTTTCAGATGATTTAGGAGGAGATCAAATAACATTAAATTTAGGAACACAAAGAAGAGCAGCCTTAAATACTACAAATGCAAATATTATTATAATACCAGGAGAAAGTAGACAATTTACATTATTATTTGATAAGTATTACGATGATGGAGTAGAGCCAGAAGAAATTAACTTTAATAATGTAAGATTACTAAGTAACATTTCAAGTGATACATCAAGTGAAGAAGGTGAAAAATTAATTACTAAAAATTATAGTATGAATATTAATTTAAAATAAAAATCATAGTATTAACATTAATTTATAATAAAAATTATAGTATTAATATAAAATAAAAATCATAAAAGTCACTTAACAACATATAATTTGTTAGGTGACTTTTATTGTTGTATTAGAAAGGAATGGAACTCTTATGATACACTCAATTTATAAACGAAATAAATTTTTAAAAATATTTTTAGTTATTATTTTAATAATAAATTTACTAGGAACAATATCTTTAGCTAATGAAGAAGAAAATCAAGAAGAAGAGATATTGTATAAAAACATATTAGAAGAACTACAAAATGAAATTCCAAGTAGTTCTAATTTAGAAAAGCCAACATTAAATTCTAGAAGATATGTTATATTTGATAGATGTTCAAAAACTGCAATTTATGGGAAAGACGAAGATAAGCAAACAGCAATGGCATCTACAACCAAGATAATGACATCATTAATAGTAATTGAAAAATGCAATAATTTAAATGAAGTAGTAACCATAAGTTCAAAAGCAGCAAACACAGGAGGCTCAACTTTAGGAATAAATACAGGAGATAAAATAGCAGTACATGATTTGCTTTACGGATTGATGCTAAGGTCTGGAAATGATACAGCCGTAGCTTTAGCAGAATATGTTGGAGGAAGTATAGAGGGTTTTGCAACATTAATGAACCAGAAAGCTACTGAAATAGGTTTAAAAAATACTAATTTTGTAACTCCACATGGACTAGACAATCCAAATCATTACACAACAGCATATGAACTAGCATATCTTACAGACTATGCATTAAAAAATGAAACATTTGCACAAATAGTAAAAACACAATATAAAACAATCAGCATAAATGGAAACGCTAGGGAAATAAAGAATACAAACGAACTATTATTATCAAATGTTGAAGGAGTATACGGAGTAAAAACAGGATTTACAAATAATGCAGGAAGATGTTTAGTAACATCAGTAAAAAGAAATGATATGGATTTAATAATTGTTGTATTAGGAGCAGATACAAGAAAAGACAGAGCAAAAGATACACTGAAACTTATAGACTATGCATATAAGAAATTTAGAATGGAAGACATAGAAAGTTTTGCACAAAAAGAGTTTGAAATGTGGAAAAATATAAATACAAATAGAATATATATAAATAAAGGAAGCGGAGCATTGGAACTAAGTTTAGGAAATATAGAAGTAAAGAAAATAATAACAGACAAAACATTAAGTGCAGAGATAAATTCACTAAATTATTTAGAAGCACCAGTAGAAAAAGGAAAAAAGATAGGAACAATGATTATAAAAAATGGAGAAGATATAATTGAAGAAGTAGACATTATAACATCAAAAAAAGTAGAAAGAAGAAGTATATTAGATTACTTTTATATATTTGCAAAATTAGCAAAATAGAACTTGACAATAAGCAAAAAATTTGATAATATTATAATTGCCTTTTGAAAAGAGCAATTATATGCGGGAATAGCTCAGTTGATAGAGCGTCGCCTTGCCAAGGCGAAGGTCACGGGTTTGAGCCCCGCTTCCCGCTCCACCCAAAAGTTTTTTCAATTATGGCGCCTTAGCCAAGCGGTAAGGCACGAGTCTGCAAAACTCTGATGATCGGTCCGACTCCGATAGGCGCCTCCATTAACACCCCAAAATTGAAGTTTTTTGGGGTGTATTATATTATGTTATACAGTATCACAGAATATCACAAAGTATTAGTATTACTGGGTTATAGGTCAGTAATTTTTTTGTATTCATATTACAGAGTATTATATGATATTATCGGCGTTGCAGTAAAATTGCAATAAATTGCAATAAAATTATATAGCTATAACCTTACAGAGAGCTAATGAAAAACTGTTTCTATATATGGTATTGCAATAAATCAACTTAAAATTTATTAGGACACTTTAAAATAAGGTGTTTTTTTTATGCTTAATATCTTAAACACTAGGCAAAAAATGGTATATAGAATTATAATTCCCACAAGCATTACTTATGCTTGAAAGGGGGGAATATTATGGAGCAAGACCTAAAGCAATTACAAAAGCAGGAGGCAATAAACAGATTAAGACTATTACAAACGAAATATGGGTTATTAGAAACTGTTATTAACGAATTTGAAAAGGAAGATGTCCTATACTATTCTGAATATGTCAATAAACAATGTCCAGCTATATTATATTGGGTAAAAAATAAAGAAGAATATGCACAAGTAATAAAGAAGTTTGAAGAAAAACACAACGCGTTAGTATATCACTCAATATTAACCCATACTGTATTTGGAACACTATTAACTCTATTATATGTAACAGAAGAAAAAGAGGTATGGCAAGAAGATAGAGAACAATTACAAGAGGGGTTACCACTAGCCTATGTTGTAAACCTAGATGATGATAGCTGTTCAGAGTTCGGTGGCATACAGATAACTGGGGCAATGGGTGGTATATTAAGAACCGCTTAAAATGTGAAAGGAGCAATATATATGGAACAAGAAAGTGTTATAATGGAGTTATACGAAAAAGTAGAGCAAGAAAAGGACAACAGTAGCGAATATACTCTTATATTACAGGAGTTCAATGAGCTAAGAGGAAAGTTTGATAGCAATATAAACGAAGAACAGCAAAAAGAATTGCAAACATTATTATATCTATACGGAGAAATGAGTACAATAGAGTTCAAGGAATATTTCAGAGAGGGATTTTCAAAAGGAGTTAAGTTAATGACAGAAGTATTCTGTAAAGAGAAAACAGATACAGAATAAAATAAAAGGAATATCAATAATGGTATTCCTTTACTTCTTAGAATTAAGAATATAATTCACTATAAATGAAACAAGTTCCTTATCGGTGTCATTAAACTTCTCAATAGCATTATGCACGAAATTATCTGTATAAATGTTAGAGGTATCTATTGTACCAGCAAATATAGTGTTAGTATCGGTATTAAGAGCCTTACAAATATCAATTACAGTAGCTATGCTTAAACCACTTTCGCCACGTTCAAGAACACTAATAAAATGTGCTGATTTACCTATCTTCTCTGCCAACTTTTCTTGGGAGATACCCTCTAATGTACGCACCTGCTTTATATTATTACCTATTATCTTCGCAATACTAGAATTATTACTACTTTCCATATATGCCACCTCACTTATTAAAAGTCTATCAATATGTAAGTATAAGTGCCAGTAAATAATATGCACAAAACAAAAGAAAATCAGTAAATAGTATTTACATTAAAAATTATTAGTGATATAATGAAACAAATTATAATAAAAGGAGAATGATAAGAAATGAAAGTTAAAACAAAATTCTTAATTATGTTTGTAATAGCAATACTTACAATATTACTAATGGGAGCAACTAAAGTAAATGCAACAGATACAGAAATTGCAGAGGAAAAATTTTGTATTTTTTCTATGTATGATAAAGACGGAAATTGGATTGAAAATATGGGACAAGGAGATGCAACATATCAAGAAATAGTGTGGAATATAGAAGACATTACAGAAGGAGCCTATTATCAAATAAATACACAAATCAATTTAGGACAAAGTATAGAATTAAAAGGTTTAGGAAACTTTAAATTAAGTAGGACATATAATAACGAAGATGACCCAGAAGATACAAGCACATATTACGAGTATAAATCAGAAGCTATAAATATTAGTGAAATAAAACAGAAATCTCAAACATTAGAATTTGACTTAAAAGATATAGATACAAATATAGTACAACATTTTACTATGGACGTAAGCTATTATGGCTTTTCTAAACAAACTTATACAGTAAATAATAGTGAAGAAATAGGAATGGGAATAATGTTAGATGGAAAGACTGAACTAGGGGTTTCATTAAAAGCAAACAAGATAAAAGATAATGAAGAAACATATATACAAATGAAGAATTTAATAACTGCTTCTAGCGCAATAAATATTGTTCACATATATGCTTGTGATATTAGTATAGTTGGTGGAAATTATGAGGGAGACTTAACAATTACATTTAATATAGGAACAGAATACGATAATAAAATAGCTAGTATTGTACATAGAAAGAAAAATGGAGAAAGTGAAATATTTGAAAAGACAATTGTAAATGGAAAAGTAACAATAACAGTAAATGAGTTATCTCCATTTATGATAGCAGTACAAGAAGAAAAGATAAATAATAATTCTAACAGTAATAATAACAATAATACAACGGCAACACCTCAAAAACCTAATACTCAAACATCTAACAAAGGACAATTAGACGATACGCCAAAAACAGGGGGAATAGATATAATATACTATGTACTACCTATTGCAATTATATCAGCAACTGGTATAATAGTATTAAGAAGAAAAGAAACAAAATAAATAGATTTATGTATATAGATAGAGCAGACTAAACCTCTGCTCTATATTCATAAGGAGTGAAAAAAATTGAAGAAAGAAAAAGCAAAGCATAAGAAATCAATTAAATCAAAGCATATATTATTAACTCTACTAATTATCATATTTATTACAAGTATAGCCTATATAATTTATTATATCTATCGTTCGCATAAAGAAATACAGACAAATCAAAACATATTAGACAATATAATAATAGATAATGGAGAAGTTACAGAAGAAAAGACGGAAAGGATGTTACAAGTAGAAGAATTAAGAAAACAAAATGAAGAAATTATAGGGTGGATAGAAATAGAAGGAACAAATATCAATTACCCTGTATGCCAAGCCCAAGATAATGATTACTACCTAACACATAACTATAAGAAAGAGAACGCAAGTAGTGGTAGCCTATTCCTAGATAAAGACTTCGACCTAAATAAGCCTAGCACCAATTATCTAATATATGGTCATAGAAATAAACAAGGACTAATGTTTGAAGACTTAATAAAATATAGTAAGCAGGAGTTCTACAATGAACACCCTACTATAAAATTCACAACAACGAAGGAAGACGCAACTTATGAAATAATATCAGCATTTTATTCAAGAGTATACTATAAGAATGAACACAACGTATTTAGATATTACTATTTTGTCAATGCAGAAACAGAAAATCAGTTCAATGAATTTGTTAATAATGCAAAAGCTGTAAGTATATATGATATTGGAAAGACAGCAAACTATGGAGACCAATTACTAACACTTTCTACCTGTGAATATAGTAAGGAAAACGGACGATTTGCAGTAGTAGCAAGAAAGGTAAATAATTGATAAAGTACAAGCAAACTTAAAAAGCGTACTTGTAACATAGTTTACATTATACTTTATTTTTCTTATTTTGACAGATTTTCACGACTACTGGAATGAGATTATTTATATATTTTATTCCCAATTAGAATTAAACATTGCCATATATACCCAATGAACAAATGAAATTATATATCAAAAATTTTTCACACAGGATTTAATAGCTAGGACAACTTTTTCACTATTCTTTAATATAAAAATAATATAATTACAATTATATATATCGTATATGAATATAACAGGGGAGAATATGGCCCATTGCAAAAAGCTAATATCAATAATATTGCTGTAACGAAAAATAATAGGCAAAACAAACAAGCACTAGAAGATAACCTCCTTGTAAGGTTAAAATAACCTTACAAGACCAACTATTAAATGTCAACATTTTTTTGAAAAATATTTAAAAAAATTTTTGAGTTAATTTTTGGTACAAC
>CANQLO010000012.1 GCA_947624715.1 uncultured Clostridia bacterium
TGAAGTTCAAATATCAATGGATTTTTCCGAATATACAAAAATGTAATAAACTTGTTATATTTTTGTAACAATGTCAATAATCTCATCCCTTTTGAAAATAATGTCAATAACCTCCGTCCCTTTTGACAACCTCCGTCCCTTTTGACATTAAGATTTTTTCTTATTGGCGCTGTCTCTGCTTACGCAAATTGCTGTATAAACTGAAACTACTATTGCATATAATGATAATGCTATTGGCATTGTTAGTTCATTTACTGGTACTCTGCATAGAGCATATACACTATATAGTAATCCTTCTACAATAACTAAGTATTTTAGAAGTCCTAACATTTTCCTAACACCTCTATATCTTATTGCATAATATCCTACTATTAAGAGTGTTGATAATCCTATTGGTATTATGTATGGTTCTATAACATTTCTTAATCTTACATTTGAAGAATATGAAACAGTGAAATTATCGGCTGTTGATAATTCAACTTCATATTTTTCATTTAATTTATCACATAAAGTTTGAACTTGCTCTTCTGTTATTTCATTTTTTGTTTTTATTAAAGCGCTATCTTCAAATAATTCAACACTTTGAACTAAAGTTTCTTCGTCTCCAAATACTTCTTTAGCAATATCTTTTATTTCCGCTTCAGTGACTTTTTTATTTACTGTAAATGTTACAGTATATCCATTTGCATAATATAAATCAACTTTTAAACCAACAACTGCTGTGACTATTAAAGTACTTATAAATATTATGGCTAATGCTATATATATTATCTTTTTCTTCATTTCTTCTTGCATGATTCCTTTCTACATTATTTATTTCTTACTAATAAATTTGTAACAGTTAGATTATATAATAAACTAATTAATATTGTCCAAAATATAACCATTCCAAAGCTATATATTGTATCCCAGTTTGTAAAACAACATACTATTGATAACAATAATATTGGAATTAAACTCAAAGCATACTTTTTCATTGCATCATAATATTTTTCTATTCTTTCATCTTTACTTAAATATTTGCTCTTTATATTATTTAATAAAATATAATTAAATATTGTATTTATTATAAATGCTAGACCAATAGCCATTATTCCTTCAATAGATACTGTTACGTTTGTATATCTAATTACAATTAATAGTAATGCTACAAAACCAGTTGATAAAATTGATGCTAGCAAGCCTTTCATTTTGAATTTAACTATCATTACTATTGATATAAGTACTGCTATTCCAACTAGTATACCTATTATTATTTTTATATCATTCATATCAAGATTTGATTCTATATATACATTTTCTGCAACTTCATATTCTATTGGTAATGGATCATTTTCAAGCATAGCTGCAATGTTATATCCACCATATACTGAATTTTTAACTTCTTCACTATCTGCTGATGTTCCTATTGTTAGTGTTAAAACTCCGTTGTCAACTATTTCTGGAAATCTTGTTGAAAGCATTTCTGAATCATCTATTTTTAAAGTTACTTGCTTTTCAATAGTTTCCGTTGATTCATTACTATCTGTTGTTTCATTACTACCTGTTTGTACATCAAGTGTATCTGTTTCATTATTATATGTTCCTTCGTTTACTTCGTTGGCTTCCTCATTTTCTGTTTCATTAGATACTTCTTGTTCTATTACAGCATTTTCATTATAATCTTGTGTAATATTTTTAAACTTTCTACTTCCGCTAGCAGTGAATTTTATATCTAGTCTTACTAATGTATATCCATATTGTTCAGTTTTACCAATAGTTGCACTTCTTATATCTTCGTTTGTCATTAAAACTTCACCTGTATTTGTATCTGTAATCTGGAATTTTCCTACTTGTGTTATATCAGAAAGTATTATATCTGTTTGATCATTTTCTGGGAGTTTTAATTCAATATTTCCTGTTGATTGATCACATGTAATAGTAAAGTCTTCAACTTTCTCTGCTTTTAATCTTGCTTTAATTATTTCTACAGATTTTCTATATTTTTCTATTTTTTCCTCTGGACTTTCTTTTTCTTCTTTTTCTTCTGTTCCTTGTTGTTCAGTTTCTTGGTTCTCTGTTTCATTTGTATCAGAAATTGTTGCTTCACCTAATTCTACTGTTTCACTTCCTGATTCTGCTTCTGAATCTTTTAATTCTAATACTACCTTTCTGTATCCACTTATATTAGTACCTAAGATATAACTTGGTAGCATATTAACCATTTGATTTTTATCTAAATGATAAATTCCTACAAATGATATTACTGATATTAGTATAATAACTAATACAACTAAAACTACGTTTAATTTTTTTTGTGCTTTCATTTTTCCTCCTAATTATTACTTGTGTATATTTACTCCTATTATTCCACCAATTACTCCTGCTAAAATTGAAGCTACTAGCATTATTATAGTTTTGCTATTTATTCCAAAACCTGTAATTGCTATGCTTGACAACAAATATATCGTTATCATATATATCATACCAACTAAAGCTCCATTTAATAGTCCGTTTTTCTTGATGTTTAGAGAACTTAAAATACTTCCTATTAAAATACTTAATGCAGATATAACAATTATTGTTGCTGGTATTATATTTTCTGATACATCTGTATATGTAAGAATAAGTGCTGTCACTAATAGTAATATTAACGAGATTACTATTGCGATTATACTCCCTTTTATAATTTTAAGCAAATTTCCAAATTTAGAGTTATTCTCTAACTTTTTTACATTATCCATATACACTTCCACCTTTCATTTAATTTCATGCTAAAATATATGTGAAGTGTATATGTTTTATTACTTTATTTCTCTATCATCTAACCCTGCAATTGCCCATTTTTCAACTGATACCTTTATATCATCAGGATATATTTTTAATATAACCCTGTCTTCTTCTATTTTATCTATTACACCTGATAACCCAGAATAAGTAATTACCTTGTCGCCTTTTTTTAATTCATCTTGCATTTTTTTTATTTCTTTTTCTTGCTTTTTTCTTTGTAGAGTTACCATATAATATATCCATATTATTAATATTACTAATACTAGAGTAGTAAGTATATCTTTTATATTCATTCAACTATTCCTTTCACATAAAGATTTTATTAATCTTCTGCAATCACAGTAATTATTTCATTATCATTGTTGATTTTGTTTATTTACATTTGAAGGTTTGCTTTGTTCTTCCCACCAGTCAATTATATTATAAACTTCACCTTCTGCTGTCATATAATATCTTGTTACTTCTTCTGTAGTAATAGCATAAGCTGAATCAAGAACTGTATTTATCATAAGTTGTCCTGTCATTGCATTTATAACTCCATAATGTTTTGCTATTGTTTTATTATCTTCACCAAATGTATCGATTTCAACAACTATTCCTTGAATGTCTGGTATAAATACAATACCATTTGTATTTTTTTCTACCTTATCGGTAACTTGATTACATCCTATTCCATCACATTGAACTTGTAGAATTGTTTCACCATTTTTGTCTATTAATCCCCACTTATTATTAAGTTTTACTGGAATACAATTTCCTAATAATAAAAATCTATTTGTGACATTTGGATCTTCATATGAATTAACATCTAATCCTATACTATCATAATCTGGATGCACAATTATTTTTCCATTTACATTTATTACACTTTGCTTGTTTTCGTTAGATACTAAGTACAATCCAACATCTCTATCTATTATATCGATTGTCTCATAATCTGGTTTAACTTTTGTTATACCATCACTTCCTATTACACCAACTTTTTTGTCTTCAGTTGTAACAATAAAGTCATCAGTTCCTTCCATATATTCAATTTGAATATATCTAGCTGATATAACCGGAACTAATTCATTTGCACTATTAAGTGATGATACACCATAAAGTGATGTATTTTGGTCTTTTACAACTATCAAATTTCTAAGTAAAGCTTTTTCATTATTAAATTTAACATTGTCTTCAAATTCTGAATTTTCTAAACTAATATCTGGATAAGTTTTTTCATAATATGTTGTTAAATATGGAAGTCCAGCTATTGTTATTGTATTATTTTCTTCATTATATGAAATATTTAAGTTAAATGCCTTTGCTAATCCTTGTGATTCTATATAAAGTTTTTCTCCTTTAAGTATGACTTCTTCATCTATCTCAAAATTTTGTGGCAAGTCATTAACATCTGATGGATATTTTACTATTTCCTTTGAACCAGATGAAAATGTTACTATTTCCTTTGTGTTATTGATATAACATTTTGTTCTGTCTTCTGTATATTGTCTATATCCTCCTCTATAAAAGTTATATCCTAGATAAGGACAAATATCACTTATAGAAGTATAAACTTTTCCATCTTCAATTAAAAATAATCCCTCTTGGCTACTAGCTTTTGAACTAGAAATTCCATCTATTACTACTTTTAATAAATTTGCTTTTAAGGTTTGCACATAATACCATATAATAACCGCAGATATAATTAATAATATTATTAAAATACTAACTATAATCAGCCAAACTTTTAATTTAGAATTCTTTTTTTCCTGCATTTTTATAGGGTTTTCTTCCATTAAATCCATATGTTACTCCTCCTCATTTGTATATCCATATTTTCTATAAAATTCTTTTGCAAAATTTTTTAAGTTGTCATTTTCAATTTCAATTCTAACTCTTTCCATTAAATTAGTCAAGAACTTTATATTATGAATTGAAAGCAATCTATCTCCTAAAATTTCATTACATTTTACCAAATGTCTTAAATATGCTCTAGTATAGTTTTTACATGTATAACAATCACATTCTGGATCAAGTGGTCCAAAGTCTTCTGCATATGTGGCGTTTCTTACAACTACTTTCCCATGTGATGTTAAAGCTGTTCCATTACGTGCAATTCTTGTTGGTAAAACACAGTCACACATATCTATTCCTGCCATAGCCGCTTCTATTAAATAATCTGGTGTTCCTACTCCCATTAAATATCTAGGCTTGTTTTCTGGCATAAGTGGTGCTGTAAATTTGAGTATTTTTAAAAATTCCTCTTTTGGTTCTCCTACACTTATTCCACCAATTGCATATCCTGGTAAATCTAAATCTATTAAGTCTTTAGCTGATTTTTCTCTTAAATCCTCGTAAAATCCTCCTTGAATTATTCCAAATAAAGCTTGATTTTTAGTAGTATGAGCATCTTTACATCTTTTTGCCCATCTTGTTGTTCTTTCCATTGAGTCTTTAGTATATTCGTAAGTTGATGGATAAGGACAACATTCGTCAAATGACATTATTATATCTGCTCCTAAATCTTCTTCTATTTCGATAACTTTTTCTGGTGAAAAGAAATGTTTACTTCCATCTAAGTGTGATTTAAATTCAACTCCGTCTTCTGATATTGTTCTCAAATCACTTAAACTAAATACTTGAAATCCTCCGCAATCAGTAAGAATTGGCTTGTCCCATTTCATAAAATTATGAAGTCCTCCTGCTTTCCTTACTAATTTACTTCCTGGTCTTAAATATAAATGGTATGTATTTGATAAAATTATCTGTGCTCCATTTTCTTCTAGTTCTTCTACTGTCATTGATTTAACAGTAGCTTGTGTTCCTACAGGCATAAATATTGGAGTCTGTATGTCTCCATGAGGTGTATGTATTACGCCTCTCCTTGCTCCTGTTTGTTTATCTATATGTAATAGTTCATATGTTACTGATGGTTTCATTTTTACTCTCCATTTTTTATTTTTTATTTCAAATGCATTGTAATTGCTAATATTATAGTTATTGTTACTTTATATTAACTTCTATATTTTTTATTTTATAAACATTGCATCTCCAAAGCTAAAAAATCTATATTTTTCATCTACTGCATGCTTATAAGCTTTTAATATAAATTCTCTATTTGAAAAAGCTGATACTAACATAAGTAGAGTGGATTCCGGTAAATGAAAGTTAGTAATAAGTGCGTCAACACACTTAAATTTGTAACCTGGATAAATAAATATTCCAGTATCTCCTTCTGTTTCTTTTACCAATCCATTTTCATCTGCAACAGTTTCTAATGTTCTGCAAGATGTTGTTCCTACTGATATTACTCTTCCTCCTGCTTTTTTTGTTTTATTTATTTTATCAGCATCCTCTTTTTTAATATAATAATGTTCTGTATGCATATGATGGTCTTCAATGTTCTTTTCTTTTACTGGTCTAAAAGTTCCGATTCCAACGTGTAAAGTTACATTTGCAATTTCTATTCCTTTTTCTTCTATTTTTTTTAGAAGTTCAGGTGTAAAATGTAAGCCTGCTGTTGGTGCTGCTGCTGATCCATTATATTTTGCATAAACTGTTTGATATCTATCTTTATCTTTTAATGATTCATGTATATATGGTGGTAATGGCATTAATCCAATCTTATCTAATATTTCGTTAAATATTCCATCATAAGTAAATTTTACTTTTCTGGTTCCACCTTCAAGAGTTTGTAATATTTCTGCTATTAAAATACCTTCTCCAAATATTACTTTTGTACCTTCATGAAGTTTGTTTCCTGGTCTTACCATACACTCCCAAATGTCACCTTCTATGTTATGCAATAATACAAATTCAACATTAGCTCCTGTTTCTTTTTTTCCATAAAGTCTTGCTGGTATTACTTTTGTATTATTTCTAACTAAGCAATCTCCCGGCTCTAAATAATCTATTATATTTTTAAAAACTTTGTCTTCTATTGTTTCACTTTTTCTATCAAGTATCATAAGTCTTGATTCATCTCTTTGTTTTATTGGTACTTGAGCTATTAATTCTTCTGGTAATTCATAATTAAATTCGTTTAATTCCATTTTGTCATTCCTTCTACATTTTATCTAAATTTACTGTTCTATTTTACCAAAAAATTCTTTACTTTTCAAGTCCCATCAAACATTTTTAGCTTTTTTGTTTTAACTATTTTTGTTTTATAACATTTTCTAATTTTTATTTTAAAAATTCATACATTTTTGTTGACAAATTATGGTAATTATTGTAAAATAATAGAGCCTTTATAGGCAAAAAGGAGGTGATTTATATGTCGTCATATGATCTAATTTGGAGATTGATTTTGATGTTACTTATATCTAATTCAAATCTCCAAGATGATAAAAACGAAGACTAGTAGATTTCTACATAGTTAAAAAACAGGTAGTACCGAGAACTACCTGTTTTTTTAGTATAAGCTTTGCTTATACGGAAATGTTAATATGTCGTCATACGAATAACATTTTGCTTTTTCAAGCTAATTTTATATTATCATATATTTTTGTAATTGTCAATTACTTTTAACAAATTTTTCTATTTTTTCATTATATCTATTTTTCTAACACGCTTTTACATCTTGGGCAAAGTCCATTTTCTGTATGTTCATCATACATCCAGCATCTATCACATTTTTCTCCATCTGCATGCTCAACTTTAACTCCAAGCTTTACTTCAAGTTTTCTGCTATTTTCTTCTATCTTTAATCCTGAAACAATTAGAACTATTTTTAATAGATTTTCATTTTCTTTTAAGAATTTATGTTCTTCACCTTCTGCATAGATTGTAACTTTTGCATCTAAAGAGTTTCCTATAGTTTTTTCTGCTCTTTTTAGTTCTAATTCTTTTGCTACTATATTTTTTACTTTTATGATTTCTTCCCATTTTTTAGAAAGTTCTTCATTATCCCATTTTTCATTTGGCTTTGGATAATCTGTTAGCATTGGGCTTTCTACATCTTCTGATTTAGGATGTCTCATTACTTTCCAGATTTCTTCAGCAGTAAATGAAGTCATTGGTGTTAATATTTTTACTAGGCTATTTAATATATAGAACATTGTTGTTTGTGCTGCTCTTCTAGCTTTAGAGTCTGCTTTTTCTGTATATAATCTGTCTTTTATAATATCTAAATAGAAACTACTCATATCAACAACGCAGAATTGATTTATATCATGATAGCAATTTCCAAATTCATAATTATCATAATCTTTTACGCAATCTTTTACTAATTTGTTTAGTCTTGTTAATGCCCATTTATCAATCTCTTGTAAATCTTCATATTCTACCATATCTTTATCTGGATCAAAGTCTGATGTATTTCCTAAAATAAATCTTGCTGTATTTCTTATTTTTCTATATACATCTGAGATTCCTTTTAGTATATCATCTGATAAATTTACATCCATTGAATAATCTGATGAAAGTGCCCATAATCTTAAAATATCTGCTCCATATTTATTAGCTACATCTATTGGTGATACTCCATTTCCTAAAGATTTAGACATTTTTCTTCCTTGACCATCAACAACAAATCCACAACATAAAACTTCTTTATATGGTGCTATTCCTTTACATGCAACAGATGTAAGTAATGATGATTGGAACCATCCTCTATATTGGTCGTTTCCTTCCAAATAAAGGTCTGCTGGATAATCTAGTCCTCTTTCTACTAAAACGCTTTGATGTGTTGAACCAGAGTCAAACCAAACATCCATAATATCTGTTTCTTTAGTAAATTCTGTACATCCACATTTTGGGCATTTTGCTCCTTCTGGCATTAAATCTTTTGCATCCATATCCCACCAACAATTAGTTCCTTTTTCTTTTACTAGTTCTTGTAATTTAGATATAGATTCTTCTGTAACATATGGTTCTTCACATTCTTTACAATAATATATTGGTAGTGGAACTCCCCATGTACGTTGTCTAGAAATGCACCAGTCATTTCTTCCTTTTATCATTTCAAACATTCTTTCTTCTCCCCAATATGGGTGCCACTTTACAGTTTTAATTGCCTTTAAAACTTCATCTCTAAATCCATCTACAGATGCAAACCATTGTGGAGTTGCTCTAAAGATTATTGGCTTATGGCATCTCCAACAATGTGGATATGAGTGGCTTATTGGAGTTTTCTTTAAAAGATATCCATTTTCTTCAAGCCATTCAGTTATAACTTTATTTGATTTAGCATAGAATAATCCTGCAAAAGGTCCAGCTTCTTCTGTTTGATGTCCTTTATTATCTATTGCAGCTATCATTGGAAGTTTATCTTTTAGTCCTTGTAAATAATCTTCTTTACCATAGGCAGGAGCAGTATGAACTGCACCAGTTCCTTCTACTAAATCAACATTTACAGTTGTTTCACTTCCCAGAACAACTTTTGAAGTTCTATCCATAAATGGATGATTGCAAAGCACTCCTTCAAGTTCTTCTCCTTTAAAAGTTTCTACTACTTTATAATCTTCTATTTCACATAGCTTCATAACTTTTTCTACAAGTTCTGTTGCTAATATATACTTTTCTTTTCCAACATCAACTATGCTATACTCAAAATCTGGTCCTATTGTTATACCTGTATTTCCTGGAAGTGTCCAAGGTGTTGTTGTCCAGATTACAAAATAAGTATTATCTACATCAAATAGTCCTTTTGAATCTGCTACTTTAAATTTAACATATATTGATTCACCTGTTACATCTTTATATTCTATTTCCGCTTCTGCTAAAGCAGTTTCACAGTCAGTACACCAATAAACAGGTTTTAGTCCCTTATAGATGTATCCTTTTTTATACATATCTCCAAATACACCTAATTGTCTAGCTTCCATCTTTGGATCAAAAGTAATATATGGATTGTCCCATTCACCAAGTACACCCAAACGTTTAAATCCTTCTGTTTGAATGTCTTTATATTTTTCAGTAAATTCCTTACAAGTATCTCTAAATTGTGTTACTGGTATTTTGCTTCTATCTAGTCCAAGTTTTTCAATAGCTTTTTTCTCAGTAGGCATTCCATGTGTATCATATCCTGGAACATATGGACTATAATATCCTTGCATTAATTTATATCTTACTATTGTATCTTTTAGAATTTTATTCAAAGCATGTCCTGCATGTATCTCTCCATTTGCATATGGAGGACCATCATGAAGTACAAAATGTCTATGTCCTTCATTTTTCTTTAATACTTTTTTGTACAAGTCATCTTCAAAAACTTCTTTTAATATGCTAGGTTCTTTTTCTGGTAGATTTCCTCTCATCGGAAAATCTGTTTTTGGTAAATTTAAAGTTGAGCTATAATCTTCTTTTTCTTCACTACTCATTTTTTTCTCCTTCCTTGCTACCTAAATCAAAAACGACTTTCATCTTAATAGATTACTTTCTTTATTTACTAGTTAAAGCATCTATTGAATTTACTACTTCACTAAGTCCTGGAAAAACTGCATCTTTTAAATTATCATCAATTTCTAATTGCCATTTATTTTCTACTTTATTTAATGTTAGTTCATTAGTAACTGACATTGTTCCAATAGACTCATCTGATAAGTATTCATTTAAAATAGTTATTCCTTGTTCATTAGAAATTTCATTTCCATTTATAAATCTTTGATAAATTGTTTGAGTCCATTTTGTTAATGCATTTCTAAAATTCTTGTTGGTAGTTTCTACTGTTACAGTTGCAGTATCTCCTTCTACCTTAAATGAATTTATTTTATATTTAAACTCACTAAAACAGTTCTTCTCTAAGTCGCTCATTGTGTCTCCTGTATTTAACCCTTCTACAAGTGAATCCATTAATGTATTGTAATCAACATAACTATTTATTTTTTCAATATTTCCGCTTTTTAGAGCATTAAATGTTTTCATGACTGCAAAATATGGAGTTTTTATAAAAAATATTATTCCTGTTACTATTAAGGCTATTACTAATATGGCTATTACTAAAGTAATCCATTTTCCATATTTCTTGTCCGGCTTCTTTTCTATTGTAACAGTTCCTTTTACAACATCTTTATCATTTAAAGTACTAGCACTTGCTTTTACAGAAGTATATAATTTCTCATTTTTTTCTTTTGGGCTTACTCTGCTAAAAGCCTTTTCTTCTTGCTTTTTAGTAGTTTCTTTTTCTGCTGCATTCTTTTTTTCATTCTTTTTATTATCCATAAAAACCTCCAAAATCATATTTTTATTATTTATATATTACCAAAAATAAATAAGAATATCAAGTAATTTGTAAAATTACATAGGTATTCTTCTAAAAAACTTCTAAATGATCTAATAAAATTTTTAGACCCATAATAATTAATATAATTCCTCCTAAAATTTCCGATTTATTCTTTAATCTACTTCCAAATTTATTTCCTATCTTAACTCCTACAAATGAGATTGCAAAAGTTATTAATCCAATAGATATTAAAGGAATTATAATTTGAACTCTTAAAAATGCAAATGTTACTCCAACAGCTAATGCATCAATACTAGTTGCTAATGCTAATACAAACATAGACTTAAAACTTACATCATCATCTATGCTGTTATTCTCGTTTTTTAATGATTCTTTTATCATATTTATTCCTATTGCTGATAATAATATAAATGCTATCCAATGATCTAATGTTTCTATAGCTTTTTCAAATTTAATTCCAAGTATATATCCAATAAAAGGCATTAAAGCTTGAAATATACCAAAATATAATGCTATTATAATACCTTTTTTTGTGCTTCCATGTTTCATTGCTAGGCCTTTACATATTGCCACTGCAAAAGCATCCATTGCGAGTCCGATGCTTATTAATATAATTTCTAATAAACTCATAAATACACCTTATCCATTTTAGTTTCTTTTTAAGTGTATTCGTTTATTATTGCTTTATTACTTTTTATGCAATAACTCCAGCTAAAAGTAGTGCTATTACAAGTATTCCTAATGCTATTCTATAATATCCAAAAATTTTAAAGTCGTGTTTTTTTATATATGTCATTAAGAATTTTATTATTAATATAGAAATTAATAATGATACTATTGTTCCAACTAATAGTACTGCAAGTTCTCCTCCTGTAAAATTAAATCCAAAGTCTAATATTTTTAGCAAACTTGCTCCAGCCATAGCAGGAATAGCTAAATAAAATGTATATTCGGCTGCAACTGTTCTTGATATTCCTATAAGTAATGCTCCAATTATAGTTGCTCCTGAGCGTGAGGTTCCTGGGAATATTGCAGCTATTAATTGAAAGATTCCTATTATAACTGCATGCCTATATGTAAGATCTTTTATATCTGTTACTTTAGGTTCTTTCTTTTTCATATTTTCTATTATTATAAAAGCAATTCCTACTAAAATAAGCATTATAGATATACAAGTTGGATTGTAGAAATGTTCATCTGCAAAATCGTCAATACCAAGTAACACGATTGCTATCGCAGGCAAACATGCAACAATAATTTTACCCCATAAATTTAAAATATCTTTGTCTAATTTAAAACCTTTACTTCCGTGTTTAGATTGCTTTTTCTTAATTGGCCAAATTGATTTAAAGTATAGTATAACTACTGCTAGTATTGCACCGAGTTGTATTACTACTTCAAACATATCCCAGAAGCCTTCTGATAGTCCTTCAAACTTAATAAAACTTTCTGCCAAAATTAAGTGTCCAGTGCTACTTATTGGAAGCCACTCTGTTATTCCTTCTATTATTCCAAAAATAATTGCTTTAAAAATGTTTAACATATTCTCTCCTTTTGTTTAATTCTATTATTTATTTTTATATTTTATTATTTTTTTGACTTTTTTATTTTAACATTCATAAAAAATAATGTAAATAATTTTTGCAAAAAAAAAGAAAAGAGTGGTGCAATCAACACACCACTTCCTATATTTATTATTCTTCTGAAACTGGAGCTTCTGGTTTAGCTTCAGGTTCAGGGGTATTATTGTATACTTCTAATATAGCCTTTTGAATTTTTTCTCTAGTAGCAGGATTGATTGGATGAGCTATATCTTTATGCTCTCCTGTACTTTTGATTTTCTTGCTAGGCATAGCAATAAATAATACTCCTTCAGGATTTTCGATAACTTTGATTTCGTGTACAACGAATTCGTTATCGAATGTTACAGAGGCAACAGCTTTTAATCTGTTTTCTGTACTTACTTTTCTTAATCTTACATCTGTTATTTCCATTGGTTTATGTTCTCCTTCCAAAGTTTTTTTATTTGTACATATTGATTAAATTTTATGTACTACTATTTTATTCGCTATATTTTTGTTTTTTCCTTCTTATTTTTACAAAAAAGTTACATTTTGGCAAATTATTTTTTAAATATATTTATTAAATCTTGTTTTTTTTTATGTACTGTATTATAATGTAATGGCATAATATGAAATAGACAATAAAAAATTTAAGATAGGAGATGACTTTTTTGGCAAATATACAAGAAATTAAACAATATAAAAAAATCTATATGATAGGCATCGGTGGAGCAAGCATGAGTGGTATTTCTGAGATTTTAACAAACTGGGGCTTTCAAGTTGCAGGTTCTGATGTTAACAGATCTGAAATTACTGATAAACTTATAGAAAATGGTATACCTGTTACAATCGGACATAATCCTGATAATGTAAAAGGTTTTGATTTGGTTGTATACTCTGCAGCAATATCTAAAATGGATCCAGAATTAATAAAAGCTAATGAGCTTGGAATACCTACTGTTGAAAGAAAAGATTTCATGGGTGCTATTACACGTGCTTTTAGAAATACTATATGTGTATCTGGAACTCATGGTAAATCTACAACTACTTCAATGGTCTCTATGTGTTTTCTAGAAGCTAACCTTGATCCTACTATTCAAATAGGAGCTGTCTTAGATCCTATTGGTGGAAATTACAGAGTTGGTAATAGTGAATATTTTATTTTAGAAGCTTGCGAATATGCTGAGAGTTTTCTAGAGTTTTCACCTAAAGCTGAAATTATTTTGAATATAGATAACGACCATTTAGATTATTATAAAACATTTGATAACCTAAAAGAAGCTTTTATTAAGTATATTAAACTTTTACCTGATGATGGTATCCTAGTTTATAATAGTGATGATCCAAGTTGTTTGCATTTATCTCAATATACTAAAGCTAAAACTATTACTTTTGGGTTAACAAGTCCAAATGCAAACTTTACTGCAAAAAATATATCATTTGATAAAAATGGCTTTCCATCTTTTGATGTATATCATAATAATGTATTTTACAAAACAATGAAATTATCTGTTCCTGGAAAGCATAACATAATGAATGCTCTTTCTTGTATTGCATTATGTGATGAATTTGGTATTGATAAATATGATATTAAAAATGGATTAAGTAAATATACTGGTGCAGAAAGAAGATTTCAATATCTAGGAAAAATAAATGGAGCTTCTGTTTATGATGATTATGGACATCATCCTACTGAAATTACTGCAGTTAGTGAAGCTATGAAGAAAAAAGATTATAATCATTCTTGGGTAGTTTTTCAACCTCATACATACAGTAGAACTAAAAATTTACTTGATGACTTTGTTAAATGCTTACTAAATTTTGATAATATTATTGTTACTGATATATATGCTGCAAGAGAAGTTAATACATTTGATGTAAGTGCAAAAGATATTGTTGATAAAATTGATAGTTTAGGACGTAAAGCTTATTACATTCAAGATTTTGATGATATAATTGAATTTTTAAAGAGAAATGTAAAACCTGATGATATAGTTATAACACAAGGTGCAGGTACAGTTACAAAAATTGGACATAGATTAGTAGAAAAAGAATCCACAGAAAATTAAAATTCTTTTATAGAAAAGGAATCCACAAGAAATTAAAATTCTTTTATATAAAAGGAATCCACAAGAAATTAAAATTCTGTGGATTCCTTTTCATATTACGCACTATTATTTTAATATTAACTTATAATTATTTTCAATAATCTACTGCTGATATAGATGGATATTTAAATACTTGACCTTTTCCTGAGACATTTCCATCTTCTAAATGAGTTTGAAAGAAATCATTACTTCCTTTTAGAAAATATTTATGTTTATTTATGCCAAATGTGCTTCCACCACCTATTATAATTGGGTCATCCCATGTACAATCTACGGCATACCAGTTATTGTTTTCCATTTTTACATAATTCCATGCATGAGATTCTCTTCCCCCATTTCCATCAATTCCTTCACCATAAACTATAACACATGGAATATTTAATTTATCTAATATTATTTTAAATGCTTCTGCATATCCTTCACATACGCATGTCCCCTCAATTAATGCTCCATACAAATTTGCATTATTTATTCTATCACTTTGATCATACTCTATTGATTCTATAATAACATCATGAACATATTTTACTTTATCATAGGTATTACCACTTGCGCCATTTGCTATTTCATTTATTTTTGCTTCAACTCGACTTATTGCATTTTTTACTTCCTCATCTGTCTTAAATGAATCTAAAAAGTAATTATTTACATTGTCCTGTGGTTGTAATGTATATTCATATTTAACTGCTCCAAAAAAACTTGTTGTTTTTGTAACTAATGATAATTTTAATGTATCTATCCAAAATATGTCTGGTCTATCTAAACAAAATGCATCCCATACTGATTGAAAATCATCTCCTACTTCACTATTATCAATATCTAAATTTATACTACTACTTCCACTTTTTAGAGCATTAATATTTTTTAATATTTCATCATACATTTTCTTTCCAATGCTATTTAATTGTTTATAATAATAATCTTTTCCTTCATTTCTAGTTGGAACTATCTCTCCACCAATCGAATTGCTTAACTCTACATATTCATTTGTTCCAACTGTTTGATTTACTCTTGTTATTACATTTCTTTTAATTATATTTTCTTCTTCACTAGCTACATTATTATCTTCACTTGTAAGAATTAATCCAATAAAAGCTGAACATAATATGATAAATATTACCAATACTCCATTTATTAGTGCTATGCCTTTATTATTTTTTCTCATGTTTCCTCCAATTTTATTTATAGTATAATTATACACAACCAAATAAAATATATCAATATTTATATTAAATTTTTATTGCATCATCATATCTGCAAAAATCGCATAGCCCTGAGTAGGATCATTTAAAAGAACATTAGTAATTGCTCCTACGAATTTTCCATTTTGTATAATTGGAGTTCCACTCATTCCTGGTATTATTCCACCTGTTTTTTCTATTAGTTTTTCATCTGTAATTTTTATTAGCATACTTTTATTATCTTTGTAATTAATCCTATAGATCTTTTTTATCTCTATTTCATATTCCTCAACCTTATCTTCATTTGTAAGTTGGCATATTATTGTTGCCTTTCCCTCTTTTATTTCATTTCTTTGTGCAACTGTTACTTCTGGTAGTTTTACACTATTTATATAATTAAAATTAGTAACTTTTCCATATACTCCAATTGTAGAATTAACTTCTATATTTCCTATACTTTCTCCTCCTTCAATTATTCCTCTTATTTCACCTGCTTTTCCTTTTTCTCCTTTTATGATAGAAACAATTTGACTCGTTACTAATTCACCATTTGAGATATTAAGTAATTTATTTGTATCTATATCATTTATTCCATGTCCCAGAGCTGCAAAACTTGATGTTGCTTCTTCAACATAAGTAAGTGTCCCTATTCCGGCTGCAGCATCTCTTACCCATAATCCAATCATATAAACATCATCCGAGACTTTTACTGGTGTAATAGTTGTATAAATCTCTTCTGATTCTCTTTGATATCTTATTGATATGCTTTCTCCTTTACTTTCGTTAATTATATCTACTAGTTCTTCAGTATTTGATATTGGTTTACCATTTATGGATTTTAACATATCACCTTCTTTTATTCCAGAATTTTCATATGGCTTATATTTAACTCCATCAATTCCATCTACTTCTGACATTCCAACAACTAAAACTCCATCTGTGTATAGTTTAAGTCCTATTGTTCTTCCTATAGGATTAATCTTTCTTTCTGTATTACTACTTACATTTTGATAATATTTTCTACTACTATAGCTTAAAACTAATGTATAGTTTATAAATAAAACTATTGTTAAAATTAATATAATTTTTTTACTTATTTTCATATATTTTTATTTTCCTTTAAAATTTAAGCCATTTTATTTTTATCAAATTTAGTAATAAGATTTTCTTGAATAAAAAAAATGGCTATTCTTATGATAACCATCTTTTTTTATTTTTATTAATATAATTTACATTAAAACGCAAATCCAGAATCCTGAGCAACTATTGCAGGATTTCCATTACCTGTAACTCTATATATAAAATTCTTCAAAATTTGTGCAATTGTTGTATCACTGTTCTTAACAGTTACTGAGATAATATCACCATTTTTTAACTTGTATATTCCCTTTTCATTAAGTTCTTTTAGTATTTGAGATGTATATTCTGTATATGAATAATTTTCTCCAACCTTTGATGGAGATGTTTGAGTTGTTTTCTTATTAGAATTTTCATCTAATATGACCACTTGCATTTCTATATCAAAAGAGTGTCCTGTTGATGATATAGTTTCTGTAAAACTTTCATACCTATCCAAAGTTATACTTCTTGTCGATCTAATATTATCAACAAAATTTGTTGTTTCTTTTTGTACAAGTTGCTGTGATATGTCATCACTTCCTTCTGCTGTTGACATTAATGGAAATATAAACATTAGTACTCCTGCTAAAAATATTGCTACTACTGTTATTACTGTATCACTCATAAAAACCTCCTATTATACTATTTATTTCCTATGTATATATATTGAATAACTCTCTTTTGTACACCTTCATTATTTTGTATTGTTTCATTATTTGAAAACTCTATAACTGAACTATCTATACCAGAATCTAAAGTTAATCTATCATCAACTTCATATGCATTTGATATTTCATTGTAGATTCCTGTTCTTTCTATAAATTTTGCGTTTGTTGCTACTGATAAACTCCTTGCACCTATCTCAGTATAAAAATTGCCTGCTGAAAAGTTAATTGTTAATTTATTGTCATCAACTGAGTTTAGACTTCCTCTAAACTTACTTCTTACAAAAGTATATGATGGTGCACCGGTATCTACAAATGTATTATTTATAAAGCTCTTTATAAAATCCTTAGCATGTAATTCATCATTTAGCCAAGGTTCTTGCCTTGTATTTTCATCATCTACATCAAATCCATATATTGCCCTTTTAACTGTGTCAGCATATTTTTTATCTTCTTTATACACAAGCCTAGAGTCTGCAAGATGCGTAGAATCAGATTCTGAATAATATAATGTAAGTGGAGTAATATTTTCTACAAGTTCTTCATTTTCATTTACTTTACCTTTATAGAATAAAATAGTATAACCTTCTTTAAAATATGAATATAAAGTTGGTATTACTGTTTCAATGCCAACTATTCTATCATTTGATATTCGTATATTATCAGTATTATAATATTTTATATTTGATCTATTTAATATAGCAGTAGCAGCTTGTCTTTCTTTTGTAAAAGCAAATATCGCTACAGATATTGCGAGTACAAATATAAAAACTGCCACTGCCATTTTTAGAGCATCTGATGCATTTTCCATATTGGCTCCTTAATCTTTTATTTATTATTCTCCACCACCTGCTGCTGCAGTTGTACCAAGATTTGAAGGTTCTCCACCTTCATTAATAGTGATAATTCTTAAATATCCAGTATTATAATAAGCTGGCTCAGTGGTTGCTTGTGCACCAGCAGTTTCTTGAGCAGTAGTTGCTGCAGAATCGTTTAATACACCTATCCAATATGTTTTTCCTGCTTTTACTGTTGATGAAACCTTAGCAGGTGAAGTGATTGCAGCAGTTGTTATTGTTCCTCCTTTAAATACTACATAAATTTGACTTGTTTCTTCTGCTGTTGCTCCACTAATATTATTACTACGTACCTCAGCCATTAAGTTTTTAACATCAGTTGCTGATTGTCTTGATCCAAAATAGTTAGTAAATGCTTGATTATGTGCATTTGCTGCTTGACTGTCTAAGTTTACCTTTCTACCTGCACTAGCTGCCATATTGTAGAAATAAACTCCCAATCCTATAATTAAAATTGAAATTAATATTGCTCCCGCTATAATTAGAGCTTTTGATGCGTTTTCCATACGTAACTTCCTCCTTTGATTATTAAAAATATTATTTATTTTTATTTTAGTCTAAAAAGACAAAAATCTGATAACTATTTAAACTTCTTGAAAATATAAATACTTTATAAATTTAGTGCTTTTATGATATTCTATTTCTGTGCACTTAAACTTTACTTGTCCATAAAGTCTTATAAATTCTGATACTCTTTTTGAATATATAGATTCTATTGGAAAAATTTTATCACTTTGTTTAAATTTAATTTCTATTTTTATCGAATTGGTATCGTTTTCTATATATTCTCCATTTTCATTTTGTTTTATATTATTTTTTTCATTATTATCAATTGTTTTATTTATTACTGTAGCTAATTCATTTCCACTTATTTCTTTTTCATACAATCCATTATATATCAAATTGTTTTTTTCTATTTCAGTTTTTTTTGTCATATAATTTTGGTATGAAAATCCTAAAACGCAGATAATAATTATTATTATAACTATAAATGTTGCTATTTTTTTCATAATATTCCTTTAAATTATAACATTAAATAAAATTTTGTGCAATATATTCTTTATAAAATTTATCATTTTCTTACAATTTATTTCATCTGTTTTATCTATTATATGTTAATACATTCATTATGCTAGGATCAATCTTATGAAATACAATTTTATTAACTAATCCTGTATTTCTATTGTAAACAATATCTTCGCTAGTATACTCATCAGAATAATCTTTATACTCAGTTTTTAGGTTTTCTCCATCTTTCTTTACTTTTGCATTACAACTAAAATAATATGTATTATTATTTTTTATAAAATTGGCTAATTTATTCTGTAATTCATTATTATATTGTTCTGCTGTATTAACAAATGTACTATGATTAAATACATCTACTCCATCAATCAATACTGTTGTATAATAATCTGATGATGTTCTTGTATCATAATCTAATTCTCTTGCATCATTAATTTGCTTTACATAATTTACTAATGTTACTATTTCTTGTGCTGTAATATTTATTCTATATTCCATACTCAAAAAATGGCTATTAAATTCTGTTCTTTGTGATTTTGTCATGTTGTCATGCATTTGTGCAGAGAAATTACCAAATAAAACAAATACTGCTACCATTAATGATAATACTAATATGCCAATAAACACTTCCCCTGCTATAATTAAAGCTTTTGATGCATTATCCATTTATAAATTTCCCCCGAATTATTCTTTTCTTTTTATCTGTGTAAAAAATAACTTTTGTATTCTTCCAGAACCCTTTCCATCATCAAGTTCTCCATCATATATTACATTGTCACATTGAAAATATGACTCTTTAAATATTTTTTCATAATTTTTATCTCCATGAGATATTGAAAATTTATAAAAATCATCTATATATTCTTGTAAATCAACATACTCCAATAAAAGTTTTTTGTTTGTTCCTGATTGCTCATATGCTGTAGTTCCTTCTATAAATTTTACATAAGCTTCTATATTTTTATAACCATTTACTGTTCCATATCTATTTATTTTATCATAGTAAACATTATTAGTATCAGATATTAGATTAGCAAGAGAAACTAGCTGATATCCATATACAACTTTTTTATTGTAAGATTCAAATTCTTTATTAAATTTCATAATTTGTTCTCTAGTTTCAATTTGCTCTTCTTTTTTATTATAGTCTGTAATTTCATTCCAACCAATAACCAATAATGATATTACTAATAATGCAATTAACATCCCACCAACTATTATAATTGCTTTAGATGCGTTTTCCATTAATATTCATCCCTTTCATTTTATTCAGCCATTGATGATAGTGAATCAAATGATGACATCATACTTGTCATTCCAATTAATACAAGTGGAACTATTAAATATCCAACAAAAACAATAACCATTGGTGAAAAACCTATTGCCTTTCCAATCATACCTTTTCTGCTTATTAATCTTTCGTTTGATTCTTTTCTCTTGTCTCTGTAGTAATCTCTATCTGCATCAAGTTCATCAAACGCTTCTATAATAGGAACTTTTTCAACTGCAGTCTGTAAATTTTCTATAATTCTTATAAATGGTTGATATGTAACTTCATCTTTCATTTCCTCTAATGCTTCCCAAGCACCACTTTCGTAGTTGTTAAGACATTTGTTAATTGGTTCTTTAAATATATCAGCATATCTTTCAAGCCATTCTAGTATCATCTCAACATCAACTCTTTCGAGTCTCATAAGCATCATAATAATAGTCTGATACTGCATTACTTCATCTTCCATTTCCATCTGTCTCATTTTTACTTGGAATCTTAATAACCATATTGGTGATGCATATCCAATTAAAGCAACAAGCATTCCGATTAATACTTCAAACCACTTTAGATATTCTTTATTTACTGTTTGCAATTTTTCTAATATTAAAGGTGCATTTGTTTCTATTTCATCATCAGATGCATCCCTATATTCTTTTGAGCTTCTCATTGCTCTTTCAACAGTAGCTAAATCAGCTCCAGTATTTCCTCTTAAAGCATCCAAAATGGCATTATGCTTTTTAGTAGTTTCCATTGCCTTTTCTGTTTGTGCTGTGGACATTTCACCTATTAAATCATAATCTGATGTAGGTTGAGTATATATGTAATTTACCTGCATTATATGTAATACAACAAAGAAAATTATAGCAATAATAAATGACACCAGTGTAAGTAGCAGTCTATTTACATATAACCATTCTATCCTTGTTTTAGAAGCTGCATCTTTAATAAGTTTTTTTAGTTTTCTATAGTCTTTTGTATTTTCTTTAGGTATAAATTGATCTACGAATTTTTTTACTATAGGCTTTCTATATAATTTTTCTTGCCATGGATTTTGCTCATCTTGTACTCTTTTAACTGCTCCATTATCTTTTAATTTTCTAATTAATATATAACAAATAAATGTTGCAATCATTATTAAAACTTGAACAATTAATCCTTGTTTTCCTAAATAAAAGTTTTTTGTAAATGAGAAATTTGATATTGCCCAATTTTTCAATGGCTCAAGAAGTAGCATTGGTACTATTGATATAATTGATAAACTTTGAAATGTATAATTTAATTTATCTCTTTTTAATATTTCAATTTGCATTTCCTGAGTAATATTTTCTAAGTTTTTTAAATATAATGATGAACCATTTACTTTTCTATCGCCAAATTCTTGTGTTAGATATGATATTCCTGCAAACTCCTTGATATAGTTATTAGGTGCAATATCATAGTATTTTTCAAGATCTGTTTCTGGGTCTTGTGAATTCAATATTTCATATATTTTTTCTGCTTGTCTTGAGATTTCTACATCTTCTGAATCTTGTGCTGTTGAATATATAGCTTCACCAACCATATTTGTTTCATGATATGAATGTCTCATAGCTGCAAAGAAATTTATTTGCTGATTTAATAAGTTATTATCTAGTTTATCAACCATACCATCTGTTACTGAATCTACCATAAATAATTCAAATATTAATATAATTGACATTAATAGTAAGTTTTTGTTTGTAATAACAATTACTGCTATTGTAAGTGGTATTATTATACATAAAGCTTTAAAAACTATTTTAGCCGAATCATTTCTAGTTTTAAATTCATCATCTATATTATTTATTTCTAGTCTACGTCTTATCTTTAATAAGTATCTTTTTAAAAATGGAGTCTTTAGGAATCTTATGTAAAGTTTTTGATAAAAAACTTCCATTGAAAATTTATTTTCAGATGTATCTTTTCTAAGTTTTTCTATTCTCATTACGTCTTTGTTTTTCATCTTACTTTTTAATCTTAGATACATAGCAACAATTACTATAAGCATAACAAGAACTAATGCAATTAGTACTATCAAAAAATTCATTTTCTTAAAGACTCACCTCCTTATTATTTAATTACTTCTCCAATCTCATTAAATCTTACTCCCCATTTTCTTTGTACAAATTCACTAAATGCTGCTCCATCTGTGTCATCCATATTAATAAACATTTCTTGTAAGTTTTTATCTGAGATTTTATTTGTAATTACAAGATTTCCATCTTGATATTCTAATATGTTTACATATTTATATAATTCTTTATTTGTTTCTTTTGTATAATATTTTGTTGTGTTGTCAACAAATTTATCAAATTTTCCTTCTAGCGTTCTTTCATTTCTATGTTCATAAGTATAATCATTGACGTCTTCTACTGGAATACATTCTGTTATTCTTTCAATATATCTTTTTCCTCTAAAATCCTTAACCATATGTATATCAAAGTTAAGTACTTGTACAACCTGCTCTTCTGCAACAATTTCGTTTGTAAATACTCCTGTTCTTAACATTGAGTTTCTTAAAGCAGTTACTAAGTTTGGAAATGTCTTAGCGTGGTGAGTAAATAATGTAAATTTAGAAGCAACCTGTGCAGCTTGTATCATCCATGATGCAACCGGGTCAGTTGCAACCTCACCTATGATGTTAACAGAACCATCAGTTTTCTTTTGAACATCAAGACCTTGTTGTCCTGATATTGTATCTGTTTCTCTAAATGATAATATATTTCTTGTTGGGTAAATTTTTCTTAAATGAAGCTCGAATGCAGTTTCCTGAACACGAATGTTCATTGTTTCATATATATTTTCAATCATACCCATAAGTAATGTTGTTTTACCAGAACCTTGTTCACCAGTAACTGATATAATTCTTGCACCTCTTACTAAGAATTTTAATAAGTCTATTGCATCTTCTTTTCCTGGTAATGTTACTAATTGTTCTAGTGTTGCTCTCTTAACATCGAATTTTCTTACGAAGAATGCCCATGTTTCTGAGAAACTTGGTCTTACAACAACGACACGAGAACCATCTTTCATTTCATTAATCTTATAACCATTTGTATCTGAAAGTTGTCCTGGGTTATTGTATTTATAAATGTTTTGACATACTCTTTTTAGTTCTGCTTCTGTTCCAAATGATAGAAATGCTAAACGTATTGATTTACCTTGGAAGAATATCCATATACTATCACATGCACGTGGAACTTTATGATCCATTACTTGGTTTAAATAACTGCTATCAGTTTGTGCAACTTGACTCAAGAAACTTTCTGGAAGTCCTGATACACCTCCTGATACACCATCTATGTTCATATCTCTTACTTCATCTATTGAGCTATATCCTTTATATCTTTGATATATTCTTTGTACTACAATCATTACTTTATCATCAAATGTTAAATTGAAGTTTTCTTTTTCATATATGTCACTTATTTCTTCTGGTGTTATAACATAAGATGGTTTTGCATCTCCAGCTGTATATTTTAATTCTGCCAAGTTGTACTTCTTAATAAGTTGTGTTAAAGCTTCATATCCAAAGTCTTTTTTATACATAAATATAATAATATCAAATTTATCTTGTGGAGTTAAAAGTGATGGTACATCAAATGGTATAGCTCTAGATACGTTTGTTTCATCAACTCCATATTCCTTTACTAAGATGTCATAAATAAGCTCTTTTACATATTTCTTATCATTTACATCTCCATATGTACAACCTTTTAAGGCTTTCTTTAACTCATATTTCTTTGCTTTTCTTCTTTTTAATTCTTCTTCTGAAAGGCCCAAGTCATAAAGGTTTACTTTAGTTATTTCATCTAGTCTCTTTTTTATAAAGTTCATCATCATATCTAAAGTATAAGTCTTGTCATCTACAACAACTTCTTCTTCTACTTCAGCATTTTTTTTCTTTTTTAAATTATTACGTATCAATGCAATAGCTACTGCGACTATCGCAATAATAATTATAATGTTGAAAAGCATTTGTATACTCCTTTCATTTGTACTTACCTATTCAATCCATATTCTTGTATTTGTCTTAAATAATCTATCTTTTCTGCCGATTTTCTTACTTGATTGCAAAAATATCCATCTCTTCCTTCTAAGTTGACTCCTTGCATTTGTAAAAAGTAATCAATTATTTTTCCTTCAGAACAGTTGTCTGAAAATAAAATGTCATATGGGATAACAACTGGTATATTTTTCTCTTTTAGGTATCGTCCTACATTTTTAGCCGTATATTTTGAATCTGGATTGTATTTACCCATTGCTAACAATACATTTTTTTTTCTAAATGTTTCATCTGCTAATTTTAATCTTTCAAAATCTGTCATAGATGTTTGATTTTGATTGATAAACATAACTGTTAAAGAAGATATGTCCATTATTTTTTTTTGATTTACTTCTGGCACTTTATTTGATAAATCTACCATTACTAAATCATATTTTGCATTTGCTACATCTGCTATTTGCGAAAAATAAACTGATATATTTATATATTCCTTATAATCCACTGTTTTTGGTGATTGCAAAATATCTAATCTATCTTTTAATATTGGTTTAGTATAACTTATTACTGTTTCTGGATCTGCCCTGTTGCTTGCAAACATTCTAACGAGTCCTTCTAATCCATTTGATATATCAACATTTAAGTTTCTTGTAAATAGCCCTTTAACATTCATCTTACCAGCATTTTCATCAAAGAAACATTTTTCCAAAGTTCTGTCATTAAAATCTGTAGAAATTAGTAATATTTTATAATTATGTTCTATTGCCATGATAGAAGCAATTGCTGCCAATGATGAAGTTTGTCCACTTTCTTTCATGTCTCTATTCATGAATGTTACGATTGACATATCCTAATGTTTCCTTTCTAGATTTTTTTTATTATCCTTCTTATATCACCTTGATTAATCTGATTTCCTACCATTAGTGATATCAGATATTCTAATCCATCTTTGTATAATGAAGAATATTTTTTTAAAGATATTTGTTTAGTTAATTGATTTTCCAAAGTTGCTTTCTTATCTGATACTATATCAGCAAACTGTACTTTTTCATTTTTCCATGTTACATTTAATCCATCTACTAATCTATTTAGATATGCATCTTCACTATTTGAAATATTAGATGAATATATTACTTTATATATTTCCATTGGTCTTTGTAAGAATCTAAATATTTCCACGCCTCTTTGCAACTCATATTCATCATATGATGTTACAAAAAAGTTTTTTGCGATTGCTGGTAACATAAATGAATTTAATGTTTGTATATTGTCTGTATCTATTAATATATAATCATAGTTTAATCCATTTCCTAAATATTGCATAATTCCATTTAAATTCATAAAACCAAGTGCAACATCTATTCCTAAGTATTCGCTAACATATGTATTTCCTTGAGCATTATTAATTCTTGGAACAACATATCTTAATCTTTGGGTTGTAGTACTATCAACAATTAAAACACTTTTATTAAAATAGCTTAGAACCTTTCCAATATTTAGAAGTAGATCTTTTTTATCGTATGCTCCAATAAATCCTATCTGTTCCAATCTAAATCTATCCTTTCTAAATTTATTTTATTCTAATCCATACATTGAGTCTAAATATGATCTTCTTTCTGATTGTTGAGTTACTATTTCTTGATTTGTTCCTGTTTCAATTGCACCTGCTTTTGAACCTTCATCAAGTTGACTCAAAGCATTAGATATTCCATTTCTATAACTACTATATGTTGCATTATATCTACTTACTAAATTATTTCTTGCAATATCAACAATGTTTGGATCTGTACTAATTAGTTGTATTGTTTCATAAGATGGAACATAAGTTGGAGTTGCTACTGCTTGAATTCCTGGATCTGTGTACTTTGTTGCATATAGATAACTTCCTGATATTTGATATGCATCGACTATTACTGAACTCATTACTAACATTTGATCCTCAGTTACGTTTAATACAATAGTCTGTGCAGAATATGTTCCTCCTAAGTCTGCTAGTTTTACTTTCTTTTTAGAAAGTACAATATAATCTTCTCCACTTGGCAATCTAAATCTTATATCAATTGTTTCTCCATCTTCTAATGATGATGGTAATATAATCATATTATACTCTTTTTCTCTTAAATCATCTGTAACAGCTTCTTCTTCTGTTGTTATCATATCACTTGTTAATATTGTTTTAGCTGTTAAATCAATTTTAGCTACAACTTTTATTGCCATAAGATTTCCTGCTTCATCTACTACTTGAGATATTTCGTCAAAATCTCCCATAGACATTGATCCAGCAGATGCAACCTCAGCATTAGCTTTTTGCGTTTGTAACATATCTGATGTGATTTCATCACCTGATTTTACATCAGTTGTTAAAACTATAACTTGCTTTTGAGCTGCAATTCTTTGTTTTTCCTCTCCATTCTTTTTATATATAATGAATGATAAAACTGCTATTCCTATCAAACCTATAAGACCTGCAATTACTAGTCCTTTAATAAATGATGAACGTGCTTTTTTCTCCAATGGATTCATTGTTGCCATAATATAATCCTCCTAAAATATTATTTATAAATCAAGATTTATTTTATATCATTTATGTTGTTTAATCAATGCTTTTTTTTATTGTTTCTATAATTTAATATTGTTGTAACAAAATTGTAATATTTTTTTTTTTATTATAAATATAGTTATTTTTTCATGCCTTGTTGTCGCAACGCAACCTAAAGGTTGCTGCTCCAGCGCGCTTCGCTTGAACGCTACGCGGCTATTCAAAAATAACTATATTTATAATTTTAAAATCTAATTTAATTATTTTTCCATCTTTTTGTTATTTTTAGTAAAAACATTACCAGTAATATGCCAAATAAGCAACCAAAGCTATCTATTAAAATATCTATTAAAGCCGCTGTTCTTTCACTTACAAAGCTTTGGTGGAATTCATCTAATATTGCATATGTGCTTCCTATTAAAGTTCCTACTAATATTTTTTTCTCATCTTCTATAGAAAAAGTTTCCAACAATCCCATTGCCCAGATTCCTGATAGCGCGTAAATAGAAAAATGTGCTAATTTTCTTATTAATGGTTCTATGTTTTCAATTATAGTTTCTATCTGTTTTTCATTATTTACAAAATGCTTTAAAATATTATAAATAAAGCCTTGACTTAAAGAACTCGACTCCTCTCCATCTTGACTTGAAAATATAAAAATAACTATAAAATTACTTATTAATAATATTGAAAATAAAATCCTTAAATAAATCTTTTTATTATTCTTCATAATTTTACCTGCTTTACTTTAGATTTTTTATAATTCTTTTATAATTTTTTTTATAAATTTTTTATAATTTTTTTATAATAATTATATAGATAAGTTTTTTATTTATCAATGGCTATTTTATTTTTATTAAGAAAAAATTTTATTTTTACTAAGAAAAAATATTAAAAGCCTTAAGCAAATACCTATATTAATAGGTTATTACCTAAGGCTACTTTACATAAAAGAATTTCTTTTATCTTTCCATTTCATCTTTTTTTGAATCTAGAGAACTTTTCCATATAATGCTTCTTCCACGAATTTCTGGATAATCTAATTCCTTTTTTGGACTTTCAGTTGTTTTATTTTCTTCTTGAACTCTATTAACTCTTTGCATAGAACTATTTTGTTTTGGTTGTACAATATTATTTCTGTGTGTTCGACTATTAACTTGTCCAAATCTTTGTTCATCGACTTGTCCAACTTTTTGCTCACTTACTCGCTCCTCTTTTAATCTCATGTTTTCTTCTTCTTTTTCTCTTTCAAAGTATTGTCTTCTTAATTCTTCTGTTTTTAATTGTTCATATGCATTATCTAAATGTTCAAAAAGTTTATTATACTCTTCCTGTATTCTATCATCTAATGGATTTCCATTTGATTTATTAATCTCACCTTGTCTCATCTCTTCCAATGTTCTTTTTTTGTTCATATATTTTTCTTTTACTATATCATCAGAAGTATTGGCATAGTTAGGTAATCCTAATAATTCATGTGGTTTCATATCAAATAATTTCATTTTTTTCCTCCTCGTATAATTTTTTTTCATTCTAACACTACCTAAAATTTTTGTCAATGGTTGTCAATGTCAATGGGTGTCAATGGGGACGGAGGTTATTGACACTTGCCTGTCAATATCAATGGGGACGAAGATTATTGACATAATACATTTTTTATGTGATTTATATAAAATTTATCTTTCTTATATATTTCTATTACATCAAATCGTATATCTCTTTTTTCTAATTTATTACTATAAATGTAGTATTTACTTGCATTAATAATATGTTTTTGTTTTCTTTTATCAACAGCATCTACTGGGTTTCCATAATTCGTATTTTGTCTTGTTTTTACTTCAATAAAAACTATCTCCCTCTTATCTAATGAAATTATGTCTATTTCTCCTTGTCTACATCTAAAGTTTCTTGTTAACAGTCTATATCCTTTTTTTATTAGATATTGGGTTGCTATATCTTCTCCATTTTTCCCTAACATATGTCTTTCATACATCTTATATATTTATCTCCCGGCAAGCTTTCTGCAAATCCATCAACTTCCAACATAAACAATATTTCATTTACTTCGTTTGTTTTTTTATTTACTCTTTTTGAAATTTCATCTACTGTTTGTGGTATTGTGCATAGGCTTTCATATACTTCTTTAAATCTTTCATTTACCTGAGGTTTTGCAATTTGCTCATTGCCTAATAAATCTAATACATCTTGAGTAGACATTACTAAACTTGCTCCTTCTTGTAATAATTTATTAGTTCCATAGCTGTTCTTTTGATTAATATTCCCCGGTATACAAGCTACTTCTTTCTTTTGTTTGAACCCACATCTTGCTGTTATTGTACTACCGCTTCTATATTTTGCTTCTATAACTAATATTAAATCTGCTAATCCACTTATAATTCTATTTCTTCTAGGAAATCTACTCATATCGATATCTTCATTTTCTTCCCATTCACTTAAAATCATGCCACCATTTTGTATTATTTTTTCTGCTACTATTTTATTTTCTGTTGGATATATCTTATTCAACCCTGATGCAATTACTGCTATTGTTTTACCATTTTCACACATAGAATTGATATGTGCTATAGTATCAATTCCTAAGGCTAATCCACTTATTATACATATTCCTAATTTTGAAAGTTCTCTTGCAAACCTTTCTGCTTGACTTTTTCCATATTCTGTACATTGTCTTGAGCCAACTATTGCTACTGATTTTTTGTTAAATAACTCTATATTTCCTTCATAGTAAATTGTTTTCGGATAATCCTTTATTTTTAATAATTTATTTGGATAATTTTTATTTGTACTTTTTAATGTCTCTATTTTACCCATTAATTGAATTATTCTCCTTCCATTAAAGTTTTTTAACTTTATGTTAACTTTTTTTATTATAAATTTATTCTAAAAATTTTGTAAATTGTATTTTTTATCTAAACTCCTATATTGTATTGCTTCTGCTATATGTTTTTTTTCAATATTTTCTTTTCCTTCTAAATCAGCTATAGTTCTTGCTACTTTTAGTATTTTATTATTTGCTCTTACACTAAGTCCCAGTTTCTCATATGCTATTTTTAATAAGTCTTTGCTTTCTATATCTAATTTACAATACTTTTCACATTGACTAGAACTAAGCTGAGCATTTGAAAATATTTTTTCATCTTTATACCTGTTTTCTTGAAGCTTTCTTGCTTTTTCTACTCTTTCCTTTATTTGACTTGAAGTCTCAGATACATTTATGTCTAATTTATCATAACTTACTCTTTGGACTTCAATCTGAATATCAATTCTGTCTAAAAGCGGTCCACTTAATTTATTTAAATACTTTTTAATATCATATGAACTACAATTGCATTTCTTATAGCTAGATCCATAATATCCACAAGGACATGGATTCATTGATGCTACTAGCATGAAATTACATGGATAAACAAGAGTTTGACCCACTCTACTAATTGTAACTTGCTTATCTTCCAATGGTCCTCTTAAAACTTCTAACGTATTTTTATCAAATTCTGCAATTTCATCCAAAAATAAAACTCCATTATGTGCTAGGCTTATTTCTCCTGGTTTTGGTATTCTTCCACCTCCGATTAATGCTGATGTTGTTATAGTATGATGTGGACTTCTAAAAGGTCTAGAGATAATAATATTTTCATCTACTTTTAATTTTCCCAATATACTGTGAATTTTTGTAGTTTCCAAAGATTCTTCAAAATTTAAGTCGGGAAGTATTGTATTTAGTCTTTGTGCTAGCATAGTTTTACCGTGCACCGTGGACTGCCTATAAGCAAAATATTGTGTCCTCCCGCTGCTGCTATCTCTAATGCTCTTTTTACATTTTCTTGTCCTTTAACATCTGCAAAATCTATGTCATATTTATTTTTTCTCTTATTTATTTCTTCCCACGTACAATTTATTTCTTTTAGATTATTTTTACCTGTGAGATATCCAACAATTTCATTTAGATTTTCTGCACCAAGTATTTTTATATCATTAATTAACGCTACTTCTCTTAAGTTACCGATTGGAATTATTATTTCTTTTATTCCTAATTTTTTTGCTTCAAGACAAATTGGTAAAATCCCATTTATTGAATTTATTTTTCCATCTAATGATAGTTCTCCAATAAAAGCTATATTTTCAATTTTTTTGCTAAATTTAATTTCCTTCATTCCATAAAGTACACCAATTGCAATTGGTAAATCAAGATATGAACCTTCTTTCCTTATATCTGCGGGTGCAAGATTAACTAGAATTCTTTTACTGAAAAGTTCATATCCGGAATTCTTTATTGCTGCTCTTACTCTTTCTTTTGATTCTTTTATACTTGCATCAGGAAGGCCTACTATTTCCCATTCTGGCAAACCACTTGATACATCTACTTGTACATTAACAATATACCCCTCTAAGCCTTTAAGGGACATACTTTTTATTATTGAAAGCAAAATTTTCTCCTTTCTATTTAATTTTTTAAATGTCATTGAGGACGGAGATTTTTGACACTGAATTTATGTCAATGGTCGGAAGTTTTTGACATTGAACTTATGTGTCATTGGGGACGGAGATTTTTGACATTGAATTTATGTCAATTGTCAGAGTTTTTTGACATTGAACTTATGTCAATAGGCAGAGATTTTTGACATTGAATTTATGTCAATTGGCAGAGTTTTTTGACATTGAATTTATGTCAATTGGCAGAGTTTTTTGACATTGAATTTATGTCAATTGTCAGAGTTTTTTGACATTAAATTTATAACTAGAAATAATTAAATAAGAATTAATAGTTGGCTTTATTATACTACCATAATATGGTATTGTCAAGAAAATTTATAATATTTTTTGACAAAATTTTCAATTTTATTTATCGCAAATTAAAAAAAGTTATTGAAATAATACACTTATTATAATCCAAGATAATAGGACACTATTATAATCTATAAATAGTGTCCTATTATTTTTAGTCAATAGTTGTGCTTGTTCTTCCTGTTCCTATAACATCTTCTTGTAGTGATCTCCATGTATTACATCCAATTATTCCATCTACTGCTAGCCCTTCTCTTTGTTGATACCTTCTTACTGCATTTTGAGTTCTTGGACCAAATATTCCGTCTAATCCTCCTGTTTCGAATCCTAATGTATTTAGGTCATCCTGTGCTATTAAAACATACGCTCCTCTTGAACCTATTGCTATTTGTGGATACCCACCTGTTGAGCAAGCTGGATTTCCGCCTTCTTTTATCAAAATGTACCCATGTTGGAGTTAATACTTTTGGTTCAACATATGACCACACTCCTGAACTTCTTGCACTATTATATAAACTATTTCTAGTACTATCATTTAATGTTTGACCTGCATCAAAAGCAAGCCCTGCATAATGTTGTGAAAAAGTTCCATGACCTCCCTCCCATGGTCTTTTAAATGCAAATCCAACTGGTATAGGTCCTCCAAAAATATATCTCTGACTATTCCAAGATGTCATTGCTCTTTTTTCTGTCCATAAGGTTTGACTTTTGCTTGATCCTCTGAACTCTCCAACTGTAAGCGTTCTATTGGTAACATAAGGCATAGCCTCTGCCTCTCCTCTATAGTATGTCTCCATACGGTTTGTGTCATTATTATAAACTTTTATCTTTGCCATAAAAATTCTTTCCTTTCTCGTTTTGCTAAAAGGTTATCATAGTAATAAAAGATTATTCTTTCAAACTATTTCCTCCACTATATTATAATTATGCAATTTGTTTTTATTTTGATATAGATTCATGAAATTAATTTTTACAAAATGCATTTATTTTTTTTAATGAATTTACTTTTTTCAAAATGTATTTTCATTTCAAAGCAAATTTTATTTTTTTCACAAAATGCATTTATTTTTTCAAAAAGAATTTGGATTTAAAAGCAATTTTTATTTTTTTACAAAATGCATAAATTAATTTAGTTCGTAAATACTATTTATATATTGTTTTAGAGAAAGGATCTTATTATGGCTAATATAACTGAAATTGAATTACAAAATTTAAAACATTCTATTATTGTTGCAAATACTTGTAATAGCAAACTTACTGCATATGCAAATGCAGTTTCTGACTCACAATTAAAACAATTACTTACGAAAGCTGCTCAGGATAGCTTAAATGAAAAACAAACTTTAATGGCTTTTTTTAACAGCTAAAATTAGCTTTAATGCTTATTTCATTGTAAAAAATAAGCATATCTAATTATAATAGAAAGGATATAATTTATGAATGAAAAAACAATGATAAATGATATTTTAGAAGAAACTAAAGCTAAACTTAGTAATTATCAAAATGCAATTTCTGAGTGTGAAAATATTGAACTTAGACAAACATTAAAACAGCTAAGAGATAATATTGAAAGTTTTCAATATGAAATTTTTAAAGTTGCATGTGCAAAAGGATATTATACTCCATCTAGTATTGCTAGTACAAAAGAGCTTCAAAAAGTAAAAAAGGAAATTGAAAATTTATAATTTTAACAATTATATTGTACAATAAAAATAAAAAAATATAGTTATTTTCAAAAATGCCTTGCCCGCTACCAACCAGAGTCGAACAAAGGGCGAATGGAGCGACAACAAAGCTTGAAAAAATAACTATATTTATTTAATTTATTTTTATTTCTATGGATTGTAATATTTTAGTGATAGTGTATTATATTATAGGAAGCTTCCCATAAAACTTGACAAGCCCATTTTAGTTATACACATATCTTTGTGGATTTATTGCTACTCCATTATATCTAATTTCAAAATGCAAATGGTTTCCTGTTGATATACCAGTAGAACCAACTTTTGCAATAACTTGTCCTTGTGCTACTTGCTCACCTGTTCTACAGTTTACTTGACTACAATGTCCATATAGTATGATTAATGAAGATGTTGATTGTACAACAACAACATTACCATAACCTGTATAACCGTGACCTGAACCATCACCCGAAAATATTACTGTTCCAGCTGCAGCGGCTTTTATAGCTGTACCTTCTGGAGCTGATATATCTAATCCTTTATGATTATCTCTCCATCTTAACCCATATCTAGATGTTATTACTCCACTAATTGGTCTTATAAGAGTTACTCCTAAATCAGTAGGAACACTTGCTTCACTATATATTTGTGTACCTATATTTTTATAAACACTAACAGGTTTATAAACTACTTTCTTTTCATATAATTCATTAACACAAGTCTCTACTTCTTTAAACTCTGCTTTTGCTAATTCATACTTTTCAACTATCCCTAAATCTTTAGCATTTGCACTATCTTTATTTTTTAACTGATTAACTACATCTTCTGCTTCGCTAAAAGATTTTAAATATACTTTTTCTGTATTTTCATCTGTTACAGCATAGAATTTATAGTATGGTGTTCCTGAAGCTGTTACTTTTTCAAAGATTTCATCATCATTTGTTTCAACATTTCTTTTTAACAGACATGCTGTATAAATAGGTAAATCCTTTACCTCAACAAAGGCAACATCATCACCATTTCCTGATGAAATATAGCTATTTATTCTCTTTTGTAAACTTATTTTATCTCTAGTATATCCTATTATTTCACCATTTAAACTTACGCTATATGTTTGTTTATATGTTAATTCTATAATTCCTACTATAATTATTGCGGCAACTGTTAGTATTACAAGTAATTTTATTAATGTTCTTAGTCCTATTACTACTTTTTTTACTTTATTTATGATACTGTACCTCCATTCCTTGCATATATTTATACCATAAAATAAATAACTTGTCTAGTAAATATTTTAACTCTTTATTACTAATTTGTCAAATTTGCTGTTTATATATTTTTCAAGTTTTGTCATAAATTCATTTGACTTTATTTCATTTTTTGCTACCATATCCAACCCTTTTTCCCAACTTGCTGTTAACTTAGGATTTAACATATCTGGCATTGACATATGTACTATATCATATATGTATTCTCCTTTTTGAGTTGGCAATATTATTTGTGTTTTTGTATTAATCTCAATATACTTAATTTTCTCTAACTTCTTTATTATTTCAGCTCTTGTAGCACTGGTTCCTATACCAGCTCCTTTTATCTGTTCCCTTAATTCTTCATCTTCGATTAGCTTTCCTGCATTCTCCATTGCCAAAATCATTGACCCAGAATTATATCTAGCAGGAGGCGTTGTTTCAGATTCTTTTGTTTCATAGGCTTTTATACTTAAAACTTCACCTTTTTTTACATTAAAATCAATAACTTTTTCTTCTTTTAAATCTTTTTTGTCCAAATTACTATCCACATCCTGTTCATTTTTTGTGGATTCTTTTTGTTTTTTTAAAACTTCCAAATATCCCTTTTTTACACATACTTTTGAGCTTGCATAAAATTTTTCTCCCTCAACATCTATTGTTATGTTTAGTTTATTGTACTCTGCTGGTGGGTAAAAAATAGCTAAAAATCTTTTAACTATTAAGTTATATACTTTCTTTTGTAAATCTGGTAATTTATCAAAGTTCTCATATCCTTGTCCTGTAGGAGTAATTGCATAGTGGTCTGTTATTTTACTATCATTTACATACTTTGTTTTTATAAGATTAGTTGAATATTTTTCATCTTTCATCTGTTTTATATAACTCTGTACTTCTTGGTCTTTATATCCTTTTGCTATACCATTTAGATTGTTTGTAATTACCTTAGCAACAGCTGTTGATAATACTCTTGCATCTGTTCTTGGATATGTTACAAGCTTTTTTTCGTAAAGATTTTGTATAATTTCTAGAGTTTCATCTGGTTTTATTTTAAATCTTTTTGTACACTCATTTTGTATTTCTGCTAAATTAAATAGTAAAGGTGCATTTTCTTTTTGCTTTGATTTTTTTACATCTTGGGCTATTATCTTTTTACCAGATAAACTTTTAATAAACTCTTTTGCGTCATTTTCTTTTTTAAATCCTGTTTCATTGTATAGCTTAGATGATTGCCATACTTTTGAACTTTCTGAAACTTTCCATTCTGCTATTATTCCATCTGTTTGTTCATCTGATGTTTGATTATTTTTTATAAATTCTCCTGATATTTTGTAAAATGGAACTTTAACAAAATTTCTTATCTCTCTTTCTCTTTCAACTACCATTCCAAGGACACAGGTCATTACTCTACCCACTGAAATTGAGGCTTTTTCTTCACCTATAGCTTTTGCTAACCTTCTTCCATATATTATGGATAACATTCTTGAAAAATTAATTCCTATTAAGTAATCTTCTTTAGCTCTTAAATAAGCACTATCTGATAAACTATCATATTCTGATAAAGGTTTTGCTTCTTTAATTCCTCTTTTTATCTCTTCTTCCGTTTGTGAATCTATCCATATTCTCCTTTTATCTTTCCCTTGTACATTTATTTCTTGGTCTACTAATCTATAAATATATTCTCCTTCACGTCCCGAGTCAGTTGCTACATATATTGAATCTACATCTTCTCTCGTTAGCTGGCTTTTTATTATTTCATATTGCTTTTCTACGCCTTTAATTACTTCATACTTCCACTTTTCTGGTATAAATGGTAAAGTGTCTAATCTCCAAAATTTAAGATTTTCGTCATATTTTTCTGGATAACTCATTGTTACTAAATGACCGACACACCAAGTAATTATCCAGTCTTTTGACTCGATATAGCCATTTTTTCTTTGTCCATTTTCTCCTATGACCTTTGCAAATTCCATTGCTACTGAAGGTTTTTCTGTTATTAATAATTTTTTACTCATATTCTTACTTATATCATATAATCTCTTTTGTGTCAAAATTATTATTTATTATAATTTTTTGGAAAATATCGAGTTAAATTGCGAAAATACCGAATTAAATATTTTGTGAAAAATATCAAATTTAATATTTTGCTAAAAATATCAAATTTAATATCTTGCGAAAAATATCAAATTTAATATTTTGCTAAAAATACTATATTAAATATTTTGTGAAATTTTAAAAATCAAATTTAAAAAATAAAATTTAGATAAAAATAAAAAAATCTGGCAACAACCTATTTTCCAAGCAGGGTAACCTACAAGTATCTTCGGCACTTTGGAGCTTGACTTCCGTGTTCGGGATGGGAACGGGTATTTCCTCCAAGTTATCGTCACCAGAAATGTTTCGTGTGCTTATAACACACTCAAAAATATATAGCTACATTAAGTATCTCTATTCTTTAGAAATCATTTATCTACAATCTTTAAATATCTTCTATTTACATCATAGATTTGACTCTTTTTTTTTCCATAATGCTTACTCTCTCTTAATCATATTTTATTTATATGGTTAAGCCCTCGATTTATTAGTATTGGTCAGCTTAATGGCTCTCACCACTTACACCCCCAACCTATCTA
>CANQLO010000013.1 GCA_947624715.1 uncultured Clostridia bacterium
ATGCTTTAATCTCAAGGCTTTCATACCTATGTGTGCCTTTGAGCGAAGCGAGAAAGGAATGGAATTTTTTATGAAAATTTTAGTATTAAACTCAGGAAGTTCATCATTAAAATATCAAGTAATTGATATGGACACAGAAAATGTATTAGCATCAGGAAATTATGAAAGAATAGGAAGTGATAAATCTTTTTTAACTCACAAGGTTAATGGTGAAAAGATTAAATTAGAAAACCCAGTAAAAGATCATCAAGAAGCACTTAAATTTGTTATGGAACAATTACTAAGTAGTGAATATGGAGTAATAAAAAGCTTAGATGAAATTGATAGTATTGGACATAGAATAGTACATGGTGGAGAAAAATTCAATAAATCAGTATTAATTGATGAAGAAGTTCTAAATGGAATCAAAGAATGTATTGATTTAGCACCACTTCATAATCCAGCTGGTATATTAGGAATAAAGGCATGTCAGGAACTTATGCCAGGAAAACCTAATGTAGCAGTATTTGATACAGCATTTCATCAAACTATTGAAAAAGAAAGATATATTTATCCAATTCCATATGAATATTATGAAAAATATGGTGTAAGAAAATATGGATTCCACGGAACATCACATAAATTTGTTTCTCATAGAATAGCAGAAATTCTAGGAAAACCAATTGAAGACTTAAAAATCATAAATTGCCATCTAGGACAGGGTGCAAGTATATGTGCTATACAAAACGGAAAATCAGTAGAAACATCTATGGGACTTACTCCAGTCGCAGGTATACCAATGGGTTCACGTTCAGGTGACCTAGATCCATCTGTTGTTACATTTATAATGAAAAAAGAAAATATGTCACCAGATGAAGCAGATACAATGTTAAATAAAAAATCAGGACTACTTGGTGTTTCAAAAGTTTCTTCTGATAACAGAGACATTGAACTTGCACTAGCTGACGGAAATATGCAAGCAAAATTAGCACTAGATAATTATCATTACTTAATTGCTTGTTATATTGCTAGATGTGCTGTTGCCATGAATGGTGTTGATGTAATAACATTTACAGCAGGAGTAGGAGAGAGAGGCTGTGAATCAAGATATGAGATTTGTAAACACCTTGAATTTATGGGCGTACAAGTAGATGAACAAGCTAATAAAGATGCTTTTGCAGTTGAAGCTAAAATTTCAAATAATGATTCAAAAGTTTTAGTATATGTTGTTCCAACAAACGAGGAACTTGAAATAGCAAGAGAAGCAAAAAGAATTTGCCTAAGTTTATAATATTTATGAAAGGAATTGAATAAATGAAAATATTAGTTTTAAATTGTGGAAGTTCATCATTAAAATATCAGTTAATTGATATGGATAACGAACAAGTTATATCTAAAGGAAATTATGAAAGAATAGGTGAAAAATCTTTTTTAACACATAAAATAAATGGACAAAAATATGTTTTAGAAAATCCAGTAGAAAATCATAAACAAGCTCTTGATTTTATTATTAAACAATTATTAAACAAAGATTATCCATCAATTTCAGATATAAATGAAATAGGAGCAATAGGACACAGATTAGCTCATGGTGGAGAATTATTTAAAGGTCCTGTAATAATCGATGAAGATGTTATTAAAGCAATTGAAGCATGTACGAATTTAGCTCCAATTCACACACCTAGTACTTTAATAGGAATAAGAGCATGTCAAGAACTTATGCATGGAAAGCCTAATGTAGGTGTATTTGATACATCATTCCATCAAACAATTTCAGAAGAAAGATATATATATCCTATTCCTTATAAATATTATGAAAAATATAAAATAAGAAAATATGGATTCCACGGAACATCACATTTTTATGTTTCAAATAGAATATCAGAAATACTAAATAGAAAAGATTTAAAAATCATAAATTGTCACTTAGGACAGGGTGCAAGTATATGTGCTATCCAAAATGGAGAATCAGTAGAAACATCTATGGGACTTACTCCAGTATCAGGAATACCAATGTGTGCTCGTGCAGGTGACTTGGATCCATCAATTGTAACATTTTTAATAGAAAATGAACATTTATCTGCAGCTGAAATAGATAAAATCTTAAATAATGAATCTGGACTATATGGAATAAGTGGAGTTTCTAAGGATGTTAGGGATATAGAAGCAGCTGCATCAGAAGGAAATGAAAGAGCTATTCTTGCCTTAAAGCAATACAAATATTCAATAGCAGGTTTTATAGCTAAATATGTTATGGCTATGCAAGGTGTAGATGTTATAACATTTACAGGTGGAGTTGGAGAAAATCAATGTGGAATAAGAGCAGATATCTGTAAATATCTAGAATATATGGGTGTTAAAATTGACGCTCAAAGAAATGCAGTAAAAGGAGAAGAGGTCCTAATTTCAACAGATGACTCAAAAGTTCAAGTTTGGGTTATTCCAACAAATGAAGAACTTGTTATTGCAAGAGAAACACTAAGATTAGTAAATAAATAATAATAAGAGGAAGAGATATGAGTGAAAATAAGAAAAAAAGTACCAATATGAATTTAATATATGAAAAGTGTAATCATGATCAACAAAGTCAAATAACAAAAATATCAAGTAGTAATTTACAAATACAATCAAATTTTAGAAACTTTATACTAAATTATAAAATTCCTATAATTGTAATTTTATTGTTAGTTGTAATTTTGTTTATTTATACATTTAGAAGTACACCTGTTTTAATTTTTTATAGCATTGCTTTATTATTGGTACTTTCTCTATTTTCAGTATATAACTGTACTTATAAACTAAAATTAAATGAGAAGAATTTAGAACTAAATATAAATTTACAAAAAACATTAATAAGTACAAAAGATATAGTAAACATATATTTATCAAAACAAAAAATGAGATTCTTTGGATTTCCTATATATGGCTATTCTATAAATATAATATATTTGTTAAATGAAAAGCCAATGATTATAACTCTTCCAATCGTTATGGTAAATAGAAAACAATTGTTAAATTTCTTTTCTAACTTAAAATTTCAAAAAATAAAAGATGATAAATAGACTTGTCATATTTGTCTACTTTCTTGAATATAATTTATAGAGAAAAGTAGGCAAGGGGGGAAATCTATGATATCTGAAGAATACTCTAAAAATCAAATAAAAGGTGATACTGTCCAAAACATTATTTTAGAAAATAGAAGAAAGCTTTCTATTTCTGGTGTTTTAGATGTTTTAAGCTTTGATGACCAAATTGTTATATTAGAAACTGATTTAGGAATGTTAACTGTAAAGGGTGATGACCTAAGAATAAATAAACTTAGTCTTGATAGTACAGAAGTTGTTATAGACGGAAATATCAATACTTTAAGCTATAGTGAAAAACAAGACAAAAAAACATCAGGAAGTTTGTTAGGTAAGATTTTCAAATAGGAGCATTCATGAATAATCAGTTTTATTTATTTCTAATTTATATTGTGTCAGGTGTTGGAATCAGTATTTTCTTTGATATATTTAGAGTATTAAGAAAATCAATTAAAACATCTAATTTTATAACCTACATAGAAGATGCAATATTTTGGATAATTGTTGGTTTGTTTTTAATATGGGAAATCTTTACCATAAGCTATGGTGAGCTTAGAAGCTATATATTTATTGGACTTTTAATTGGAGTTATTTTATATTTAACAACTATTAGTAAGTATTTCATAAAAATAAATGTAAAGATATTAAATTTTTTTAAATCAATTATATTAAAAATAATTAACATACTTAAAGGAATATACAAATTTATTCTAAAAATAATAAATCCTATTTATAATCTAATAAAAAAGCCTATAAATTTCATCATAATAAATTTAAGCAAAATCTATAAAAATGTAAATACAAACTTTTCTAAAAGACAATCTAGATTCAAGACAAAGGTAGATAAAAAAAATGATAAAAAAAGAAGGATTTTACATTTTTTTGTAGAAAAATAAAGTAGGTAATTTTATTATTTTTAGGAGTAAAAATGAAAACTTTTGTAAAACGCTTAATATTTTTGGCATTAGTATTATATGCAATATATACGTTAATTACACAACAAAAATTGCTAAATACTTATGCTAAAGAGGGAGAAGAGTATTCAAATCAAATAGAACAAGCAAATGAGGTTAATCAAGAGCTTACAGATACTTTACAAAGCTTGAATTCTACTGAATACATAGAAGAAATTGCTAGGGATGTACTTGATATGTATTTACCAAATGAAAGAGTTTATATAGATATGTCAAAATAGTGTAATTATAAAAAATTATACTATTTTTCTGTATTTCGTTTAAAATTGATTTTGAACTTTTAAAAACGACAATAATAACTGTATTTGTCTAAAATCTTCCAAAATCAGTTGACAAATTTTACATATTTTGATAAAATAATATTGTTATTTAAAATATTTTTTCTAAATTATTAACATTCTAATAAAATCCCAAAATTTAATTATTAATTATGAAAGGAAATAAAAAAATGAGTTATGAAGAATATACTTTAGCACAACTAAGACAATTGGCTAAAGAAAGAGGAATTAAAAATGTATCAAAATTAAAAAGAGAAGAGTTAAGCCAAGCATTAAATGAGATGCAAGACGGTGGGAAAGAAGAATTAAGTAACATTGAAGACAATGATACTACGTTAGACGAAAACAACAATAACGTTAATTTAGAAAATAATGAAGAAATTCTTGAAACTAGAATGGAAGAAGGTTATACATTAACTTCAAATGATAGAATCGCAGAAGGCATATTAGAAATATTACCAGATGGTTATGGCTTTCTAAGAGGTGAAAATTACTTATCTACACCAAAAGATATATACATTTCACCAGTACAAATTAGAAGATTTAAATTAGACAATGGAGATAAAATTAGAGGTGTCGCAAGAAATCCAAAGGAAGGTGAAAAATTTCCTGCTCTAATATTTGTTGGGGAGGTAAATGGAGAAGCACCAGAAAAGGCATATAGACGCCAAAAATTTGATGACTTAACACCTATATATCCAAACGAAAAAATACAAATGGAAACAACATCAAATGAATATGCTATGAGAATAATTGATTTAATCTGTCCTATTGGAAAAGGTCAAAGAGGAATGATTGTTGCACAACCTAAAGTTGGAAAAACAACACTTTTAAAGAAAATAGCTAATAGTATAACAACTAATAATCCTGAAATTGAACTAATAGTATTACTTATTGATGAAAGACCAGAAGAAGTAACAGACATGAAAAGATCAATAAATGGAGAAGTAATATATTCAACATTTGATGAACTTCCAGAACATCATGTTAAAGTTGCTGAAATGGTATTAGAAAGAGCCAAAAGATTAATTGAACATAAAAAAGATGTTGTAATATTATTAGACAGTATAACAAGATTAGCAAGAGCATATAACTTAACAGTTCCTGCATCAGGAAGAACATTATCAGGAGGCTTAGATCCTGCAGCATTACATAAACCAAAAAAATTCTTTGGAGCAGCTAGAAACATTGAAAATGGAGGAAGCTTAACAATTTTAGCTACAGCATTAGTTGAAACTGGAAGTAGGATGGATGATGTAATATTTGAAGAATTCAAAGGAACAGGTAATATGGAAGTTGTTTTAGACAGAAGTTTGTCTGAAAAGAGAATATTCCCAGCAATTGATATAAATAAATCTGGAACAAGAAAGGAAGACTTACTTCTAACAAAAGAAGAACTTGAAACTGTTTATAGTTTACGAAAAGCAATGTCATCAAGACCACAAGCTGAAATAACAGAAGATGTAATAAATTTAATAATGAATACAAAAAATAATAAAGAACTAATAAAAGTATTATCAGATAAATTTAAGAAATTCTAAAGTAAAAGAAAGTAATTCTTGTTTGATTAAAATAGCAAGAATCGGAGAAAGAAATGAAAAAAGTTAATTTTAAAAGTCATTTATTAAAAAAATCATTAAAAAGAAAACATATTACTTTTGAAGAACTAGAAGATATGGATGAATTTATGATAGATGGACGAGGAGTTTTATTCACAAGAAAAGAACTAAGAAATATAAAAAATGACTTAGAATATATATTTGAAGCAATAAAAGAAAATGCCAGTGAAATCTCAATAATCAGTTGTCCCACATTTTTAAGAGATTATATAATAAAAAATGCATCAACAGAAGAAATTTATTTTGCTGGGTATGAAGATTATTTTGACACACTAAAACAACAACAAATAGATATATCAGACGAATTTAAAAAATCTTTTGCAGATTCTTCTACAGTAACAGAATATGAATTATTTCAATATATAAAAACATCACAATATTTAGATTTAAAACCTGTTATCACTCTTAAAGATTTTGAAACGATTCAAAAATATGCAAATATATCTGACTTCAAAATAAAAATTGAAAATGAACAAGAATACCAATCCTTACTGGAAATTGCAGGTAATGAAAAAGTAGAAGTTCTTATAAACAAAAATATTATACATGATGTATCTACTAAACAATCTAAAATTCCGCAAAATATTGATTTTATTATAGAAATAAAAGATATGTCTGAATTATCAGAAGCAGAATTAAATTCTATTTCTAGTAAAGTTAATATAAAAAGTATATATATACCATCTACAAGTTTTACTCCTCTAGAAAAAAGGGATTGCTATTCTATAGAAGAATATATTATACTAAAAGACAAAGTTGATGAAATTTTAAGTCAGATAGATAATTCACGACCAGAATTTGATAAATTTATGCAAATATATCAAATTCTAGCCAATTTAATAGAATATGAGTATGATGATGATGGAGAACCATCTCCTAGAGAAGAAGCACATAATCTAAAAGGACGGATTATTAGAAGGAAAATGTGTATGTGAAGGTTATTCAAAAATCTTACAACAAGTATTGAAATCAACTGGAATAGATTGCAAATATATATATGGAATAGGTAGAAGTTGGACAGATATAGATAGAACACATGATGGGGAGGCACATGGTTGGAATCAAGTCAAAATTGATGGAAAATGGTATAATTGTGACTTAACATGGGATTCAAATAATATAAAAGAAAATAGACCCCTAGAATACTGTTTACAAAGTGATGAAGAATTTATATTACATGACACAGAAAGTGTCGAAAAACAAGAATGTAATCAATCATATGATAGAAATAAAATCAATTCATATCTAGGATATACTACTTCACTCGAATATGAGGAAAAAGAATATAACACTAATGAATTACTAAAACTTCTAAATGATATGAAACAATACAGTAAAAAGGGAATAAGAGCATCTATACAAGAAGATATTGAAACTGGTAGTTACTATATGAGTATTGGAAATATAATAAATGATGATGAGATTTGCTGGTCAGACAATAAGATAGCATTTGAAAACATAAATGATTTTATTCAACAATATATGTTGGAATTTCCAACAAAAGAAATAAATAAACGGAGGAATAACAAACTTTATAAAAAGCAACTCAGATATAGAACTTGTTATTAATGATGATTTAATTGAAAAACTTAATGAACAAGGAATATCTACAAATTTACTATTATCTGTAGAATCAGATTCACAAGAAGTAGAGTTTAGTACTAGTAGAGAAAACAAAAAAACATTAGTATCAACTTATAAAAGTGAGGGAATAAGTCAAAGCAATTTAAATAATGCATATGATATATTAAATGAGACTCAAAAAAATATGGAACCAAAACAAATTGAAGATATTTCAGATAAAGATTTTACAGAAAATAATTGAAATATAAATATTTATATATTTTATAAATTGTATGAATGATAAGTGCAACAAGAAGAAAACTAATTGTTGCACTTTTATTTTAATTTATTATAATTATTATTTATTATTTGACAATGAAATTCTTATGTAGTATAAGTAGGGTATAGTGGATTATTGAATAAATATTATTTGCATATAGTTGCGTGAAATCAAAGATTATATACACTTTATTTACATAAAGTTGCGTGAAAATTAAATATTATAAATTGTATCGACATTTTCCTTATGCCGATTTTTTTTGTTTGAAAGGAGGGCTAAATATGCAAGAGGAGCTAATATATACTGGTTATAGACATTTTATGAGTAAAAAGAATACTGATTGTTATGTTTTAGATTTTATAACCAAGCCTAAAAAGAGATTAGATGTAGACAGTTTTTATATAACACCTGCTTCAATCTTTGTAACCAAAGAGCAATATGAGAAGTTTATAAGTGAAAGTAAACTTTTAAGCATGGTTAAAGTTAATGTTGAAATTGTTGGTAATAATGTACGTTATCATCTAATTTAGCTTATATGTTATCAATATATTATTAACAAAAGATAAATTTATTTAATATACAAAAGATAAATTTAAAATATACGAAAGAAAGGGGGCGAGATTATGGAAGGAGCTAAATCTATGGTTGAAACGTTAGAACCTTTAAAAACTGCACTTGTTGGTAGTATTACTCCTGCTCAATTAGTAGGTGTTCTTGCTGGAATTATAGGTGTAGGTATGACTTTTGTTTTAATGTGGTTTGGAGTTAGAAAATTAATTTCTATATTCAAAAAAGCTGTAACAAAAGGAAAAATCTCTGCTTAATATTAGGGGCTTTTAGCCCCTTAATTTTTTAATTAGGAGTTAATTATGAATTTAAGTTTATTAGATGGTAGTTTTAATGTATTTAATATTTTTAGGGTTATGAATTATAGACGTAAGTTTCGCAAAGCTAATCCTACTTATTTCGAACCTGAAGGGTTACTTGTTTTTTGTGGTTCTCAACGGTTCTGGAAAGACTTTGTCAGCTGTTCAATATGTAAAAAAAGTATGTGAATTATATCCTAAATGTATTTTATGTACTAATACAAAGATTTCCGGCTTACCTAGCTACACAAAAGTTATTGAATATGAAGGTATAGAAAGTTTGACTAAACTTGAAAATGGGAAAGAGGGCGTCTTGTATTTTATAGATGAAATTCATCTTGAATTTAATTCTCTTGAAAGTAAGAATGTTCCTATTGAGGTAATGATAGAAGTTTCGCAACAAAGAAAACAACGTAAACATATTGTTGGTACATCTCAAGTTTATATGCGAATGGCTAAGCCTTTTAGGGAACAAATTAAAAATGTAGTTATTTGTAAGAATTTCTTTAAGTCTATACAATTTAATCGTTTAATTGATGGAGATAGTGCAGTAGAAAAAAATGGTAAGCTTGTCTTTGATACTGTTAAATATTCTATCTGGTTTCATAGCCCAGAACTATACGGTTCTTATGATACTTATGCTAAAATGAAAAGATATAGAAATGAGTGGCATGGTGTCGGTCGACAAGAAATTTATAATATACAGAAAGGAGAAATTATAAAATGATTTTTAATTATTCTGAATTAGTTTCTTTAATTGTTGAAGTAGTAAAAAATGCTCTACCTTTGGGTATAATATTTTATTTATCTGAAATGTTGGTTAGTATGTTTTTACGTTTTGCTTTTCCAAAGCATATGAGAGGAGAGTAGTTAAATGAATGAAGAAAATCTTATTAGTGATAATATTATTTTTGATAATAGCGAGATGTCTAGCATAGAGCCTCAAGCTGTTTATGATTATGATTATAGAAGTTATTTACAAACTATTATTAATAATCAAAATAATTCTTATAATAAATTAAACGATTTACATAATCTTATTAATGCTGGTTTTACTTCAACTCTTTGGTTTCTTGCTATTGTTTTTGCTTATTTTATTTTTAAAAATTTTATAAGAAAGTGAGAGTTATTATGGATTTAGATAATATAAATAAAAATATTCTATGTCTTTTAGGTATGGTATTAGTTTTTATTATTGCTTTATCTACTAATAGTCGTGTTTCTGCTGTTACAAGATTACCAAACAATTGGCAAGATAATGAAAATTTATATTCTTTCAAATTAGAGTTTCCAACACAGGATTTTAATGTTTATGATAAAGAGGTTACTCTTGAAAGACGTATTTCTTCTATTCCTGACGTTGTTGGCGGAAATTATTATTACTTTTATTGTCGTTCTTATATTCATGATTGGGATGATTTTATTTTTTTAGTAAAGAAAAGTTCTGTTAATAGTAATTTTTTAAATATTGTATATGATAATGCACAGAATAATTTCTTTCTGGAGTTATTCCAGAATAATGTATTACCTTATGTAACTGATGCTTATTCTAAAAATCAGTTTACTACTGATGATATTAAATTCTCATATACAAACTCTTTTGATAAGTTAGGTTTTATTAATAATGACTCAAAATGGCATAAATTTTGGAATACTCATGGTTGGCTTGGTATTCCTATACAGGTTAGACAAGATGGAGAAAGTCCTAATTTTATAATAAAAACATATCTAAAAACAAATTATACAGGAGATATTATATATACTGATAAAAATCAGCAGAAACATTTCCTTACTTTTAATAGTCCTTTTATAATAAATGATAGTCAAGATTTAGCTAGTTTATCTAGTGAAAATTTGTCTATTTCTGCTGGTACTTATGCTACTAAAGATATATATTTAAAATTATATAATAATACTGTAAATAGTGAAATTTTTAATATTAATATTAAAAATGTTTATAAAAACTGTTTCGTTGAAGATATGCAAGATTATTTTGATCCTGAAAAAACTGTTTTTGGTTATAATATTCCATTCTCTAAATTGCCAAAGTTTCAATATATTACTGGTAATTCTTATACTTGGTCATTAGAATTTGGGGAAAATTCTGTTTATTCTGTAACTATTATTGCTGATATAGATGGTTATTTTGGTGTTGATAGTTTATCAGACAATCAAAATCAAGAGTTGTTAGATAATCAAAATAAAAATACTGAGAAGCTTTTAGAAAGTAATAAAGAAACTCAAAATAAACTTGATGAACAAACACAAGCTTTAAAAGAGAATAATGAAACTAATAAAAATATCTTCCAGAAGATAGGGGATATATTAAGTTTTATAAATCCTTTTAGTGAGAATTTTTTTGGTAGGAAGTTAGTTGAACTTATTATTGAAGGTTTAAAATCTTTATTTGTTCCTGCAGAAGGCTTTTTTGATAATTATTTTAGTGAAATTCGTCAATGGTTTTCTGATAGATTAGGTTTTTTGTGGACGCCTTTCGATTTTGTTATTGAAGTTTTAAATAGAATTTTAAATATAAATTTTAGTGAACCAGTTATCCATATACCAGAAATAAAAGCACCTTTTGTTGAGAATCAAGTTTTAATTAGTGAAATGGATTATAATTTAAATTCTTTAAAAGATAATGAAACTTTTGCTAATATTCATAATTTATATCTAGCTGGTGTTGATTTTATTATTATTGTTGCATTGATAAATTTAGCTAGAAAGAAGATTGAGGAGGTGTTTGAGAATTGATAATAACTTTGATTTTAAATGCTCTTAAAACTTTAATTTTTGGAGTTTTTAGTTGGATAAATATACCACGGTTTTCCAGATGAATTGTTAAGTAGTGTTTATTCATTCTTAGATATTATTTTTGATAATTTAACTTTACTTGGTTTTTTTATACGTCCTATGACTTTAACTATTGTAATACCTATTTTAATAATATTATTAAATTTTGAAGAGGTTTATAAATTTACTATGTGGATATTGAAAAAGATACCTATGTTAAATATACATTAAAGCTTTGCTTAGTGAAAGGCGTAGCCAACGAGTGTAACGAGTTAGAGGAGCAAAAAACTTTTTTCTTTAGAAAAAAGTTTTGCTCCGTTACTATATTTCATTTAATTATAGTTGAAAATTAGAACATAGAATAGGAGATAATATGGGACTAAAAAAATATATTATTACTGGTCATATTATCGAAGTATATGATTATAAATACTATTGCTCTGGAAAAGGTGGAGCAAGAGTTAGAGGAGAGGCAACAGAAGAAAGTAAAAAGTACAATTATGCAAATACTAACCAACGCAGACGTGATACTATTCGACGTCTTGCAAATTGTAATTTTGATAATTTATATGATAAGTTTCTTACTCTTACTTTTGCTGATAATATGACTAATATTGCAGAATGTAATAAATTATTTAAAGCTTTCATTAGAAAGCTAAAATCTTATAAACAAGATTTAAAGTATTTAGCTGTAATTGAATTTCAAAAAAGGGGAGCAGTACATTATCACGTTTTACTTAATATTCCATATATTGAACAAAAACAATTACAGCAGATGTGGGGGAATGGTTTTGTATTTATAAATGCTATTACTCACGTCGACAATATTGGAGCATATATTGTAAAATACATGACAAAAGATAATAATGATGTTAGACTTATGGGTAAAAAAGCATATCTAACATCTCATAATTTAAAACATCCACAAAAGATAATAAATCATAATTTAAAGGATTTTGATAAATTAGAAAACAAATTATATTATAAATATAATTTAGATAATTTAAAGCCAGAATATGAGGCAAATTTTACGTCTAAAATTTTAGGAGATTGTACATATAAACAATATAATTTGAAAAGAGAGTTATAAGCTCTCTTTTATTTTTTCTTCTAAGTTTTGTAAATTGTAATAACTTTGTACTGGTACTCTAATTAGTTTAATATTTACTTGTTTGAATAATTCATTTATAAAATTATCTCTTATTTGTCTTTTTTCTTTTATGTGTGTTTTATCATCTAATTCAATACAGAATTTTATTTTACAGTTGTTATCTGTAATTACATAATCTATTGATTTACTTTTTATTTTGTTAAAATCTTTATATTCTTTGTTTTTTACAACTGCATATAATGATACTTGACAAAATATGTTTAAGTTATATTTATCTGTAATTGATTTTAATAATTTATAAAATTTAAGTTCTTCTTGTGTAAGTAAGTATTCTTTTTTTATAAATAGAGAAGTATTGTTTTCTATTTTTTCTTTTTTATTTATTATATTAAATATTCTTTCTGCTAATAATACAATTATTATAAATATTAAAGCGTATATCATTTTTTATCTCCTTTTATTTGACATTGTTTACATAATATTATATAATATAATTATAATCTTGTCAAGGAGAGGGGGGTAAATATATGCAATATCAATATACTATTCAAGTACAGAGGAAAAATGCTAAAAGTTTTCATATAAATACTTATGATTATTTAGATGTTGCTTTGATTCAACTTAATGAATATATTAAACAAGATAAGCATTATAGACGTACTTATTATGTTTGTAACGATTTTTATGATAATAAATATTCAGAAGATGAAGCGTCATCTAGATATAAACTTTTAGTTCGTCAAGTTGGACGTTGGTGTGATTTTCACAATCTTAATAATTATATTAATAATAATGTTGACAACGAAATTTTATTATGATATTATCTGAGCATAGGGAATATATACATATTTATATATTTGATTTACATAAAGTTGCATGAAATCAAAGTTTCGTGCAAATAAGAATAGGAGTTTTTGTATAAGCTCCTATCTCGCTAATATTAAGCCTTTTGCTCATTTTTCAGACAACAAACTATATGTCCTTTTTATAAAAACGTCTGAAAATCGATTCTCGTGCGTCGTTTTTTTTGCATTTTTCAACTTAGAGTTGAGTTACACCAATAATTACATAGATTTCTTTAAAACCTTAAAATTATACATTATTGCATTATATTAGTAATGTAATATTAAGTATTTATATAAACCCAAATAAACAATTAAATTACTTTATTAGTTAATAATAAAAATGTCTTAAAAACGATTTTCAACTTAAATAATAATACTAATAAATTTATTATTAATTTGAAATGAATTATAAAAATTTTACAAATAACAAATGTTCGGTTTTTGAAAATAATTGTTTTTTAATTTTTCTATTAATTTATCAAATATTTCATGTGACTCTTGATTTCCATGTATTAAAATAATAGGAGTTCCTATTCCATATTTTTCATAATATAAATCTATATTGTTAACCTTAACTTTCATTTATTTCACCTTTCTCCTACTCTAACGAATTTTTTTAATTTTATATTGACTCATATCTTCAATTCATTACTCTTTTAATAATTTTCTCCTTAATTGTTGAAGTTTTTCTATGTCTTCTTTATATTCAAATCTTGGCTTTACAAAATTTTTCGAACCCCTTTTTTCAAATGAATATCTAGGAATTAATTGTATATGAAAATGATTCATTGGTCCATCGCACATTGTACATAAATATACACTTTCTGCATTATAAATTTCTTTTAAAGCATTCATTACTTCTTTTGCTAATATAAATATCTCTTTACAAGTTATATTATCTATTTCTATCATATCTTTATAATGTTTCTTCGTACTTATTACTGTATGTCCATTTGCTCTTGGATTTCCAATTAAAAAACATTCAAATTTATCATTTTCAAAAATCATTTTATCTGTTTTATCTCCATATAAAATATGGCTATTTTGTTTATCAAAACAAGTTGGGCATATTCCTGAATCCACAATATCTGCTACTGTAACTTTCCCATTTTTTATAAAATTAATAATTTCTTCATTATTAAATTGTTTCAAATTATCCATTTTTTTTGCAACTCCATCCAATTAATTCATAATAATTGTTCTAATATTTTATCGATATTAGGAAAAATAATATTTTTCATTCCATGATTATATAAATTTAAAACATTACTCCTTATAATATTAAGAGCCTACCATTTCTGGTAAGCCCCTAAAAGATTTATTCACTCTCTCATTTGTTAGTCGCTCAAAGAGGCGACGACAAACACATTTATTCACTCTCTCATTTATAACTCGCCAAAGGGGCGGCGACAAACACATTTATTAAAAACAATGATGTTCTTAATTATTATATTCATATTAGCATAAAATATGTGAATTGTCAATAATTGCTCTAAAAAGTTTTTAAAGATTAAATTTTATCTATATGGTGGTTTGTATTATCAAAGTTTCGTGCAAAAAGGAGTAGGAATAAAACGATATATTCTTATTTTCATTTTTTCAAAACTTCCTCTCTCTCCTACTCTACCGATTTTTTTATTTTATATTAACTCACATAAATTTATTGTTTTTATAAATTCTATTATTTCCTTTGCATCATCACCTATTAAATTTCCATCATTCAAAATTACAATATGCTCATTTATATTATGGAATGAAATATCACACCAATCTTTACTTGTTCCATAATATCCAATAGTAACTTGCTTACCATTATTTAAAGTGATTTCTTCATCTGTTCTTTCTGTACCACAAACACCAAATGGATTATCATAAAAATATAATGTTGCATATTTATTTTTATCATTTTTGTATAATTTTAAAGCATATTTATATGAAGGACTTTCTTCTTTTATTGGAACTTCTTCATAATTCCACTCAATTGGCATATTCAATTCTATTTTAATATTATCTACTTCTTTTGAGTATTTTCTATAATTTTCAGAGGCATATTGATTTTCGATTTCATTAATAATTGGAGCATATTTTGAACCCCAAGTGCTAAATACAACAGGTTCTCCTTTTTTCATTTTATCTAAATCAATAAAGTACATAATTCCAACAACAAATACTAATATAATTATTACTGCAATTATTATTTTACATATTTTTTTATTCATACATATCACCTAAATTTAACCTTTCTACTATTTAGACGATTTATGTTTTCTATTTAGTTGGTGTTTTATAAAAATAATTGTAAAAATTATAGTAAATGTTAAAAATATTGAAGCAATTCCCAAAAATCCAATTTTAATATAATTATTTGTATTATCAGATGATTGCGTAATAATTTGCTCTGTAATGTTTCCTTGTATAGAGTTTTTTATTTCTTGCACTGAATCATAATCTTGATTTTCTATATTTTGTTGTTCTGAAGATGAACTAGATAAATCAGTCGTATTTGTATTTTCTTGTTTCCCATCTGTTTTTTCAGATAGTTTCTTTTGATTCAAAATAACTTCTTTTAAACTAATAGCAAATGCTATAATAAACATTCCTAAATTTCCTAGCAATAATTTTAAAGTATGAATAGATTTATAATATTTCCACTTCACAGTTCCTTCAGGAATATTTAATATTTGTGAAATTTCTTTAAATGACATATTAGAAAGAATTTTTAATGATATTATTTCTTGTTCTTGTGTATCTAACTTTGATATTATCCTATTATAATGATCTTTATCAATTATTTTATCTAATTCTTTATCATCATCAGTTAAATAATATATATCATCTATATTTAGTAAACTTTTTTTATTTTTATAAAAATCTAATGCTTCGTTTTTTGTTAATGTATATAACCAAGATGCCTCATTGTTTTTTGGTAGTTTTTCATTTTCTATATCCCATATTTTTGTATAAACCTTTTGCACAACATCTTCACTATCATCACTATTTTTTAAAATAGAAAATGCTATTGAATAAATTAGCGTTTTATAATTTTCATATAGTTTATTAAAATATAATTCTTTATTAGTTTCCATTTTATGAAAAATCATATGTAATTCTTCTTTATCAATCTTTTTCATTTTTTGTCCTTTATTTTTATTATTTTTTTACGATTATACCATATCATATTTAACTTCTTTGTATATTTCATATTTATGAGCATAATTATATGGTATTTCATTTGTAAAAGAACCATCTAATTCCCTTGCTAATATGTTATTTTCATTTTCTTTCTTTTCATACAATAAATCCTCCAAACAAATTAACTAATAATTTTATCTTTTATATAAATGCTATTTTTAACTAATTCTATAATGTCCAATGATATTGTCTTCACCATAAAATTCCAATATATCTTCTTCGTAATTTACTTGCATTGGATTTGCATGATGTATTAAAAAAGGAATGCCCTTTTTATTTCTCTTATCAGATATTATTCCTATATGATTTTGAAAAACAATTATATCTCCACCCTGCCATTCTTCAATTTTTGACAAATCAGTTGTTAGAGAAATACTATTATTTTTAAAATATATATTTAAATTTATTACTCTTCTAAAATCTATATTTTTATCTATATTTTCAATATGATATTCTTCTTTATGATTTATAATATCTTGATTTACTAATTCCATTAAATCATATCCAGCACCTTTCAGTCCATTTGCAATAACATCCGTACAGACACCATATTCATCATCTGGATAACCTGTTCCATAATACTTACTCTTATATTTTGGTTTTGTTTTTATATATTTCCTTACATTATCTAATATGTCTGTCTGGTCATCTATTCCATCACTATCTTTGTCAACATTACTAATATATGCTTCAATATTAAAATCACTATTGCTATATTTTTTATGTGGAATTACATTAAACATATATAATACGATTACTATCATAATAATAAGTATGAATAATATTATTGTTATAATAGTTTTTATTGACTTTTTCAATTATAATTCTCCCTTTTTTAACTAAATTACAATTTATTTGATAAGAGTATAACATAAGAGCAAGTGATTGTAAATATTTTCACTTGCTCTTTTCGTATAAAGAAAAATCCTATATTTTCTATAAAATTTTTAACATTCTAAAGTTTATTATTTATGTTTAATTTATACCATTTAATAAGTTATCATTTAATAAGTGCCTCCAATTACCATTTACTGAATGTACATTGTAATTATATGTATTTCTTTCGTTTTCTGGAATTTTAAGGTCAAAATATGATTTTTTCCATTCTTCTTCAGACATTACTTCCATATCTTTATTCCAAATTTCCTTCATATCTCTACTATCTAAATAAATTTTTTCAATTCCATCCTCTAAATATATACATTTATATATACCGGTTGTTGATAATGTTTGCGCTTTGTTAAAAGGCTTAAACTTTTCTGTTCTAACATCAATAATCATTATCTTTTCTCCTGTTTTTTCAGTCACTATATAAGATTTATCTTCTAATTTTTCATATTTTTTAGAGCATAAGTGTATTTCTAGTATATCTTTTCCTGTATTATCTTTAGTTTTGTATATATAGTCTACATTAACTTCACTTGCATTAAGTGTAAATTCTAAATTAAAAACATCTTTTACATATAATATATATATACCAATTTCAAATACTAAAAAAGTTATGAGAATAGAAATAAGTATTGATTTTATTTTTTTCTTTTTATATCCCTTTAAGTAGTCGATTTTTTCATCTTGATTTGTTAATATTTCTGTATCAATATTATTGTTCATATTTTTTAATGCTATGTTGCAATTCTTGCATTTTTCTAAATGCTTTTCAATTAGCTTATTACTTGATTTACTTAATATTTTGTCATTATAGCTTGGTAATAAATCCTGAATTATATCACAGTCAATTAGTTCTAAAGATTTCATATAATATTTCCTCCTTTTAATTTTTGTTTTCCTCTGTAAAATGTAACTCTTGCCCAGTTTTCACTTTTGTTTAATATCTTTCCAATTTCCTTAAAAGTTAATTCACCTGTTAGTCTTAAATACATTACTTCTCTAGTACCTGCATCTAGTTTTTGAAGGGCTTCATATATTCTTATTTTGCTATCATTTGCTATACACTTTTCTTCTACTTTTTCATCATCTTCAATTTCAAATTCATCAATAGATATATACTTTTGAGAATTTTTTATTTTTTTGTATAAAATTTTTTTTGCAATAGAATAAAGCCATGTAATTATTTCACAGTCTCCTCGAAATTTTTCAATTTGATTTATTGCTACTACAAATGTTTCTTGCATTACTTCTTCTGATAAATCAATATCTCTTGTTTTAAAAAAAATATATTTTTTTATTAAGTTTGCATATTTCTTATAAACTACCTCAATATCTTCCATTTTTTTACCCTTCTATAAATATAGTGTTATTTTTCAGTCAATTCGTTACAAAATTTTTATATTTTTTTAGTTTTGATTTAAATTGAAAAAGTAGATAGTTATAAAAAGCCATCTACTAACAAATTTTATAATAATTTTTTTCATTCTTACACATGTATTACCTTACCATTGAAGAGTACCAGATTTATTTATTTCAAATGGAACTTACTTAATAAATATTTTATCAAAGATGTTTTTTATAAACTCACTCTTTATTTTTTTATCCACAAATACATTCCCGTTATAACATCAGGCTTATATTTAAATCCAGCTTTTTTATAAAACTCTTCATTACCTGCAGTTGGCGTTAACTCTATTTGCATTTTTTCTCCTTTTTTAACTCCATCTTCGACTAGTTTTTTTAATTCATTTACTATTTTTAGTCCGATTCCATTTCCTTGAAATTCCGGTTTGACACATATATCACTTAGTATACAAACAATACTAAAATCTCCAACCACTCTTCCTATTCCAGCTAATTTACCATTTACTATTGCCTTTACCATATACATTGTATTGTTTAAAGCTTTATCTATTTGTTCGTGTGAATATGTTTTCCATCTAACAGATTCAACCATTTCCAGAAATTCATCACTTGAGATTGAATATTCCAATTTTATATCCATAACTATCTCCATTATTTGTTTCTAATGATTTTATTTCAAAGTTATTAAAATATTCTCTTACAACAGTATTTACTGCATCATTCTTTGCTTTGTTTCTAGAACAAACTATTATTTTCATATTTTGCATTTTCTATACCCCATTTCATAAATTTTATTTTAGATGCTTTTTATGATTTTTTAAAATAGAATTTTGCTCCTACTTCTGGCAATTTTTGCTTTCTTTAATAAATTCTTCAAACAATTTATTGGTAAAATCATCCTCTAGCATTAATTCTGGATGCCATTTTATTCCTATTATAAATTTTTTATTATTCAACTCAAAGCTTTCAACTAAGCCATCATAAGAAATAGAGGATATTTTTGCATATCCCTCAACATTCTCTTTTGGTGCTATCATACTATGAATACTATTTACATAATGTTCTCTTTTATTTATTAAATTATATAACTTAGTTCCTTCAATTATAGATATTTTATGTCTATAATCTTTATTGTAAATATCATGTTTTTTTGTTTTATCTTCAATTACATTTGTACCTAATGCCCTTAAAATATTATTAAATCCAGCACAAATTCCTATAAGCGGTTTATCCAATTCTATAACTTTTTTAGCAATTTCTATTTCATAATTTGAACTGTATAGTCCTCCCTGTAGTATAAAACCATCGCATAAATCTATTTGCCTATATAATTCATTTTTTTGTTCATCATTTAAAATTGTATCATCCTTAATATCATTATCGTTAAATTTTAATGTTTCTTCTGTCGGCAAAAGCATTATAGCTGTACCACCATTTTTTACAATTAGGTATCTTAATTCATCAACCTCATCAATTCTATGCCAGATATCTTCTTTGTATTGTGGTTGTACTTTTCCTATTATTCCAATAATCGGTTTACTCATTTAATCACCTCATCACTTAATTTTATTATGCAAAAATCCTATTGTGTCTTCAGTTGTAAAACTAGATGCATTATAAAATTTTCATTATTATTCATCTAAATTCTTTAATCTTTGCAATTATTTATTATAAAATCAATAACGTCATCTTCATTGTAATTTTCTTTATCTTTATTTCTATCTTCTTCCGTTAAATCAACAAAGTATTTATTACATTCTGGCATAATTGACATTGAATCTAATGGATAACCTGGATTTCTTTTTTCACAAGGCTTGTCTACAAGATAGAAGTGATTCTTACTCCAACTATATTGTTTTGTTTCTTTTCCATCATATATTACCATTCCATATACCCATTTAGCTGTTAGTTTACCACCATATTCTTTAATTAAATTGCAGTAATGCTCAATCATTTCATCATCATTTAATTCTTTTCCATTTACTCTTCTTACATGAGTTCCTGGTTGTTTTTCATCTGGCAATTCTTCAATATATAAATTATTATCCATACCAATAGTTGTAATCTTTGTTTTGTCATAATATGCTTTTGCTTTGATATAAGCATTTTCAATAGCATTCTTTCCTGTTTCTTCTGGTTTTAGATTTATTCCTAGATCTTTTATAGTTAATACTTCTATATTCTTCTCTTTTAATTTTTCTGCATATTTTTTTATCTTTGCAGGATTTGTTGTTGCAAACAATACTTTCATCTTACTTTATCTCCTTTTTTTTTGTCTTTCTTTAATATAGTTTTCTATTTCATCTGTATTACTTCTTCTTGACTATAGCCTAATTCTACTAAAGTTGTAAAACCAGATGCATTATAAAATTTTTTTCTGAATTGTTGAAGCTTTTCTTTGTCTTCTTTATATTCAAATCTTGGCTTTACAAAATTTTTTGAACCTCTTTTTTCAAATGAATATCTAGGAATTAATTGTATATGAAAATGATTCATTGGTCCATCACACATTGTGCATAAATATACACTTTCTGCCTCATAAACTTCTTTCAAAGTTTTCATAACTTCTTTTGCTAATATAAAAATCTCTTTACAAGTTATATCATCTATTTCCATCATATCTTTATAATGTTTCTTCGTACTTATTACTGTATGTCCATTTGCTCTCGGATTTCCAATTAAAAAGCATTCGAATTTATCGTTTTCAAAAATCATTTTATCTGTTTTATCTCCATATAAAATATGATTATTTTGTTTATCAAAACAAGTAGGACATATTCCTGAATCAACAATATCTGCTACAGTGACTTTCCCATCTTTTATTAAATTAATAATTTCTTCATTATTAAATTGCTTTAAATTATCCATTTTTATTATTTTCTCCTGTTAATTTTAATCATTATTATTCATCTAAATTTCCTGTAGATTTATATTTGTACCATAATTTAAATTTATCAATTATATTCATATACTACTCTCTTTTTCATTACTTTTATATAAATTTCCTATACATAAAACATTCTTTTTCATGAGAATAAATAACACCTATTGCTTGTAAATAAGAATATATAATTGTACTTCCTACAAATTTCATTCCTCTCTTCTGTAAATCTTTTGATAAGCTATCTGATAATTGATTTGTAGTTTTATCTATTTCATAAATTATTTTATTATTAGTGAAATTCTTTAAATAATTATTAAATGAACCAAATTCATTTTGTATTTTCTTAAAAACTTTACTATTATTTATAGCAGATTTTATTTTTAATTTATTTCTAATAATCTTTTCATTTTTTAATAATTCTTCAATTTTTGCATCATTATAACAACATATTTTATCTATATCAAAATTATCAAATGCTTTCCTAAAATCTTCTCTTTTATTTAAAACGCATTCCCAAGAAAGCCCGGCTTGAAAAGACTCTAGTATCAACATTTCATATAAATATTTATCATCAGAATTTGGCTTTCCCCATTCATTATCATGATATTCAATATATTTAGGATTTCTTAAATTACACCATTTACATCTAATCATAATATTAATTTTTCCTATATTTTCTATATAATATTGCGATAATTCCAATTAATGATACAACCATTCCTACTCTATATATTATAATTGGCATATCTGATGTTTTTGGAGAATCTTTTTCATCTGCGTCATCTTCAGATGGATTTTCATTTTCTTCTGGTTGTTTTTCAAAATTTGAATTTTCAAATTCTTCATATTGTTCTTCAATTGTTTTATCATTATTTGTATAGAATATTCCACTTGTAGCATAAGCTTTTAATTCACTTTCATCTTCATCTGGATAATCTACTATATTTACAAGTACTAGACCGTTTTGTGTATATATTGATTCATCAGATGTTACAAATAGTACTTCTCCATCTTTTACTTCAAAATGGAAGAATCCTATTGAATTTATTATATTTAAGTCATTTCCTGCTAAATCTTTTTCAGGAACTACCACTTCTGATACAATATATTTTCCATTTGGAAGTTTTCCAAAATCATATTTACCATTAGCTTGAATTTCATCTACAACTGTTTCTATACCTTCATCATCTACTTTTGAAAGTTTTAGAGTAAATCCAGGTATAAATTTACCTTTTTGATCAACTGTGTAAATAGTTACTTGTGTCTCTGCTGGTACAACATTTACATAGAATGTAACTGGCTCAACATTATCATTATCTTTAACACTTACTGTAACTTCAGCTTTTCCAACCTTAATAGGTTTTAATGTTCCATCTTCGCTAACTTCTAAAATTGATGTATCGCTTGATTTCCATACAAGTTCAGTATTATCTGCGTTTTCTGGATAGTAACTTACAGTTAATTTATTTTCTCCATTTGTTTCATCATCTTTAATAGTTATATGTGGTTCTTCTACTTCAAGGTATTCAATATCTATTGGTGTAACGTTAATCTCACATATGTCATAAGCACTACCACATGAAGCTTTGATTGTAGCTTTTCCTTTAGCATTAGCTGTTACATTTCCTTCATTATCTACTGTTGCTATTTCAGTATTTAAAGATTCCCATTTAATTGTTTTATCAGTAGTGTCATCTGGTGAAACTTTCGCAGTTAAAGTTAATGAACTGTGATTTCTTAAATCTACTGTTTTCTTACCATCATTTTCTACAACTCCATCACCATCAATTTCTACTGTTTCTGCCATAATAGGTAAAACTTTTATTGTCGCTGTTGCATGATGGCTTGGACACTTTGGATTTTGACAAGTTATTTTAACTTGTACTTTAGCTGTTCCAACACTAAGTGCTGTTACTAAACCTGCATCATTTACTTTTATTACATCTTGACCTTGAACTTCTGGATCATTTTCTATAACAGACCACTCTACTGATTCATATGTAGCATCCACTGGTTTAGTTGTAAAATTAAAATCTACTTCTTCTCCTACTTTAAGTTCAGCAACACCATTTTTGAAACTAATATCATCTGGGTTATATTTTGAATCAAGCACTAGTGTGACACCTTCTGAAAGTACGTTACCTTCTGAATCTTTTTCAATTATAATAGGATTATAATCAGCTAAAACTCTAATTTTAAATTTCTTAAATACAGAAGGATTATCTACAGAACTTACTGTAATAGTACAAGTATTATTATTTGAATCATATGGTCCTGCTGTAATTGTAGCATTACCATTACCTATTTCTGTAACACTTGCTACTTCTGGCTTATCTGACTCCCAATGTAATCTCTTATCTGATGCATTTTCTGGCATAGCATCTGCATGAATTGTTACTGTATGAAGTTTTGTTGATGTTCCTACATAATTTTGCCATAAGAATGTTGTAACATCTTCTGATATATCAGCTACTATATCTGTAACTGGAGTCTTAGTAATAACAACCTTACATTTTGATGTATATCCTCCAGCTTCTGCAATAATTATAGCCTCACCTTCTTTAGTTGCAGTAAGTTTTCCTGTTGCCTCCTCTATTTCGGCAAAGTCTTTAGAATTTTCATCTACTTTCCAAGTTACGTCTTTCATAGTTGCATTATCTGGACTAACTTTTGCAGTTAGTGTAGTATGCTCACCAACTTTTAGATTAACTGGATTTTGCTCATTTACTACGTTTTCACCATTTTTTATTTCAATTCCCGTAACAGGAACTTTTGATATAGTTACATTAACTTCTGCACTTGTTTTTGATGTACCATTAAAATCTGTTACTTCTGCTGTTATTTTAACTGGATTTGCAGAATAACTGTGAACCGTTAAATATCCTGATTCAGAAACTTCTACTGCATTAGAATCTGATGTCCAATTTAGTTCAAATTTTTTTGTTACTGGAACCTCATCTTTGGTAGTTTTATATTCTATTATTGTTTTACCATTTTCTTCTCTTGATGTTCTTATCACATTATAACGGTATAACTTAGCATCTAATTTGCAGTGATCTCCAACATTAAGATTAACAGTATATCCTTCTTCTTTACTTCCTCCTAGTTCCTTATCTGCTGAAATTTCAACATTAATTTCTGGAAGAACTGTAATACTTATGTAACCTAGCCAAGCATATATAACTTGTCTATCATATCTTAGATATTCATATTTTCCAGTATTATCATTCCATCTATAACAGTACACATACAAACAATAATTTCCTGTTTCATTTAAAGTTGCATTATCAAAATTTAATGTTGGAGTATTTTGTCCATCTACAAAAGTAAAAGGAGAAGGTCTACCTCCAGTAACCTTGCACCAACTGTAATCAAGATAATCTGGATGTTCTCCATTTTCCAAATCAATTCCTTTAAGTTTTGCAATTGTTGGAATTTCAATTTTATCTCCAACAACATATTCATATTGCATCTTACCACCATCAACAGTTATTTCAATATCAGGTTCTTCGCCACTAGTAGAAGCTTGTGCATTAAAACCTGCACTTAAAGAACTGTTAATTGTTTTTATACTGTAAAAAGAAAAAATTGTTCCAATTACAGTAATAATAATTACGATAAATAATAAAATCTTTAGTATCTTTTTGTTTTTCATAAAATCCCCCTTAAAAATATTTTCGAATTAATTATATCATTACAATAATTTTAAAGTCAACCATTTTTTTCTTGAAAATAATGGTTATTTAATCTGACTATTTATGTAATCAGCAATTAATTGAGCTCCATTTTTAAATTCGAATTTATATACATTTTCTAGGCAATTATTTAGATTAGTACTTGTAATAAATTTTTTTAATTTACTGTATATCTCATTAGGATTAGTACATTTAAATCCAAATTTATTTTTTGTTATAAATTCATAATTATAGTTTTCTTGTCCAAGAATATATCCAGTTACAACAACTGCTGTGCCACTTTTAACCGCTTCTAAAAGCATATTAGGACCAGCCTTTGTAAGAATTATATGACTATTTTCTAGAAATTCATTCATATTATGTACAAAACTATAAATGTTGATTTTATCAGAAATATTACCCATTTTCTGTTCTTTAGTTAAATGTTCATACATTCTCTTGTCTCTACCACAGATAACAGAAATCGTCGCATTTTTTAGTTTTGATACTTCCTTAACAAATTTTAGATTTTTCTTTAAATTAACAGATGAATTTACAAGCAATATATTTACATTATCATTAACGACTTTTGGACTATTTCTTTTTTCAATATCATCTCTTAGAGGGAATCCTGTTACAAGTATTTTATTTTTATTTATTCCTTTTTCAATATAATCTTTCTTTACTTCTTCAGTTGGTACAAACAAAAAGTCTGCATTTTTATCGAACCATACATGTGGTGGTTTTACTAAGTCAATAACATCTATATAAAATGGAATATTTAATTTTTCCTTTTTTATAAAATGAGAAATTGATTTTGTAAACATACTATGTACAGATATAATTAAATCAGGGCTAAAATCTGCAATTTCTTTCTTTAATCTTTTTTTACTTTTAAAATAAACTAAATAATGCATAAAATTTGGAAAGAATTGTGTAAACAAAAATGCAATATAATATAATAATGGAAATCTTGTAGTTATAGGAATGTAAATATTTTCAAGAAACATTCCTAGTCTTCCCATCATTGTAAAACTATCAATTTGCTTTACCTCATACTTTGATTTATCTAGTTTACTTTCAATAGCATTTGCTGCAGATTTATGTCCAGTACCAGTTTTGTCTGCAGTTAAAATCATTATTTTTTTCATACATTCCTCTCTTTTTTATAAAAGCTCTGAGCAATATTAAGTTTGATTCTTAGCTGTAATGTAATTTGCAAAATTAGTAGAAACTTTTTCTGCTCCACTTTTTGATAAGTGACCATAGTCATAAAAGTCTTCTTCAAAGTTAAAATTAAGTACATCAAACATATTATTGTAATCTATATATTCTATTCCTTTTTCCTTAGCAATCTCTTTCACTTTATTATAATGTTTTTGGTCTTCTTCACTAAGTGAACATGGACTTTTAACTAATATTAAAGTAATATCATTTTCTTTAGCTAAATCTATTATTTTATTAAAAAATTCCATATTTTTATTAGATAGCTCTACTTCATCTTGTATGCTTAACACATTACTATTGTCAATGTAGATGTCCTTTCCAACAGGAAGTCCAATAAAACCTTTATTGTCAACACTCTTTCCTTTTATTGCATTTATAATTTCTTCTATTCCAATTTCCATAAATCTTGAGTGATATTTAATAATATTAAAATAGTAAGAAGTTCTGGCTTCTTTATCTTCAACACTTTCATTTATAGCTTCAATTTTGTTTTGTGACATCTTCATTTTATCTAATGCATCACGTACAACTCCTTCTTCCATATATTCATCATCAACTGCCAGCATTCTAGTTTCTAAAACAAAATACTTAGGCTTTTGAGTTTTTAATGCTTCTACCATAAAATGATAAGTGATATTTATTGGTTGTTGTTGTGTTGCAAAATTATATGATTTTAAACCTGTCAATTCTTCTATTTTATAAGGAGAAAATGTTGAATAACTATGTGATGATCCAAAGAAAATCATGTCTAGAGTATTTTCTTCAATATCATAAAATGAATATACATCACTACCAATGCCATCGCCTTTTCTAATTAAAATTTTCATCAAAAGTGATAGAATAAGTACAAATATTAGTATAAAAATTATGACTTTAAAAAGTCTTTTCATTCTTAACTTCATTTTTTTCTAAGGCAATACTTATTTTTTAGCCTTTTCCCCTTTCATTAAAATTGAAAATATATAAACTCTTGCGAAGAGTACCCTGGACCATATATACCAAATATAATAATACTAAAAATTATAATATAATATACAGCCCATCTAAATACGATATTTCTTTTATTTAACCAATTTTGTAAATTTGTTTTTGTTGAAATTGCTTCTAATAAAAATGTTATAAATAATGTAAATACAAGAACAACAAGATTGCTTAAATCTAATCCTAGCAATGTTTTATTTATAGGCATCCCAAACTTAAATAAATTTCCTATTACAAAAAATGCGTCTTGTATTGTATTAGCTCTAAAGAATATCCATGCAAAATTTACTAATGCAAAAGTAAAAATCATTTTAATTAGTTTAATAAATTTATTCTTAGATTCTTCCTTTTTTGTAACTTTTCTAAATATATTTTCTACTACTTGATATAGTCCATGAATTAATCCCCATATAACAAAGGTCCAAGCTGCGCCATGCCATAGTCCACTTACTAAAAAAACAATTAATAAATTGAGTTGTGTTCTCCAGAATCCTTTTCTGCTTCCTCCTAAAGGGAAATATAGATATTCTTTAAACCATGAGCTTAATGAAATATGCCATCTTCTCCAAAATTCTTTTATTGAAGTTGAAAAATATGGCTTGTTAAAGTTTGTAGTTAATTCATATCCTAGAACTTTCGCACTACCTTTTGCAATTATTGAATAAGCATTAAAGTCAAAATATATCTGAAAGGCAAATAAAACCGTTGCAATAATTAGATATAATCCTCCTCCATTTGTATAACTTCCTAAATTATTATATACTTGATTTACGCATAAAGCTGCTCTATCAGCTAAAACCAATTTATAGAAAAATCCTATTCCCATTAGTATCAGTCCATTTTTAAAATTAAACCAATCAAATTTATGTTCTACATTAAACTGTTTTAACAAATCTTTAGACTTCTCGATAGGTCCTGCGACTAGCTGAGGAAAGAATGAGACAAATAAAGCATAGCGAGCAAAGTTTTTTTCCACTTTTACATCATCTCTATATACATCAATAGTATAGCTTAATGCTTGAAATGTATAAAAACTAATTCCTACAGGAAGCAATAAATTTAAAGTGTTTGGTAATGTAAATAAATTAAATCTACTTAGTATATTATTTATATTATCAATCAAAAACGTATAATATTTAAAAATGACTAATATTAAAAGATTTATTACTAAAGATAGCCCAACCCACAATTTCTTTGTTTTCTTACTTTTTGTTTTACTAATAAGTATTCCACTTAAATATGTTATGAAAGTAGAGAACAGCATAAGTAATGCATATTTAGGGTTCCAACTCATATAGAAAAAATAGCTACCTAATAGTAACCAATATATTTTTAGTTTTTTATTTAATAAAAAATATCCAAAACAAATTACTGTAAAAAATATTAAAAATTTAATAGATGTAAATGCCATTTTTCTTTTTCCTTACTTATATTATTTAAATCATTATATATTAAATGATACTATTTTTCAACATTTTTAAAATTAAAACTATTTGTTTTTTAGATTTACTATGATATAATCATGGCAAATATATAAAAGGAAGTAATAATTATGATAAATTCAGAAGAAAATCCAACTTTTTTAAATTCTTTTTTACAATATTCTCTAACCTACCAGAAAAAATCTCCTGCATCTGTTGATCAATATAATTGTGATTTAAATATGTTTTTAAGATATATGAAATATCACTTTCATCTTACAGATGAGCAGGATTTCAATAATATAATAATAAGTGATTTTTCTCTAGCTGATTTAGAAAGAATTACTCAAGATGATATACATACATTTATCTCTTATCTATCTCTTAACAGAAAATGTGGTCCAGCTACATGTGCCAGAAAAATATCTACAATTAGAATATTTTTTAAATACTTAACAATAACAACAAATACAATCAAAAATAATCCTGCTCAAAACTTGGAAACTCCAAAGCTTAACAAAAGATTGCCAAAATATCTTACTTTGGAGGATAGTGAAAAACTACTTAATGCTACAGCAGAAGATGATAAAAATAAAAATAAAGAAAGAGATTATGCAATTATTACTTTATTTTTAAATTGTGGATTACGTCTTTCTGAACTTGTTGGAATAAATATATCAGATATAAAGTTTGATGAATGTCAACTTTCTGTTATTGGTAAAGGAAATAAGGAACGTACAATATACCTAAATAAGGCTTGTATTAGTGCAATAAAGGATTATCTAAGTAAAAGACCAAGCAATGCAAAAAAAGATTCAAAAAATTCTGATAAAGCTCTTTTTCTAAGTAGTTATAGACAAAGGATAAGCAAAAGAACTGTTGAAAATGTTGTATCTAGTGAACTTCAAAAAGCTGGATTAGATACTACAAAATACTCTACTCATAAGTTAAGGCATACTGCTGCAACTTTAATGTACAAATATGGACAAGTTGATATCAGGGCTTTGCAGGAATTACTTGGACATCAAAGTATATCTACTACAGAAATTTATACACATGTTGATAATGATCAAGTTAGAAATGCTGTTGAAGCTAATCCGTTAGCAAACTTTAATGAGAAAAAATAGGATTAAAAGTTTTTATACTTTTGGTCCTTTTTTATTGTTTAAAACATAATATATATTGTATTTAAATTTACTTTTAAGATAAAAAGATTATTACTATGTGTGCCTTTTATTATCAAGGCAAGAAAGGAATTTTTTAATATTTTAAAAGATATAAATATTATTTTTGGTATTACTGGAGCTTTTAGTTCCTTTCCTTCTATTATTTCTAAAATAAAAGAATTCAAGACTTTAGGAGCAAACATATATCCTATTATGTCTTATTATGCATATAACTTAAACACTCGATTTGCTGATAAAATTAAATATATTAAACAAATAGAAGATATTACAGAAAAGTCAATAATCCATAATATGAATGACGTTGAGCTTTTGTCTAAAAAGATAAATGCTGATGTCATGATTATTGCTCCTACTACTGGAAATACAATTGCAAAACTTGCCAACTCAATAACTGATACCACTGTAACTTTTGCGACTAAACTACATTTAAAAAATAAAAATCCATTAGTTTTGTCCATCAATGCTATTGATGGATTAGGCTCTAATGCCTGTAATATTGGAACATTGCTTAATAGAAAACATATATTTATAGTTCCTTTTAGACAAACAAACCCTATCACAAAGCCATATTCGATTTCCTCTGATAATGAACTTTTAGTAAAAACCACAATATTGTCATTAGAAAATGAACAACTACAGCCTTTGCTTATTTAAAAGTCTCTTAGAAAATTTTTATATAATACAAGACGTTAGCTTATTATAAACTAACGTCTACTTTATATTTTGTTTTAGATATTCATATATAAAATTATTTAAGTCTCCATTCATTACTTTTTGTACGTCTCCAATCTCATAGCCTGTTCTATGATCTTTTACTAAAGTATATGGACAAAATACATAAGAACGAATCTGACTTCCCCAAGCTATATCCATTTGTATGCCTTTTAAATCTTCAATAGTTTCCTTATTTTCTTTTTCCTTTAAATTTATTAATTTAGATTTTAACATTTTCATTGCTGTATCTCTATTTTGGAACTGACTTCTTTCAGTTTGGCAAGAAACTACAATTCCAGTTGGTATATGTGTAAGTCTAACTGCAGATGATGTTTTGTTTATATGCTGTCCACCAGCACCAGATGCTCTATATACATCCATTTTTATATCATCTGGATTAATATACACATCTACATCATCATTTATTTCAGGTAAAACTTCAATAGAAGCAAAGGAAGTATGTCTCCTTCCCCCACTATCAAATGGCGAAATTCTTACTAATCTATGAACTCCATGTTCAGATTTTAGATAACCATAAGCATACTCACCAGAAACTAAAAATGTAACACTTTTAAGTCCTGCCTCTTCTCCGTCAAGATAATCTAGTTCTTCAACTTTAAAACCATTTGCTTCTGACCATCTACAATACATTCTATATAACATTTCTGCCCAATCTTGAGCCTCAGTGCCACCTGCACCAGGATGAATCGTAACAATAGCATTATTTTTATCATATTTACCAGATAAAAGAGTTGATATTTCTAAAGCATCAATTTTATTATTAGTATTATTAATTAGAACTTGTATTTCTTTTTCAATATCTTTATCATCTTCCAATTTTAGCAATTCTATCATTTCTGATATAGTTTTAACATCATCTTCTACATTTCTATAATTAGCAATTTTTTTCTTTAAATCATTAATCTCAGAAAGTACAATTGCTGAATTACCCGTATCATTCCAAAACCCTTGACTTTCAGTTTGCTTTTCCAGATTTTTAAGATTATTTTCTATATCATCTATTTTAATAGAGTCACCAATTTCTTTTACTCTTCTTATTTGCTCAGCATTTATTTTTGTACTTTCATCTAAATCAAACATATAAACCTCATATAAATAAATTTAACCTTACTAATAGCATTATTTTATCATCTTTTTATCTTATATTCAATATTTTAGACAAAGAAGTTTAAATGCTTTAATGTTGTAGGATTATAACAAAATTCATAAATAGTGTAAAATAATTTCGGGAAAATTTAATACTAACTTGCAATTTACATAATTATGTGGTATAATTAATATTGACGCTAATTTTATAATCCTCTTTAGGGGTTAACATATAAAAAAAACAAACAACAATAATAATTTATTAGGAGGTACGTAGAATGTTTAATGAAAAGACGTATGAAATTAAGGATCGGTATGGAGATTTCCATACTATGACTGCGCAGAGGCTTTACAAGTTAATAATGAAAAATAGCCAATTTAATTATAATTGGTTTGCGTCGGCTAGAGAACTGGTGAGAGTTTGTCAAGAAGTAGGATTTCCTGAAGAGTACTCTCAAGGTATAAGAGTTGCTATTTTAAATTGTTTTTCCAACAGGATGAGTATTGTGACATCTCGTGATGATGGAGCTTCTTATCTTTGGAACAAGGAAGATTTAGAAGCTGCTCAATACTGTTACAATTCTTTATCCGGAGTTGTTACTGGAGAAGTTGTTTCTGTAAGAAGAAGGTTTCTTACTGAAATGCTTAAAAATACAACTCAGGCTCGAATGATGAGTCCTTTTTATCATCCTGGAGTAACATATCAGAGAATAAAGAGGTCATTTATTAAATCAAGATTTGAACTCTTTCTCTCTTGGGAAAACCTTGACCTAAAATTCTTGGAAGAAAGTGTTAGAAATGACTTTTTTGAGATAATCAGGAAAGCCGATGAAAACGGTATTTTCTTCGAAGATGAGAAGGCTGATCAGAGAATGTGGGACGCCTTCTACAGGCAAAAAATCAGTTAAATATAAAAGGAGTATTTGGAATTTTCCAAATGCTCCTTTTATATTTATACATTATTGATTTTTTCCATGGCAATTCTTATACTTCAAGCCTGAGCCGCATGGGCATGGGTCGTTTCTTCCAACTTTTGGTGTTTCATTAACTATAGTTTTATTTATTCCACCTTCTTTTGGAGAAATCTTGCCATCAACAAGTTCAATTGCTGATTTTTCTTGAAGTTTTGCATCTGTAATTCTAACTGCTTCTTTTCTTGATTGTCCTTCGTCTCTCTTTGTTGCATGCATTAATAGTCTTACAACATCAAATCTAATATCTAAACTCATTTGGTCGAACATATTAGATCCTTCATCTCTGTATACAACAATTGGATCTTTTTGACCATATGCACGAAGTCCAACACCACGTTTTAATTCTTCCATGTTGTCAATATGCTCCATCCATTTTTGGTCAACTACTTTAAGCATTACAACTCTTTCAAGTTCTCTTAATGGTTCTCCAAACTTTTCGTTTTTATCTTCATATATTTCTACTGCTTTATCTTGAAGTTCTTTTAATACTTCTGATTCACTTACATTTTCTTCCTTTACACTGTCTAATGATGTTATTCCAAATACATTTGATACTTCTTGCATTAATCCCTCTGTATCATTTGATTCACCGTTTATATATACTGGAACTATTTCTTCTGCAACTGATTTAATCATAGAGATTACATCATCTTTTAAGTTTTCTCCTCTTAAAACTTCTCTTCTTTGTGAATATATTGTTTCTCTTTGTCTATTCATTACATCATCATATTGCAATACATTCTTTCTGATACTAAAGTTTCTACCTTCAACTTTCTTTTGGGCATTTTCAACTGCTTTAGAAATCATTTTAACTTCAATAGGCATATCTTCGCTTACACCTAATGAGTTATATAATTTAGTAATTGTATTTCCACCAAAGATTTTCATTAAGTCATCATCTAATGCTATATAAAATCTTGATTCTCCTGGGTCTCCTTGACGTCCAGAACGTCCTCTTAACTGGTTATCAATACGTCTTGATTCATGTCTTTCAGTACCAATTATTTTTAGTCCACCTGCATCTATAACCTTTTTTCTTTCATCCTCAATACCTTTATCATATTTTTTTACAAGTTTTCTAAATTCTTCTCTTCTAGCAATTATTTTTTCATCATCTGTTTCATTAAATGCTGTTGCTTCTTCTATTTCTTCATAAGTATATTTTTCTCTCATTTCTTGCTTTGCTAGATATTCGCTATTACCACCTAAAACAATATCAGTACCACGTCCTGCCATGTTTGTTGCAATAGTAACTGCTTTATATTTACCAGCTTGTGCAATTATTTCAGCTTCTTTTTCATGGAACTTAGCATTTAATACCTGATGTGGTATTCTTTCTTTATTAAGCATTTTACTTAATTTTTCTGATTTATCAATAGAAACTGTACCAACTAAAACTGGTTGACCTTTTTCGTAACTTTTCTTAATATCATTTATAACTGCTCTAAACTTAGCATCTTCATTTTTGTAAATTATATCTGGATGATCTTCTCTTATCATTGGCTTATTTGTTGGTATTTCTATAACATCTAGTCTGTAAATTTCTTGGAATTCTTCTTCCTCAGTCATGGCTGTACCAGTCATACCAGATAACTTATCATACATTCTAAAGTAATTTTGGAATGTTATATCTGCTAAAGTTTTAGATTCATCTGCAACTTTTACATGCTCTTTAGCTTCTATTGCTTGATGAAGTCCATTGTTATATCTTCTTCCATACATAATACGTCCAGTAAATTCATCAACAATTAAAACTTCTCCGTCTTTTACTATATAGTCAACATCTTTTTTCATAATACCATGTGCACGTAATGCTTGGTTAACTGCATGTACTAATTCTGAGTTTTCTATATCATTAAAGTTTTCTAATCCAAATTCTTTTTCTGCTTTAGCAATACCTTTTTGAGTAAGAGAAGCGGATTTAGCTTTTAAATCTATAATATAATCATATTTCTCATTATCTTCTTCTTGAGCTAGATCTTTTACATCTTCCTCAATTATTGTTTTAGCTTCTAATTTAGCAACAAATCTGTCTGCTTTTTTGTATATGTCTGATGCTTGATTTGCACGACCAGATATAATAAGAGGTGTTCTAGCCTCATCAATTAAAATACTATCTATTTCGTCTACGATTGCATAATTAAGTTCTCTTTGAACTAATTGATTTTCATATACAACCATATTATCTCTTAGATAATCAAATCCAAATTCATTGTTTGTTCCATATGTAATGTCGCAATTATATGCTTGTTGCTTTTCATTAGGCTTCATACCATTTATAACTAAGCCTACAGTAAGACCTAAGAAATTATAAACTTTTCCCATCCATTCACTATCTCTTTTTGCTAAGTAGTCATTTACTGTTATGATATGAACACCTTTTCCTGTTAAAGCATTTAAATATGCTGGAAGTGTTGCAACTAATGTTTTTCCTTCACCAGTTTTCATCTCAGCAATTCTTCCTTGATGAAGAATTATACCACCTATTAACTGAACATCAAAATGTCTCATTCCAATTACTCTTTTAGCAGCTTCTCTAACAACTGCAAAAGCTTCTGGAAGTATATCATCTAAGGATTTTCCTTCTTTTAATAAATTCTTAAAATACTCTGTCTTTCTTTTAAGTTCTTCATCTGTCAATTTCTGGATTTCTGGTTCAAGAGAGTTAATCTTTTCTACTATAGGCATAACTCTTTTTACTTCTTTTTCACTATAAGATTTGAATAATTTCATTTAATTTCCTCTTTTCTGTGTAATTTAAATAATTCTCTTTAATTTATTTTCGTTCTTTGGTTTTATTTTTAACTGTCATTTTCACAAAATATACAATATGTACTATATCACTTATTATGCTTTTTGGCAATGATTTTTGAAAAGAATTTTTTATAAAATATTTTACCATTTTATCAGTTAAGTAAAATTTTTTAAAATATTTTATATTTTTGTATCAACTATAATAAGTAAAATAAAAATAATGTGAACGATATAGTATAAAAATCTAATCATTCACATTAAATTATATATGTTATTATATTTTTGAAGTATCACTTTTAATTTATAATTATTATTTTTATTAATTTACATCCATATATATTTATAATCAACTGGACGGATTTTTTTAGGCTCCGTCCAATTTTTTTATTACTATATATTTACTTCTATTACTCTAATTTGAAATATCCCATGTTCCATCACTTTTCTTTGTATATTGTATTTTAGATGTTAATGAAATCACTGGTGCTATATAACAACCCCAATCAGATTGAGTACCGTTAGACTGAAATATCATATTACCATAAATACTAGAAAAGTCGACATCAAGTATTCCAAATTCTGCATAGCCTTGTTCTAAATTAGTAACACGAGTAGCAAGCCAATAATATGTTCCTGTATCAAATATTAAATTATAAAAATCTGTATTAAAACTATCTTCATTGTCTTGGGCATTATAATATGTTTGTGTAGTCATTAAGTAACTAGCCTGCGACATTGATTCTTTAAAACCAGTAGAGCTATTTCCCAGTAATGGTATTGTTATTCCTTGTCCTGTTCCATTATGGCTTTCACTTATTCCTGTTGTATTCACTGAATGATCATAGTAGTTACTATTTATTCCTATACCATTTTGATATGCAGCTAATTTTGGGTACCAAATTTTAGATTATCATAAATTTCATCATTTTCTCTTACTTTGATTAATTTATACCAGTTATCACAAGTATACTCTGCTAGTTTATATGCATCTTTTTTATCTGTTTTTGCTTTTCTTAGTCCCCTGTCTAAATATTTCTTAATTTCTAAAGCATTTTTTGCAGTAACAAAATATTCTTTATCCAATAAATAACCTAATATGGGCAAATGATAAGTTCCAGTTTCTTCCATTACAATTTTAGTTTCTTCTTTTGGTAGCTTTTTTAATTTCTCTTCTAAAATTGTAAAACCATCAATGTCATGACTGATTTCGAAAGGCTCTTCAATTATTTCTCCTTCAACTGACATTATTGCTATTGTGCTTTTACCTTTAGATACATCTACTCCAACTCCATACTTCATTTTTTCCTCATTTCCTTTCAACTCTATTTTTATTATGATTGGTTCCAACTCTCCTACATATCCTCATTTTGGTTTGTTACACGAGAACTATTTCAATCTCAACTTGCTTAAACGAATATATTATGTGAAGGATGGATAACACTTTTTATGTCGAGAACTTTATCTCTATAAGCGCCTCGTTATCCAATCACTTCAATCATAATAATAGAAAAAAGTATAATAATCAATTACTTAAAATAGTAATTAACTATT